>CABUTN010000011.1 GCA_902494565.1 uncultured Collinsella sp. | reverse complement strand
TGTCAAGCCCTGGTAAGGTTCTTCGCGTTGCTTCGAATTAAGCCACATGCTCCGCTGCTTGTGCGGGCCCCCGTCAATTCCTTTGAGTTTTAGCCTTGCGGCCGTACTCCCCAGGCGGGACGCTTAATGCGTTGGCTGCGGCACGGGGGGATCGTCCCCCCACACCTAGCGTCCATCGTTTACGGCTGGGACTACCAGGGTATCTAATCCTGTTCGCTCCCCCAGCTTTCGCGCCTCAGCGTCGGTCTCGGCCCAGAGGGCCGCCTTCGCCACCGGTGTTCCACCCGATATCTGCGCATTCCACCGCTACACCGGGTGTTCCACCCTCCCCTACCGGACCCAAGCCGCGGAGGTTCCGGGGGCTTCGGGGGGTTGAGCCCCCCGCTTCGACCCCCGGCCTGCCGGGCCGCCTACGCGCGCTTTACGCCCAATGAATCCGGATAACGCTCGCCCCCTACGTATTACCGCGGCTGCTGGCACGTAGTTAGCCGGGGCTTCTTCTGCAGGTACAGTCTTGACTCTTCCCTGCTGAAAGCGGTTTACGACCCGAAGGCCTCCGTCCCGCACGCGGCGTCGCTGCGTCAGGGTTCCCCCCATTGCGCAAGATTCCCCACTGCTGCCTCCCGTAGGAGTCTGGGCCGTGTCTCAGTCCCAATCTGGCCGGTCGGTCTCTCAACCCGGCTACCCGTTGTCGGCACGGTGGGCCGTCACCCCGCCGTCTACCTGATGGGCCGCGGAGCCATCCCCTCCCGTCGGGGCTTTAGCCGGGGTGCCATGCGGCACCCCGGGGTATCCGGTATTACCCGTCCTTTCGGGCGGCTATCCCGGGGGAGGGGGCAGGTTCTCCACGTGTTACTCAGCCGTTCGCCACTCGCTTCTGCCCGAAGGCAGGTGCCGTTCGACTTGCATGTGTTAGGCGCGCCGCCAGCGTTCATCCTGAGCCAGGATCGAACTCTCCGTCCAAAATATATGGGCTTCGAGCCCGTCCGGTCCTCTCAGTTCATCGCTGATCGGTTCCGTTCGATTCATATGGTTCTAGTATAGGAAAAGGAATTTCTCGGGGCCGCCTCTCGGCGGCCTTGCGAAAAACAAATCCAAGTTAGACCATTTCAAATGGTTCGATGTCTGCCCGGATGCGACACATCTGGTGTGTCCATCCTCGCAGTATCCGGTTCTCAAGGTGCACGCCCCGCGGCTGATCCGGTCCGACCGGGCCGCGCGGCAAGGAGATATATTGCCAGACCGGAGGGGCCCCGGGGGCGGGAATCTGGGCGTACACATTTCCTACACATTTTGTGATCCGACTAACGTTTGCCAGCCGTTAACTACCGCTCGCCGAGCATCTCTTTATATAAGGCAGTCTCATGGTTAAAGCGGATACGTCCCCCTAGCTAAAGCACAGCCAGCATCGAGCAACTCATCGCGTTCTTCCACCGAGAACCCCTCGGCGTAGACGCGCACCACTGGTTCGGTCCCACTAGGACGGACCAGCAGCCACGTGTCATCCTCGAATGCCAAACGCAAGCCATCCATATGACTAACGTTTTGCGGCACCTTGCCACAAATCGACTTGGGGTTTACGCCCGGCAGCAGGGTTCGTAACGTTTCGGCATCTTCGGCCTCAAGGCGTAAATCGCGTCGACCGTAACTCGTCTTACCAAAACTGTCCTCGAGTTGGTCGACCAGAACGCCCAAAGGCGCGTCCGTCTTTGCCATAAGCTCACACAGAATCAGACAGGCGAGGATTCCATCGCGCTCGGGCATATGTGCGGCGATGCCGATACCACCGGCTTCTTCGCCGCCTATGAGGACGCCGCCCTTCTTCATCTCCGCCGCTATATATTTGAAACCGACTGGTTTGACGGTCACGCGGCAGCCAAGCGCCTCGGCAATGCGACGCACGAGCGTCGAGCACGAAAGATTGACGACGACGCGCCCCTCCAAATTACGAAATTGAACCAAGTCGCCCAAAACGAGCGCCATGATCTGATGCGGATGTATATATCTGCCGCGCTCGTCAACCGCGCCGATGCGGTCGGCGTCGCCGTCGGTCACCAGGCCAGCGCAAGCTCCGTCCTCGATAACCGTGCGCTCGCAAGCGTCCACCCACGGCTCAACGGGGTCGGGGCAGATATCTTCTTGGTCAGACGCCTGCCCGGCGTGGATCTCGTGCACCTCAACGCCAAGCTCGCGCAGCAAGTCGGCTAGATAGCCCTGGGCTGCGCCGCCCATGGGATCGACAACCACGCGCAGGTGCGCGGCGCGGATGGCTTCGGCATCGACAAACGATGCCACCGCCTGCATATAGTCAGGAATGATATCCGCGGTGCGATATTGCCCCTCGATCCCCATTGGCTCGGGAGCCATAGTCTCTTCGAGCTCTTCGATGACATCCTGGTTGGCGGTCGAGCCGTCACCCATGCGAATCTTGAGGCACAGATAGCCCTGCGGATGATGGGACCCCGTCACCATGAGCGCGCCGCACGCTTCACCGTCATAAGCCGCCGCCCACGTAAGGGCAGGGGTCGGGACAGGTCGCGAAGCGAGCACGGCGTCTAGCCCGTGCGCTGCTAGCACGCCCGCCGCAAGCTCAGCGAACTCGCGCGCCAGGGGCCGGGTGTCGAACCCTATATATACCGTTTTGCCCGGATTGGTCTTTTGCCACAACTCGCCGACGGCATCGGCGATACGGGCAACGTTATCGGCAGTGAAGTCCTCATCGACGCGAGCGCGCCAACCGTCAGTTCCAAAATGAATTATCGCGCACACGCGCAGACACCTCACAGTGTTTGGATCATGGTACGCATGGGGTATACCCGCAACATGCACTCGGCAACCTGCCGGCACCAGCATTCACCATTTGGGCAAATGCTGCCGAGGACATGCAAGCAATAAAAAAACCGCCCCGTATGGAGCGGTTTGCCCTTTATTTATCGAGCGCCTCGGCCATCGCGGCCGTAGTGATTGCCGTGGTTCCACAGCAACTGCCCACCATTGCGGCACCGGCATGTCTCCATTCGATGCATGCGCGCGCGAAAGCTTCGGGGTTCTCGTGCCATACGGGGCCATCCTGAGTCTGGACCGGATCGCCTACGTTGGGACGCACCGTGACGGGAGTAGTCGCCGATGCAACCATCCTGGGCACCGCCGCGTTCGCGGCCGCAAGCGAACAGCAATTAACACCAACCGAATTTGCGCCGTGTTTTTCGGCGTACAAAACGGCTGCCTCGATGTTGAGGCCATCGCCCAGCAGGTCGCCTTTATCGTCAACGACAAAACTCACCAGAACAGGCATGCCGTCGGCGGCATCTCGGGCGCCGGCAAGCATGGGCTGCAGATTACGGATAGACGTCACCGTCTCGATCAGCAGACCGTCAACACCAGCATTGAGCAAGGCGTGCGCCTGTTCGCGCGCAATGCCGCGGATTTCACGATACTCGACAGAGTCCTCGGCAAACCACTCAATACCGATCGGGCCCATTGAGCCCAGCAGTAGCTGAGGGTGCGCCTGGCGGGCATCGTCGACGGCCCCGCGATTGACCTCCGCCACGGACGGCGCAATCTGGTCGTGCTTGAGGGCATAGCTCGATGCCTGAAAGGTATTGGTAATGAGCACCTGCGCGCCGGCGGCGACATACAAGCGATGGATACGAGAAACGGTCTGCGGCTCTGCCAGATTCCAAAACGCCGGTGGAATGTCGGCGGCATCGTACTCACTCAACAGAACACTGCCCATGGGGCCCTGCGCCAACAAGGTCTCGCTCGACAAGCGGCGCGTAAGTTCCTCGGCACCAAAGCGGTTGTAATAACTCGTATCCATATATATCCCGCTATTCCTCGACGCTGATTCCCTGCTTTTCGAGATAGGCGAGCCAGCGGCTCATCGTGTCCTCGGATAGCGCATGCTCCATCATGCAGGCCTCGGAATCGGCTCGCTCAAATTCGACACCGAGCTCCTGAACCAAAAACGTGCGGATGAGGCGATGACGGTACCAGATAGCCGTGCCAACCTCGCGGCCGCGATCGGTCAGGATCACCTTGCCGTAGTGCGATTGCTCGACAAGCTCGGATGCCTTGAGCGCCGAAACCGCTTTATTGACCGATGCCTTGGAGACGCCAAGGCGCTGCGCGATGTCGACCGATCGCACGCCGTTGGTTTCCCCCTCTTCGCTTTCAATGCGAACCATGCACTCCAAGTAGTCTTCGTTCGCCACCGTCAGATGTAGTTCGCGCGAGCTATTTGTCGTATCCATGATCTTCCGTCCCTTCTGCATTCAATGGCTGATTCTACCCCATCCAAGCGTCGTGGTATGCCGTGGCATACCGTGCTAGAGTTCTTGTTGCACACGACGACCAAGATTGGAGCGGTCTTTATGGAAAACACCACTACGAGCCCCGATGTCCTCGAACGCTTTTTGCGCTACGTCCAGATCAACACGCAGTCCGAGGATGCAAACTGCGACCAGGTACCCTCGAGCGCCGTTCAGTTTGACCTTGCCAACGTGCTGGCTGAAGAGCTGCGCGAGCTTGGTGCGGAAGATGCCCACGTGACCGAGCACGCCTATGTCTGCGCGCATATCCCCGCAAGTGCGGGCGCTGAGGACAAGCCCGCCCTGGGCCTGATCGCCCATCTCGACACCACCGAAGTTGCACCGGGCGCCGGCGTGAAGCCGCACATCGTACACTACGAAGGCGGCGACCTGGTCTGCGGCACGGTTGACGGTAAGCCCGTTGCCATGGGTACCGCCAAGCTTCCCGCCCTGAATGACCTCGCGGGTGAGGACCTGGTCTGCAGCGATGGCACCACGCTGTTGGGCGCGGACGACAAGGCGGGCGTCGCCGAGATCATGTCGCTTGTCGCGCGTATCGCTCAGGACCCTTCTCTGCCCCATCCCGCACTCGGCATTTGCTTCTGCCCTGACGAGGAGATCGGCCACGGAGCCGAGCTGTTGGATATCGATACCTTTGGCTGCAAGTACGCCTACACGGTCGACGGCGGCCCCATCGGCGAGCTGGAGTGGGAGTGCTTTAACGCCGCCGAGGCGACCGTCCGCTTTGAGGGCCAGTCCATCCACCCGGGCGACGCTAAGGGCCGTATGGTCAACGCAGGCAATCTGTTCTGCGACTTCAACGCGTTGCTCCCCTACGTGCAGCGCCCGGAGTATACGGAAGGCTACGAGGGCTTTTATCACCTTGAGGGTGTATCTGCGACCGTCGATCACGCCACAGCGCGCTATATCGTCCGCGACCATGACGCCGCCAAGTTCCAGCAGAAACTCGACCTTATTGATGCCGCCGCCTCGATACTCAACCAGCGTCTGGGTGAGGAGCGTGTGACGGTCGAGATTAAGCAACAGTATCGAAATATGGCCGAGATCGTTCGTGACTATCCCGAGCTTATTGATGTTGCCAAGGAAGCCTACCTTGCCTGCGGCGTTGAGCCCCAAGTGCTGCCGATTCGTGGCGGCACCGACGGCGCCCAGCTGTCGTTCCGCGGTCTGCCCTGCCCCAACCTTTCCACCGGCGGCTATTGCTACCACGGCGTCAACGAGTTCGTCCCGGTCAGCTCGCTCGTCAAGATGACCGACGTGCTCCAGGAGCTCGTCGCCCGCTTTGCATAAGCCTGGCTGCATAAGCCCAAAAGACGAATCGCCCCGTCCTCAACCGAGAACGGGGCGATTTTTTTGCTGCAACGAGAACAGGTTGACGCACGCCAGCCTCTTAACGCAAGGAGTGTCCCAATCTGCCGGCACATAAGGAACGTCCCCAAGTGCCAAGTGCATCAAGAGTGTCCCCTTTGACCAGTCGTTTAAGAACGTCCCCAACGACTACGTCGATGTTTTGGCAACGACAGCGAGCGGGTCGCATTTGAGACAAGGTGACGTGAAGCGAAAGGGCGCTGACCTTCTGGTCGCGCCCTTGAAGTTGAACGTCAGATTGTCCAAATGCGGCCCGCGCAGCGTCGAGTCGTTACGGCGTTTGGTAAAACGCCGTAACTCTAGTAGTTAGCTTCGTAGCCGTTGCCGTCGCCGGTGGGCTCTTCGTAGTAGTCCGAATCGCTTGAATCGCTTGAGTCATCGGAATCGTCAGAGCTGACCGATGAGGTTGCGGTACCGTTTGCGTAGTCGTCAGACGTGTTGTTGTTCAGGTCACCGATCGTAGAGCTGGAACCGTCGGAAAGACCCATGGTGTTGGGACCCTTGGGATCCTTGCCGGCATCGACGCGCTCCATCATTTCCTTGAGCTCGTCCTCGTAGACAAAGACGTAGCTCACACCGTCGATCATGGTGCTGTCGTCGGCGTACGAGGGCAGGTTGGCCGAGTAGATACCGTCGACATCCATACCGCGCATGGCGTTGACCGTAGCCACGATATCCTGAACGCTCATATCGGTTACGAGCATATCGGACAGCGAATTAACCAGGCCAAAGATCTTTGTGGCATCGAAGTTATTGAGAATCTGGTTGGCAAGGGCGCCAAGCACCTGACGCTGGTGGCGCATGCGCGTGTAATCGCCGTCGGCATAGGTGTAGCGGCAGCGGGCATAGGTAAGGGCGGTGGCACCGTCCATATGCTGCTGGCCAGCGGTAATCTTAATATCCAGGTGCTCGGGGTCGTCAACATCATCGGTTGCGTTAATGTCGATACCGCCAACCGAATCAATCAGCGCCTGCATACCGTCGAAGCTGACCTCGGCATAGTGGGAAATCTGAACACCGCACAGCTCGTTGACCGCCTCGACCATGGCCTCGGCGCCGCCAACGGTATGGCAGGCGTTGATCTTCATGGTCTCGCCCTTGTACTCGACCTTGGTGTCGCGCGGAACGGAAATGAGCGTCGCCTGTTTTTGCGTGGGGTCGATGCGTGCCAGGATAATCGAGTCGGCACGATACGTATCCTCGCCCGGACGGCCGTCGGTGCCAAGAAGCAGCACGTAGAACGGATCCTTTGCCTCATCGGTGTCAACCAGAACCCGACGCAGATTGTCGGTAATGACATTAGAATCGCCGAGCTTGCCCATAATGGTGGCAAACCACAGGCCGGCAGCGGTAGTGGCACTCAGCAGCACGCCAAGCACGACAATGAGCGCGACGTGACGAATCGTGTGGCTACGGCGACGTTGACGAGCGCGCTCGGAATAGCGAGCCACGTTATCGCGACTGTAGATCTTGGCCTGCGCACCAGTTGAGGGTCTTCGGGTGGTGGTATCCGCGAGGGGTTTTTTATTAAACATAGGCAACCTGTATTAGTAGATGACGGGATCGGGGACGGTAGCATGCTCGACATGCGCGCCAAGCGCCTGCAGCTTTTCGACAAACCGCTCGTAGCCGCGCTTGATGTGATGGATGGCCGAAACCTCGGTCGTCCCGTCGGCGATCAAGCCCGCTACGACGAGGGCCGCTCCGCCACGCAGATCGGGCGAGGTAACCTGTGCACCCGAGAAGCCCTTGACGCCATGAATCATGGCATGATGGCTCTCGATACGAATGTCGGCACCCATGCGCACCAGCTCAGAGGCAAACATAAAGCGATTCTCGAAGATGTTCTCGGTGATAACGGAGCTACCATCGGCAAGGGCGGAGAGCACCATAATCTGCGCCTGCATGTCCGTCGGGAAGCCGGGGAACGGAAGCGTCTGGATGTCGACCGGCTTGATACGCTCGGCACGGTTTACATGGACGCCATCCTCGACGCGCTCGCAGTCGATACCCATGAGCTCCATCTTCTTGAGCACCATGCCCAAGTGAATGGGGCAAAAACCCGTGACATCGACACCGCGATCGTCGGCCATCAACGCACCGGCGACGATAAAGGTGCCGGCCTCGATGCGGTCGCCCACTACGCGATGGGTAACGGGATGCAGCTCTTCCACGCCCTCGATGGTCACGACAGGCGTACCGGCGCCAACAATCTTGGCGCCCATCTCGTTGAGCATGTTGGCGAGATCGACGATCTCGGGCTCGCGGGCGGCATTGTCGATAACCGTGGTACCCTTCGCGCGCACGGATGCCATAATGAGGTTCTCGGTCGCACCGACACTGGCGAACTCGAGCGTGACGGTGGTACCGCGCAGACCTTGGGGCGCATTAGCGTTGATGTAACCGTGGGCGGTATCGAACTCAACGCCCAGGGCCTCGAGACCAAGAATGTGCATATCGATCTTGCGAGCACCCAGGTTGCAGCCGCCCGGCATGGCGATCTTGGCGCGATGGAAGCGACCCAGCAGGGGTCCCATCACGGCTGTGGAAGCACGCATCTTGGCAACGAGCTCGTAGGGGGCCTCCCAAGAATCGACCTGAGAGGTATCAATCTCGAGCGTGTGCTCGTCGAGAACATCGATCGTAGCGCCCATGCCCTTGAGCACCTTGCCCATCACGTGGACATCGGAAATATCGGGCACGTTCTGCAGCGTCGTCTTGCCCGGCGCCAGAAGCGTTGCCGCCATGAGTTTGAGTGCGGAGTTCTTGGCGCCCGAAACGGGCACGGAGCCTCCGATGGCGTGGCCACCCTCAACGCGGATAATATCCAAGGTCTACCCTTTCAAAAAGCATGCCCGGGATGGCTGGGCCATCCCGGGCATGATGTGTTCGCAAATGGTCGAACGCTAAATCGTTTGACTATTGGGCAAGCTTGAGCTTACACCATGCGATTTCATTATAGAGGTAGGCGCGGCGTGCATCATCCTCCGACAAATTACCCAGCTTCTCTTCAAAACCTTGAATATCAGCTTTAAGCTTGTCGGCATCGACGGTCGCCAAATCGCAAGCGCGCTCGGCGAGAACGGTCACGACATCGTCCGCAACCTGGGCATAGCCGCCGGCCACGGCAAACGTGTGGTCGACAGTGCCCATGGCCTTATCGGAAACGCGAACGTAACCGCGGTCGATCGTGCAGATCTCGCTGGAGTGAGCAGGCAGAACGCCAAACTCGCCATCCGTGGACGGAATCGACACAAACGCAGCGTCGCCCTCATAGGCGCAGCTCACGGGGCACACGATGCGGATACGCATAACCTACTTCTCCCCCATCTTGCGGGCGCGCTCGCGCACGTCCTCAATCGTGGAAGCATAGCGGAAAGCCTGCTCGGGCAGGTCATCGGCCTTGCCGTCGACAATCTCGGCAAAAGAGCGGACGGTATCCTCGACGCGGACGTAGACACCGGGGTTGCCGGTGAACTTCTCGGCGACGTGGAAGGACTGCGAGAGGAACTGCTGAATCTTACGGGCACGGTTGACCGTAAGGCGCTGCTCCTCGGACAGCTCGTCCATACCCAGAATTGCGATGATGTCCTGAAGGTCGGAGTACTCCTGCAGGAGCTCCTGGACCTTGACAGCGACACGGTAGTGCTCCTCGCCGACGATCGAGGGATCGAGAGCGTCGGAGGAAGACGCGAGCGGGTCGATAGCCGGGAACAGGCCGAGCGACGAAATGCTACGCGAAAGAACCGTGGTGGCATCGAGGTGAGTAAACGTCGTGGCAGGCGCCGGGTCGGTCAGGTCGTCTGCGGGGACGTAGACAGCCTGGACGGAGGTAATGGAGCCCGTCTTGGTCGAGGTAATGCGCTCCTGGAGGTCGCCCATCTCGGTTGCCAGCGTGGGCTGGTAACCAACGGCGGACGGCATACGGCCCAGCAGTGCGGAAACCTCGGAACCTGCCTGGGAGAAGCGGAAGATGTTGTCGATGAACAGCAGAACGTCCTGGCCACGATCACGGAAATACTCAGCGGTGGTAAGGCCGGCCAGACCGATGCGCAGACGCGCTCCGGGCGGCTCGTTCATCTGACCGTAGACCAAGCAGGTCTTGTCGATAACGCCAGACTCGCTCATCTCGAGGAACAGGTCGGTGCCCTCGCGGGTACGCTCGCCGACGCCGGTGAACACCGAGGTGCCGCCGTGCTCCTGGGCGAGGTTGTTGATGAGCTCCTGAATCAGAACGGTCTTGCCGACGCCGGCGCCGCCGAACAGACCTGTCTTGCCGCCGCGGATGTAGGGCTCGAGCAGGTCGACGGCCTTGATGCCGGTCTCGAAGATCTCGGTCTTGGTGGTGAGCTCGTCGAAACGGGGCGCTGCATGGTGGATGGGGTAGAACTCCTCCACCTCGGGCATGGGCTTGCCGTCGACGGGCTTGCCCATGACGTTCCAAATGCGGCCGAGCGTCTTGGGACCAACGGGCATCTTCATGGGCTCACCGGTATCGGTGGCGATGAGGCCGCGCTGCAGGCCGTCGGTCGAGGACATGGCGACCGTGCGGACGACGCCGCCCGGAAGCTGGCTCTCGACCTCGAGGATCGTGCTCAGATGACCGATCGGGGTCTCGGCCTCGACCGTGAGCGCGTTGTAGATCGGGGGCACCGCGCCGTCAAACTTGACGTCGACGACAGGGCCGATGATTCGCACGATGCGACCATCACCGGCAGTCGTCTTCTTGGTGGCTTCCTCGACCGCAAGCTTTACGGTGTTATTAGCCATTACTGTTCCTCCAATGCTGAGGCTCCGCCGACGATCTCGTTAATCTCGGTCGTGATCGAAGCCTGGCGCACGCGACTATACGTGCGGGTAAGGGTCGAGATGATCGCGGTGGCGTTTTCCGTCGCGGAGTGCATGGCCTTGCGGCGTGCACCCTGCTCGGCAGCCGCCGAATCGATCAGGGCCTGGTAGATGACCGTCAGGATATAAGACGGCACAAGCTTGCCGAGAACATGCTCGGGAGAGGGCACGAACTCGAACGTGGACGAGATGCGCTTAGGGGCGTCGGTCTCGTTCTTACGCGGACCGTGGGCCATAGCGATCATCTCGGGGTCGAGCGGCAACAGATGCTCGACGCGAAGCTCCTGATCCACGCGGTTCTTGGCGTGGTGGTAGACAAGCTCGACACGGTCAAGCTCACCGGCACGATACGCATCGCAGATATGAGAGGAGATCATGCGGGCCTGATTGAAATCGGGCTCAGAGGAGTTGCCCTCAAAGTGCATGACAACGTTTGCGCGGTCACGGAAATACGTGGCCGGCTTACGCCCGCACGCGATGATCTCGTATTCGATGCCGTCGTTCGCCCAAGAAGCGGCGAGCTTTTCGGCCGTGCGCTCCACCGTCGTATTGAAACCGCCGGCAAGGCCGCGGTCCGAGGCAATAACGACAATCAGGCCATGCTTGACGCTCTCATGCTTCTGCAGCATGGGATCGGTGCCCGAACAGGAGGCGTCGCCGGCGACCGTCAACATGACGTCGGTCAGCGCCTCCTTATAGGGCTCGGCCTGCTTGGAGCGATCGAGGGCACGACGAATCTTGGCCGTAGAGACCATCTCCATCGTGCGCGTGATCTGCTTGGTCGTGGTAACCGAGGAGATTCGCTTCTTAATGTCGCGAAGGTTGGCCATGGGGCTTAGTTCTCCTCTGATCCAGAAACATCCGAATGGTGCTTGGCCATGAACTGCTGCTTGAAGTCGCCGATGACGCGCAAGAGCTCAGCCTTGGTGTCATCATCGATCTTCTTGGCGCGAACCTTGTCGAGCAGCGAACCAAAGCCATTGTCCATGTACTCGATGAGCTCGGCACGGAAGGGCAGCACGTCGGCGATCTCCAGGTCATCCAGGAAGCCCTCGTTGCCAGCGAACAGCGTAACGATCTGCTCGCCAACCTCAAACGGTTTGTAACGCGGCTGCTTCAGGAGCTCGGTCATGCGAGCACCGTGGGTCAGCTGCTTCTGAGTAGCCTCGTCGAGGTCGGAGCCGAACTGCGTAAAGCCAGCGAGCTCCTGATAGGAAGCGAGGTCCAGACGGAGGTTGCCGGCGACCTGCTTCATGGCCTTGGTCTGCGCATCGCCACCGACGCGGGACACGGAGATACCCACGTCGACTGCCGGGCGCTGACCCTGGAAGAAGAGCTCGGACTGCAGGTAGATCTGACCATCGGTAATGGAAATGACGTTGGTCGGAATGTAGGCCGAGACGTCGCCGTCCTGGGTCTCGATGATCGGCAGTGCCGTCATGGAGCCGTAACCGTTCTTCTTGGACATCTTGACGGCACGCTCGAGCAGACGAGAGTGCAGGTAGAAGATGTCGCCAGGATAGGCCTCGCGTCCGGGCGGACGATGCAGCGTCAGCGACATCTGACGGTAGGCCACAGCCTGCTTGGACAGGTCGTCGTAGATGACGAGCACGTGGCCGCCGGGGTTGGTCTCGCTGGCGGGCTTGCCGTCCTCGCCGTTGTACATGAAGAACTCGCCAATAGCGGCACCGGCCATAGGCGCGATGTACTGCATAGGGGCGGAATCGGCAGCAGTGGCCGAAACGATGATGGTGTAGTCGAGCGCACCGTGCTGAGCGAGGGTCTCACGGATGTTGGCAACCGTGGAGGCCTTCTGGCCGATGGCGACATAGATGCAGACCATGCCCTTGCCGCGCTGGTTGAGGATAGCGTCGATGGCGATGGCGGTCTTACCGGTCTTACGGTCGCCGATGATGAGCTCACGCTGACCGCGGCCAATAGGCACCATGGAGTCGATAGCGAGCAGACCGGTCTGAACCGGCTCGCACACCGGGGTACGATCGATGACGCCGGGAGCCTTGAACTCGATGGGGCGACGGTGCGTGGCGACGATGTCGCCCAGGCCGTCGATGGGCTGGCCGAGCGGATTGACGACGCGGCCGAGCATGGCACGGCTCACGGGGATATCCATAATGCGGCCAGTGGTGCGGCACTCGTCGCCTTCCTTGATGGAGTCGACGGCACCAAACAGAACGGCGCCGACCTCGTCACGGTCAAGGTTCTGGGCAAGGCCGAAGACGGTCTCACCGGTATCGGAGCTCTTGAACTCCAGAAGCTCGCCTGCCATGGCGCTCTTGAGGCCGGAGACGCGCGCGATGCCGTCGCCTACCTCGTCGACCGTTGAAACCTCATGCGTATCGACCGTCGCGGAGAGGCTCGTGAGCTGCTCCTGCAGTTTCTTGGCGATATCCTGGGCATTGAGGGTTTCGGACATTAGGCTTCACCTCCGTACGAATTAGCAGAGTTTGCGAGGGTCTCCTGCGCGATGCGCAGCTGCGTCTTGACGGAAATGTCACGACGCTCGCCGCGGGCCTCGAGCACCAGGCCGCCCACGATAGACGGGTCGACCTGCTCGATAAGGAATACCTTGCGGCCGAAGTCCTGCTCGCATTTCTTAGTGATGGTTTGACGCAGCTCGTCGTCGAGCGGGATCGCCGTGGTGACGGTCACGCCCACTACATCCTCGTCTTCCTCGGCAACATACTTAAAGGCAGCTGCCACCTTGGGAAGAAGGTCGAGCTGGTCGCACTTGGACATGGTGTCGAGCACGGCGATGATCTCGGGGCTGGCAGAAGCCAAGCGCTCGACCATCTCGAGGTCCTCGAACACATGGTTCTCGGCCTTGGCGGCTTCCAAAAGGGAACGCGCGTAGGTCTCGATCACCTTGTCCTGATAGCGGCTAGTCGGCATTCAGGCTACCTGCTTCCTGGATGTAGCGCTCGATGAGCTTCTTCTGCTCGGCATCGTCCTCGAGTGCCTCGCCCACGATCTTGGTGGCGACGGCAACGGACAGGTCGGCGATGGAGCTCGCGGCACCGGCATAGATGGACTTGCGCTCGTCCTCGACGGTCGTATGGGCCTTGGCGATGATCTCCTCGGCCTCCTTGTGAGCAGCCTCGATGATACGGGCACGCTCGGACTCGGCGTCCTTACGGGCCTCGAGAACGATGTCGGCAGCCTGACGACGGGCGTCGGTGACGACCGAGTCGGACTCAGCGCGCTTGGCGATAGCCTCCTGCTTGGTCTTCTCGGCCTCGTCGAGGCTCTCCTCGATCTTCTTGCCGCGCTCCTCCATGGTTTTCATGATGCCCGGCAGGGCGACCTTGGCCAGCACGATCCAGATAATCAGGAAGGCGATAAGCGCCGGGATGAACTCCGCCATCTTAGGGATGAGGATGTCCGCACCGGCGGCGCCGTCCTCGGCGAACGCGGAAACCGGCATGAGCAGCGCGGCCGCGGACGCGGAGAGTGCGATCGCGCTCTTCTGGGATGAAAGATTCATACTTGACGCTCCGTGCTATTTAACGATCAGCGCGACAACGAAGCCGATCAGAGCCAGAGCCTCGCCGAAAGCGGAGCCCATGATGAAGACGGTGAACACGCGGCCCTGGACCTCAGGCTGACGGGCCATAGCACCCGTAGCACCCAGAGCAGACAGGCCGATAGCAAGACCAGCGCCGATAACACCGAGACCGTAACCGATAACTCCCACGATTCCTCCTTTGTCGTGCGTGTCTTATTTCACGCAGGATAACCTTTTTATAACTGCCGGGCTCCATGGGTACGGGCACCGGCGGTTTAACGAATTGCCTTACCTTTAAGGCACGAACGGAAGACTACTCCTCCTCCGCGACCTCCTCTGCCTCGGAGACATACACGGCGGTAAGGACCGTGAAGACGTAAGCCTGGATGGCGCCGACCACAAGCTCGATCGCATAGATCAGGATGAGGATGGCAAGCCAGGCCAGCGAAGGCAGGGCGCCGACGGCGTGGGCCGCGGAAACCTGCTGAAGCAGCGGCTGCATGAACATGCTCGCCATGATGGCGAACGAGCCCATGACCACGTGTCCTGCGAACATGTTGCAGAACAGACGGACGGCAAGCGTGATGAGGCGCAGGAAGGTCGAGAAAAGCTCGACGACCCACACGAGCACGTTCATCGGGAAGCTCACGCCCTGCGGGGCGAGGCTCTTGATGTAGCCGATCACGCCGTGAGCCTTGCATCCGTAGTAGATGAAGTACACGAAGGCGAAAATGGCGAGTGCGGCGGTGGAGCCGATTGCGCCGGTGCCGGGCTTCATTCCCGGGATCAGGCCGATCATGTTATTGATCAGGATGAACAGGAAAAGCGAGCACAGGAACGGGAAGTGCTTCTTCCAGTTCTCACCCACGACACCCTTGCCGATATCGTTCTCGACGTACTCGATGATGTACTCGAAACCGTTGACGAAGAAGCCCTTGGGAACCAGGGTCTGCTTCTTCTTGAACACGGCCAGGACGATCAGGAGCACGATCGTGGAGACGATCAGCCAAAACGAGTACTGCGTGATGCCGCAGCTCAGATCGCCCACGACAGGGGTGGAGCTGAACTCGCTGACCAGATGATTAATCTCATCAGGCAGCTTTTCAAAAATTTCCACGACTTACCTTTCGACCTCATGAGGATCTCGCAGCGCCTTGGCGACGCGAACCGCGCAGGCGGCCATAAAGGCCACGAAGCCGATCGCCTCGCCCAGGAGGAACATGCGAAATGCCTCTCCGAACAACACAAACACAACCAAGGTAAAGACAAGCAACGCGATTGCCGAGACCGCGAGACTCACCATACCCTTGAGCATGTCCGCATTCTGCTTATCGTCAAGAACCGGCTTGAGCGTAAAGACAAAGGGAAGGAAGGCAATCGCGCCCGCGATGGCACCTGCAACGATAGCGAGCAGATCGGCTATCTGAAACACTGGCGTCCTCACTTTCCTTTTTTATCGCCTCACAGGACAGTTCCCGCCAAACATTGGTGACTATTGTACGAGCCAATCGCTAAAGTACAACCGAAAAAGCATCGGTTAATACGCACCTGTTCGTTTTCTTAAGACCTTCTTTATGCCGCAGGTACGGTAATACGTTTTTCTCGAACCCTGCAGGGCAAAACGTCCGTTAACAGGAGTGCGCGCGGTCGTCTTTTGCTCGCCCGCGCGCACCATTTCTTCGTATTTTCGACGTTAGCCGGTATGGCCCAGAGATTACAGCGTGCCGTAGATGCGGTCGCCGGCGTCGCCCAGGCCGGGAACGATGTAGGCAGCTTCGTTGAGATGGTCGTCGATGGCGCAGGTATAGATATGCACATCGGGGTCCTTCTCAGTCAGCGACTTGAGGCCCTCGGGGGCCGCGACGATGCACAGCATGCGGATGTCCTTGACACCGCGCTCGCGCAGGTAGCTGATGGCCATCTCGGCCGAACCGCCCGTGGCGAGCATGGGGTCGACGACCAGGCAGATGCGCTGGTCGATATCCTTGGGCATCTTGCAGTAATACTCATGCGGCTCGTGGGTAACCTCGTCGCGCTCCATACCGATGTGGCCCACGCGAGCGGAGGGTACCAAGTCGAGGATGCCATCGACCATGCCAAGGCCCGCACGCAGAATGGGAACGATGGCGAGCTTTTTGCCGGCGAGCTGCTTAAACGTTGCGGTGGTGATGGGGGTCTCGACTTCGACGTCTTCCATGGGCAGGTCGCGCATGGCCTCGTAGCCGTCAAAAAGTGCGAGTTCGCGCACGAGCTGGCGGAACTGGTTGGTGCCGGTGTTTTTGTCGCGCAGAATCGACAGCTTATGCTGGACGAGCGGGTGATCGACAAGGGTCACACGGGACGTATCGTAGGTGACGGTCATGGGTTGATTGCCCCTTTCGTTGCGGCCGGAAGATGGCCTTGCTGACAAGGCGCATGGCGATGTTGTTGCCGCGCGCCGTGCATAAGTTTAACGGTTTGTTGTATCGAGCAGCCCATCGCAGCCCTACTGTGAGGTGCTGAGCGAGCGCCTGACTGCATCACGCCAGCCCGCAAGGTTTTGCTCGCGGCGCTCGGCGGACATGTGGGGAAGGAAGGTCCTAACGATCTGGGCATTTTGCTCCAGCTCTTCCAGATCTTCCCAATAGCCGACGGCAAGACCCGCCAAGTACGCGGCACCGATTGCCGTGGTCTCTACCGTCTCGCATTGCAGCACGGGGATATCCAGCAGGTCAGCCTGGAATTGCATGATGAACTCGTTGCGCGAGGCACCGCCATCGACAGACAGGCGCTCGATCGAAAGCCCCACGTCCTGCTCCATGGCGCGCAGCACGTCGTAGCTCTGATATGCCATGGATTCGCAGGCGGCACGTACGATGGTCGCACGGCTCGAGGCGCCGGTCAGACCGCACACGATACCGCGGGCATGCGGGTCCCACCAGGGAGCGCCCAGACCCGCAAAGGCGGGAACGAAGTAGCAGCCCTCATTGTCGTTGATCGAAGCGGCGAGTTGTGCCGACTCGCTCACACTCGAGATGATGCCGATGTTGTTGCGCAGCCAGTTCATGGTGGAACCGGCAGCAAAGATGGAGCCCTCGAGTGCATAGCTGATCTTGCCGTCCGCGGCGATACCGATCGTGGAGACCAGACCGTTCTTGGATTCGACGACCTCGTCGCCGGTGTTCATGAGCATAAAGCAACCCGTGCCATAGGTGTTTTTGGTCTGGCCGGGATGGAAGCAGCAGTGGCCGAACAGCGACGCCTGCTGATCGCCCGCCACGCCCATGATGGGCGGCATGTTGGTCATGATGTCGCTCGCGACGCGGCCGTAGTCGCCCGAGCTCCAACGAACCTCGGGCATCATGGAACGTGGAACGTCAAAGAGCGCCAGCAGGTCGTCGTCCCAATCGAGCGTATGGATATTAAAGAGCGCCGTGCGGCTGGCATTGGTGTAGTCGGTGGCAAAGACCTGACTGCCGGTGAGGTTGTAGATGAGCCAGGTATCGATGGTGCCGAACATGAGGTCGCCCGCCGCCGCGCTCTCACGCGCACCGTCGACGTTGTCGAGGATCCACTGCACCTTGGAAGCCGAGAAATACGGATCGAGCGTGAGTCCCGTGCGGGAGCGCACCAGCTCTTCTGCGCCCCGCTCGACCAGCTCGTCGATCAGAGGTGCGGTGCGACGGCATTGCCACACGATGGCGTTATAGATGGGTTGGCCGCTTATGCGGTCCCACACCACCGTGGTCTCGCGCTGGTTGGAGATACCGATGGCGGCGATGCGGTCAGAATGGATGCCGCTCTTAAACTGGACCTCCATCATCACGCCGATCTGGCTGGCAAGCACCTCCATGGGGTCTTGCTCTATCCAACCGGGACGCGGGAAGCTGGTTTTGACGCTACGACGTGCCTGCGCGACGATGCAGCCGTACTCGTCGACGATGGTCGCAAGTACCGAGGTGGTGCCGCAGTCGAGCGCCATGATGTAGGAACCGCCAAAGTTAAACGAGGCATCTTCCATGCCCAGGCTGCCCAGATTCAACGACATCGCTTACACCTTTCTATTGCATCGGGTCGGACAGGACCCGTTCGATCTTTGATGCGGGAAGTGCGCCTTGGCGCAGAATCTGGAGCCCGCCGTGCTGGAACGACACGATGGTCGAGGCGTCGCGACACGGGGTCTCGCCGGCGTCGACGGCAACATCGACCCCCTCCAGGATGCGCTCCTCCACCGTGACAAAACTTGCCGGCGCGGGCGCGCCATGCGTGTTGGCGCTGGTGCAGGCAAGAGGGCTGCCGCAGGCGCGGATGAGCGCTTGCACCACGGGCGAGGCCGAAGCGCGAAGTGCCACCGTGTCGTCGGCAGCGCGCATAAAGGTCGGCACGCAGGGGGCCGCCTTGACCACGATAGTCAGGGCTCCCGGCCAGCATCGTCGCGCGAGTACGCGGGCATCTTCCGGGATATCCACGCCATAGCGGTCGAGCGCTTCGACGCCATCGACCAGCCAAGCGACGGTTTGCGTGAGTTCACGTTGCTTGAGAGTGAAGATACGGCGATAGCCGGTGCCGAGCGCAGGGACTGCGGCGCCGTTGACGGCAGCCTGCGGATCGCGCGGCCACGATGGGAATTCACTTGTATCTTGGGGCACGGCGTCCGAGAAGGCGTTGACTGCCACGGCGACACCATAGACGGTCTCGGTCGGGATCAGGGCCAAGCCGCCACAGCGGAGTACCTCGGCCGTACGCTCAACGGCGAGCCGATGCGGCTCGCGCGCTCCCTCGAATACCCGATAAACCGTCTGCATGTGTATGCCAGCCCCTTACGCTCTGGTGCAAGTTTGTTTACTGTGGGGCATTCTCGCACGAAACGTTCAACCTATTTGCCCAGAGCGCATGTTGGTTTGGTGAGCGGCTCTAGTAGTCGGTGAAAGTGAGAGGGGTTATTGGACTGCGACGAACTTCTTTGGCCTGCCGGCGTGGCGTTTTTGGGCGGCGTAGCGCTCGATGCTGTCTATCGTTATCATCCGACGGCCGTCGACAAGTTCAACATCGAGCTTTCCGGCTTTGACCAGCGCGGTAATCCGCGGAGCGGAGACTTTGAGGTCCAGCGCTGCGCCTTTAAATGTTCGGCACGCCGCTTCCCGAGCGTCCTCGTGGTCGATTTCGACTGAAAGGGCCACGACCTCGGCCGAGCGTTCGTACCCTGCCGGAGTCAAACCGTTGTTGAGGTCGTCGGCCAAAAACGCCATCAGCGCCTCGGTGGCATGGGCAATCGCTTCTTCGCGCGTATCGCCATCGGCAAAAGCGCCGGGAATCTGCGGGAAGCTGGCGCAGTACCCGTCGTCTTCTTTTATGAGAACGCAGTCATAGGTAAATCGCTGCCTCATTTTGCCTCCAACTACCATCCAGCTTGGCGACGAATACTTGCCCACGTGCCCTTCTTTGGTCGATCACCACCAGAGCCGTTCACGGTGACAACACGGTCGCCAGAAACATACTTAGCATGACTACCGACTTGCGCGACCTTCACGAATCCATCGTGCTTGAGTAGGGCAATGATTTCCCGAAAGGTAGGAGGTTGCATGGGCCGACCTCTTTCAGCCGTCCTAATTATAAACTAGTTTATAATTTTTGCTAACGAGTTAATAAATATTACTGGCGCTGTTTGGGCTCGGTGACGATGGCTCGGACGATGCGGGGGCGATCGGTGAGGTCGCGGACGATGCGCACGTCCGAGAGACCCGCCTGGCGGCAGAGCTCGGCGGCGGCGTCGAGGGCACCCTCGTAGAGCTCGCAGGCAAACAGGCCGCCGGCGCGCAGCATGTAAGGCGCCGCATTGAGCAGGCGGCGGAAGATATCGAGGCCGTCGGCGCCGCCCTCAAGCGCCAGGTCGGGCTCGAAGTCCTTGACCTCGTGCGGCAGTGAGCGCATGACGTCGGTCGGAATGTAGGGCGGATTGGAGACAAGCACATCAAAGGTGCCCCACTCTTCGCGGGGAATGGAACTCACCAGGTTGGTGAGGCTAAAGGCGACCTCATCGGATGTGAGACCGAGCGCGTCGCGGTTTTTGGTGGCCAGATCGATAGCGCGCGGCTCGATATCGGTGGCGGTGCAGGTAACGTGGCCGCGGCGCTCCCAGGCAAGGGAGAGCGAGATGCAGCCCGTGCCGCAGCCGACCTCGAGAACGCGGGCGATGCGGGGCTCGGCTGGGGCAGGCGAAGCGGCATCCTGAGCTGAAGCCGTCTCCTGGTCGGCACCCTCGATGGCGATGCCGTATTCGTCGAGCTCGGACTCGGCGGCTTCCGCGACTTCGGCTTCTGCTGCCTGCGCGGCGGCTTCCTCGGCCTCGCGGTCGGCCAGCTCCTCGGCATAGGCACGGCTGCCGAGCACGTCGCTACCCAGCGCAGCCTCATCGGCGGCCGTCAGGTTGGCGGCACGGCGCTCGGCGGTCGCGCGTTCGTCTGCCAGCGCGGCCTCAGCCTTGCGTGCCTCCTCGACCTCATCGTTCCAAGGCAGCTCAACACGCTGACGGGCAGCAGCCTCGGGGCTCAGCACCTCGGCATCCAGATAATTGAGGACTTCCTCGACGAGCATCTCGGTCTCGGGACGCGGAATGAGCACGCCGGGGGCGCACGTGACGTCGATCATGCGAAACTGCGTGCTGCCGGTGATGTACTGCAGCGGTTCACCTTTAGCGCGACGAACAACGGCCGCGTGCATGGTCTCGAGCTGAGCCGCGTTAAGCGTCTCGTCCATGCGCATATATAAGTCGATGCGTGCCAAACCCGTGGCAGCGCAGAGCAGCCACTCGGCAGAAAGACGGGGGTGCTCCTCGCCGCGCTCGGCCAGGTACTCCTTGGTCCACTCGAGACAACGCTTGATGGTCCAAATCTCGTTTGCCATGGGGCCCTCCCCTCTTAAGCGCCGGACGGCGCGCGAATGTCGGAGCAGATTGTACGCGAGGGCGGCACGCGGCAAGGGACGATTGGAAGCGATTATCGAGAATCAGCCCAGAATTTTGCTTGAATCGCAATCGAAGTGTTCATTCGTCGACGTCTAAATCTGCATCCGTCAAGCTTTTGGCAAGGTTGCCCCAAAACTGACCAATATCTAACCAAGAACTTGCCAAATCACTTGACGCGCGACGCATCAAAAATCGCCCCGCGACTTCTCGGACGATTTTTTGAGCATTATTTTCGATAGCAGATGAATGCCGCTAATTTCTTTGAGCAGGTAGCCGGCTTAATGGCCATCAAAGCCGATTAAATAACATCTCAAAGCAATGTGCCCAACCTAGTCATTTAAGAACGTCCCCAATGACTAAAATGCCATCACAGCCGACTGAATATAATATCAAGGCAATGTCCCCAATGACTCCCTACGGATCATTTGACAACCAAGAAAACGCCGATGTTTTGGCAATGCCAGCGAGCGACGTCCAGAGCGAACAAGTTGGCATGAAAAAGGCAAGGCATAGACCTTCTGGTCATGCCTTGCCTTTTGAATGACAAATTGTCGCTCTGGGCGGCGCGCAGCGTCGAGCCGTTACGCGGTTTGGCAAAACCGCGTAACCCACTACACAGCCTGCGCCAGCTTCTCGGCTCGCTCGGCGGCGGCGAGTGCCTCGATCACGGTGCCGAGCTGATCGCCCAGAAGGACGCCGTTGTAGGTGGAGTTGAAGCCGATGCGGTGATCGGTCACGCGGTCCTGAGGCTGGTTGTAGGTACGGATCTTCTCGGAACGGTTGCCATGGCCGATCTGGCTCTGGCGCTCGGCACCGAGCTCGGCCTGCTGCTTCTCGAGCTCCATCTCGTACAGACGGGCACGCAGCATCTGCATGCAGACCTCGCGGTTCTGGATCTGGGAGCGCTGCTCCTGCGACTGCACCACGGTGTTGGTGGGCAGGTGGGTAATGCGCACGGCGGAGTAGGTGGTGTTAACGCACTGACCGCCAGGGCCGGAGGCGCAGTAGGTGTCGATGCGCAGGTCGGACTGGTTGATCTGGACGTCGATCTCCTCGGCCTCGGGAAGCACGGCGACGGTAGCCGTGGAGGTCTGAATGCGGCCCTGGGACTCGGTCTTGGGGACGCGCTGGACGCGGTGCACGCCGGACTCGTACTTCATGACGGAGTAGACGCGGTCGCCCTCGACCTTGAACTCAATGGACTTAAAGCCACCGGCCTCGCTGGGGCTGGAGTCGAGCACGGTAGTCTTCCAGCCGCGCGACTCGCAAAAGCGCTGATACATCTTGTACAGGTCGCCGGCGAAGATGGCCGCCTCGTCGCCACCGGCGGCGGAGCGGATCTCGACGATGGTGTTCTTGTCGTCGTTGGGGTCGCTCGGGATGAGCATGTACTTGATGTCTTCCTCGAGCTGGGGAAGCTTGGCCTCGTTTTCGGAGATGTCCATCTGGAGCATCTCCTTCTCATCGGCATCGGTGGTATCGTGCAGCATTTCCTTGGCAGCCTCGATGTCATCGAGCGCGCCGATGTACTCGCGCGAGGCGGCGATGAGGTCGGACTGGTGCGCGTATTCCTTGTTGAGACGCGTGAACTCCTTGATATCGGAGGCGACGGCCGGGTCGGAAAGCTTCTTCTCGAGCTCCTCGTAGGCCTTGATGATCTTTTCGAGCTTGTCGCGCATGACGGACTCCTTTATATGCGTGAAGGTGAAAATCGGCAGAATTGATGGGGCGCGGGGCGCCGCTGCGGGGGTAAGCCCGGCTAGAACATGTCGATCCTCAGATACATGCGCATCCCTTCGCGTATGGGGTACATAGTTGCGGTCTAACCCATACATGATAGCGTGCGCAGGCAAACCTGCATATAACCCGCACGGAATCCGACAAAGGGACAGTCCCTTTGTTGGATTCTAGAGCGTGTGGAGCAGAGCGATGAAAAAGCGGACACCCTGAAGGTAGACTCGGCGGGTAATGCGCTCGTTGGTGCCGTGGACGCCTCGGTCGCACTCGTCATCGTCGACCACAAAGGCCGAGAAACGAATGCACTCAGGGCAAATGCGCTGATAGTTGGCAGCGTCGGTCGCGCCGATCACGGTCGAGGGGACGATGCTGACAGGAGCCCCGCCCGTCGCACTCGGTCCGTTTTCCTCCGTCCCCTTTGGATCACGGAAATAGCGGGCGGCGATGGCGCGAACGGCCTCGAGCCCCGGTCCACCGACACGCGGAGACGGCGAAGGCTCGGAGCTGCCGGGGCCCAGCTCCACTTCGACACAACCGGCAAGGTCCGCCCCGGCAACCGCCTCACGGCAGCGCGCCACAACGTCGACCACGCTCGTACCCTCGAGCATGCGGAAGTTAATGTTGGCCCACATATCCTGCGGCATTACGTTGGCGCCGGTGCTGCCACCCTCGATCTGCGTGGGCGCGCAGGTGGTCGTCACCAGCGGATAGAGCTTTTTGCTGGCGAGGCAATCGCGGACAATGGCATCCCCGTTGGCGGCAATTTCATCGGCCGTGTAGAGCCCCAACTCGACGAGTTGAGCGGCAAGCAAGTCGGTCACGCGCGTCGGCCACTCGATATCGCAGATTGCGGTGATGGCACGGCTGAGCACCTCGAGCGATGTGCCGCCGTAGGGGTTGGACGAATGCCCGCCCTCACTCTTCGTCTTGAGTATGATATCGGCGTAACCCTTCTCCGCGAGGTCGGCATGCATAAGCCAGCCCTCGCCCGCGCCATACTCGGCAGCCGAAACAATACGGTAGTCACCCTCGTCGATCAGATATTCAAGTTCAACGCCACGCTCCTCGAGCACACGACCGATCGCCCCCGCGCCGTACTGCGTGGTTTCCTCGTCCTGGCCAAAGGCGAGCAGCAGGGTACGCTTGTGCTCCCAGCCGTGCGCGAGCGCATACTCAACCGCCTCGAGAATGCCTGCGACCTGGTCTTTCATATCGATGGCGCCGCGACCCCAAATGTAGGTGTCGTCCACATGTCCGCTAAAGGGGGCATGCGTCCAGTCAGCCTCGGTGCCGGGTACCACGGGAACCACGTCCATGTGGCCCATGAGCATAATGGGCTTGAGGGCAGGGTCGGAACCGCTAAGCGTCACCAATAGCGAATGGTCGATAAGCTCGACCTTACCCGCCGTAAATACGTGCGGCCAAGCCTGCTGCATATACGCGCGCAGGTCGTCGAACGGCTGCCAGTTCACCGCCTCGGCATCCATACTCGAGATGGTCGGAAACGACAGCACGCGGCCCAGGCGCTCGCACGCACCAGCTTCGTCCAAATCGGCAAAATCATCCTCATGCGCAAAGAAGCGCCAAACCTCGGCCATGACATCCTTTCGATTGTGATGACGAGGGCCGCCCCACGGGAGCGGCCCTGTCATGCAAACATTTGCGGTCGGTTACTTGTCCTCGAGATAACGCGAGAGGAACTCGCGGGTGCGCTGGTGTTTGGGGTTGCCAAAGAGCTCGGCCGGCGCGGCGTCCTCGAGCACCACGCCCTTATCCATAAAGACCACGCGGTCGGACACGGTTCGGGCAAAGGCCATCTCGTGCGTGACGACGACCATGGTCATGCCGTCGGCCGCGAGCTTGCGCATGACCTCGAGCACCTCGCCCACGATCTCGGGGTCGAGTGCCGAAGTCGGCTCGTCGAACAGCATGATCTGCGGATTCATGCACAGGGCGCGTGCGATGGCCACGCGCTGTTTTTGACCACCGGACAGGCGGCCCACGGCGGCGTGCGCGAACTTTTCGAGTCCCACGCTCGTCAGATGCTCCATCGCAATTTTTTCAGCCTCGGCCTTGCTCATCTTTTTGAGCATGACGGGCGCAAGCGTGCAGTTGTCGAGCACGTCCATGTTGTTGAACAGGTTAAAGCCCTGGAACACCATGCCGATGTCCTCGCGGAGTTTATTGATATTGCAGCGCTCGGCCGTAAGGTCCTGGCCGTGGAACCAGATGTGGCCCGCGTCCGGGGTCTCGAGCAGATTGAGGCAGCGCAGGAAGGTCGACTTGCCCGAGCCCGAGGCGCCGATAATGGTGACGACCTCGCCGGGGTTAACGGACAGGTCGATGCCCTTGAGTACCTCGAGCGAGCCGAAGCTCTTGCGCAGGCCCTCAACGCGGATGAGCGGCTCATTGGTCTGTGCGGCGGCCGCAACGCCGGTAGTGGCGGTATCTGCCATGATGATTCTCCTCGTCTTAAGCCTAGTTAGAGCTGGGCAGCGTGGCCGGAGCCTCGGCACCGAGCTTTTTGCCAAAGGCTTCGAGCAGGCGGCTCGCCACGAGCGTCAGGATCAGGTAGACCACGAGCGCCACGCAGTAGACCTCCATCTGGCGGTAGTACACGCCGGCGACCGTGGTAGTAGCGTACATAAGGTCGAACACGCCGATGACCGAGAGCACCGACGAATCCTTGATGTTGATGATGAGCTCGTTGGTGAGCGCCGGAATCGCATTTTTAATGCCCTGGGGGAACACGACTTTGCGCATGGCCTGCCACTGCGACAGGCCCAGCGATCGCGCCGCCTCGGCTTGGCCGGGATCGATGGACTCGATGCCGCCGCGCAGGACCTCCATCATGTAGGCGGTGGAGTTAAGCGAGATGGTGACGAGGCCGGCGGTAAAGGTGCTCCAGATCTGGTTGGCCTGGGCGGTCTCGAAGCCCATGCCGCGCAGAACGGTAAAGCCCGCGTAATAGATAAGCAGGCCCTGGACCATCATGGGCGTGCCGCGCACAATGGTGGAGTAGACGGTCGCGAAGCCGCGGCCGATACTCTTAAAGAAACGCACCAAGTCGTTGTCCACGCGGTCGAACGTCTGAATGCGCAAAAACACAAAGAGCAGTGCCAGGAAGAAGGCGATGACGGTGCCGAAGGTGGCAAGCGCGATGGTGATTTCGATGCCGCGGATGAAGAAGTCGCCGCTCTTGTAGGTCATGTAGACCAGGCTCGACAAAAAGTCGCTGGGGTTGGAATCCGAGACAATGCTCACCTGCACCAGGTCGATAAACGACATGATGCAGCGGTCCACGAAAAAGATCGCTGCGATGGCGACCACAACATAGCTACCCAGGCGCGCGCCGCGGCGGAAACGCTCGGAGGCGAACGGCGACTTTTCGCGATAGTCGTTCCAGTGCATGAGCTTGGTGACGAGTGCCGCCGCCGACACGACGACCCAGGCCCACAGGATCGCCCAAAGGCAGTCCTGGAAGATGCCAGTGGGCGCCAAAAAGCTCAGCGGCGTGGGGTTGCGCTGGCTAAACGCCAGGCCAAGCGCCGCGATGACGCTCGTGCCCAGGTATACGTAACGGTGATCGGCCTTGATAAAGGAGGCCAGGCGATTGACGGTTTTCATGCTGCCTCCCTATGCCGGCTGACGGTCGAGGCACGCGTCCCACATTTGGTCGCGCTCCTCTTGGCTAATGCCCTTGAGTGTCTTGTCGATGAGCTTAAGCAGTTTGTCCGAGCCCTTGCGGCAGCCGACGTTTGCCGCGACCTCCTGCTTAAAGCCCTCGCCTTCGGCAAAATGAATGGGAACGATGCCCGGGTTTTGAGCCATATAGCCCTTCTCGTTCTCGGTGTTGTAGGTCACGGCGTCGCAGGTGCCCTGCAGCAGGTTCGAGAACACCGTGGGGACGGAGTCGACCGGGTTTTTGTGCACAACGCCCGGGATCTCGTCGATGACGGTGTCGAGCATGGTGTCCTTTTGGCCGAGCACCGTGGCACCGCTAAAGTCGCTAAGCTTGGTGGCGTTTTGGTAGGGCGAGCCCTCTTTTACGAATAGGCCAAAGTAGCCAATGAAGTACGGGTCGGAGAAGCCGACCGACTCTTCGCGCTCGGGCGTGGCGCTCATGCCGGCGATGATGAGGTCGATTTGGCCGTTGTTGAGCGAATCGATAAGGCCCGAAAAGCTCTGCTTGACGGCAACGGGCTCGCCACCGAGGGCCTTGCAGACGATCTTGGCGATCTGCACGTCGTAGCCATCGGCATAGGCGCCCTGCACGTTGTCGATGGGGATGGTGTACTCGCTGGCTTCGGAGACCTGCCAGTTGTACGGGGCGTAGGCCGCCTCCATGCCGATACGGATCTTGTCCTTGCCGATCACGGAATCGGACAGGTCGTCGCGACCGCCGCCCGTCGTGGGCTGAACTACTTCCAGCGTGGAGGGACGCTGGCAACCGGCAAGTGCGCCGGCGACGACAGAAGCGCTCGCAGCGAGAGCATTACCCAAAAAGATGCGACGGCTGCATATCGGCTGGACATGCATGCCGCGCTGTTGTCGAGATTGCATCTGATGCCTTCCCTATTTCGTTTTGCTGACAATAAGACAGGATATACGCCAGCGACCAGCAGCGCAGTACAAGCTCGAAAAATTAATAGACACACGGTAGTCATTGGGAGCGTCGATGTTTTGGCAATGCCAGCGAGCGCCGCCCAGAGCAAACAAGTTGGCATGAAAAAGGCAAGGCATAGACCTTCTGGTCATGCCATGCCTTTTGAATGACAAATTGTCGCTCTGGGCGGCGCGCAGCGTCGACCGGCCCGCCGTTCGTCAGAACGGCGGAACCTCTAGAGCAAGGTGACGCTAAAGCTACGTTTGTCGGTAGCGCCGGGAGCCAAGGTGATGGTGTTGACCTTGTGCTCAAAGACGTCGTCCTCGGTGTCCATGGTGGTGTGACCGGTCCAGGGCTCGAGCGCCACAAACGGGGCGTCGTTGGCGGCAGACCACACGCCAATGTACTTAAAGCCCTCAAAGTCGATCTTGACGCCGTGGCCCGACTTGCGGCCGCGCAGCGTGAGCGTGGAGCCCGGGGTATCGGTGAACATGATGGCGTCGTTATCGAAGCTGCGGTGCGTGATGGGCAGCACGTCCGAGTTATCGGGAGCCTTGTAACTGCCCTCGAACGTCATAAGACCGTCGGGCGTGATGATGGGAGCCTCATTAGTCCAAGCCTCGGTAAACGCCAGCTCGTAATCCTCGAATGCCTCGTCCTCGGCACCGGGAGCCGGTACGTTAAACGCGGGGTGGCCGCCCACCGAGAACGGCAGGTCCACGTCGCCGGTATTGGTGACGGCAAAGGTCTGGGTAAGTGTGGCGTCACCAGTCAGGGCATAGGTCATGTTGAGCTTAAAGTGGAACGGGAACGCCTTGAGCGACTCGGGCGTGTCGGTGATCTCGTACGTTACCGAGGAGCCGTCCTCCGAAACCTCGACCAGCTTGTGTTCGACGATGCGCGCGAGTCCGTGGCGCGGCATCTCGCAGGTGCCGGCCGCAGACGTCGCCGTGTTGTTGCGCAGCGAGCCCACAATGGGGAACAGGATGGGCGCATGCTTGCCCCAAAAGGCGGGGTCGCCCTGCCACAGATACTCGTTGCCGTTGAGGGCAAGGCTCGTGAGCTGGGCACCCATGGAATCGATGGCCGCGGTGAGGCCGCCGCGCTTGATGGTAGTGACAGTAGACATGCTACTTCCTCCAAAAGTAAACAATAGTGTCGAGGGCTATTGTCCCACTCTTGGCGGCGGGACGGGACGGCAGGCGATTATTGAGTAGCCATAGCGGAATGAGCGGCGAGTGCCTACTGGGTATCCACGTAAAGGTCGAACCTGCCCTGCGGTGTGGTGTCGACCGTGTCGGGCGCCTGTGAGTTAAAGCTCACGGGGACCATGCGCTTTGAGGCACGGAAGCGCGTGCCGTCGGTGGCGACGGGCGGTTCATCGACGGTGAGCTCGTAGTCGCCGGGCTTGAGCTCGATGCCGTCACCAGCGGAATTGACGTATTGATACTCGTCAATCGTCTGCCCTTTGAGCGTGCGCCCCACGATATGGATGAGCATTTGGCTGTCGCCGCGCGCGGTGTCCCACGTCGCGCCGTCCTTGACCTCGACCGACACATGTACCGAGCGCGTGCGGCTGAGCGATTGCTCGACAGACATCTCGACCTTGGCGGCGTCTTTTCGCTGTTGTTCGACATGGCTCCAGACGTTTCCAATTACCGAGCATGCGATAACGCCGGCCATAAAGGCGATAAGGATGGGGCCAAGCGGCGAGCGACGTCCTGCATCTTCCTCGCGAGACAGATTGGGGCGACGTGTGGGTGCGGGCGCCTGAGCGCCCTGCGAGGGCACGTCGAGAATACTGAAGGATGCCGTGCTGTCGGGGTCGATAGTGTGACGCGGCTGCGGGGTCTTTGCCGGCGAGATCGACATGTCGGCTGGCTCGCCGAGCGTGGCCGTAGCGTCGGCCTTGGCCTCGTCTGCCTCGGCCTGGGCCCAGGCTTGTTCGAAGGTCAGAGGCTCGACGGGGTCGAGGGCGGCGTCCGAGTCGGCGGCGACGTCGTTGCCGGTCTCGTCCTCGTCGCTCGACACGTCACGCGGCGTGGGTTCGTCCCACTCCTCGTCCGGAGCCTCACCCTCGCTATACCACCATTCAAAGTTATCGATATCCATACGGGGCGCCCCTTAGGCCTCGCAAATAAACACTTGCTAGCCTTATACCCTCAGATGACGCGGAAGCTCACCCGCGCCAAACACGAAAACCGTCACAACATTCGACGCTTTTCTTCGATTTCGAGATTTTCATCGAATGTTGTGACGGTTTGGGCGACTGGCCGGCAGCGCAATGTGACAAAGGGACTGCCCCTTTGTCACATTCTGCTAGAGTTGCAGGGATTGAATCCCGCTTATTCATGCGACATTGGAGTGACAACCTTGACCGCCGCAACCACGCCTAAAAGAAAGTCAACCGCCGCCGCGCTCTCCCCCGCGCGCACCAAGCTCTGCCTGGCGCTGCTCGTGCTGTTGGGATTCTCGCTCGGCTGCTCCGAGTTCGTGGTCATCGGCATCGAAAGCGACTTGGCAACGGAACTCGGCGTATCACTTGCCACTGCGGGCCAGCTCATCAGCGTGTTCGCGCTCGTCTACGCCATCGCTACGCCGACGCTTGCGCTCAGCACGGGCCGTTTTCGCCGCTACCAGCTGCTCGTGTGCTATAGCATCGTCTTTGTGCTTGGCAATTTGTTTATGGCACTGGCGCCCAACTTCCAGGTGCTCTTTATCTCGCGCATTGTCCTGGGCTCTGTCTCGGGTGCGCTGCTCGCCGTGGGCGTGACGTACATCCCTGAGCTTCTGTCCCCACAGCAAACTTCGCTTGCCATCTCGGTAGTATATGGTGCGTTTTCCGTGGCGATGGTCTTTGTGACCTCGATCGGTAAGTTTGTGGCCGACACGCTCGACTGGCACGTTGCCATGTACGGCGCGCTGACCTTTGCCGTTTTGATCTGCGGAGCGCTCGTGGCGTTTATGCCGCGCGCTGGGCAAACCGACGAGCCCGCCACCTTTCGCGAGCAGGCGAGTCTGCTGCGCGAGCCGAGTATCATCACCGGCATGCTTATCTTTTTGTTTGGCGTGGGCTCGGTCTATGTGTTCTACGGCTACGTGACGCCTTATCTTGAGCAGGTGCTGGGCATGGGCACGGTCGAAGCCAGTACCACGCTTATGGCCTACGGCGTGTTCTGCCTGATCTCGAACATCCTGGGCGGATGGATCGATGCGCGCTTTGGCATGAAGGCGCTGCTTGTGACGTTTGTGCTGCAGGCGGTGGCATTGTTTGGGCTGTTTGCCGTAGGCGCTGCCATGCCGCTCGCACTTGTCTTTGTCTTTAGCCTGGCGATGCTCATGTACCTGTTCTCGGTGTCGTGCATCACGCACTTTATGGACGTGGCTCGCAGCCGCCATCCCAAATCGATGGTGCTCGCGAGCTCGGTAGAACCCATGGCGTTTAATGTCGGCATTTCGTTTGGCACCGCAGTGGGCGGCGCCGTGGTAAGCAGCATTGGTATTGCGCACGTGGGCGCAGTGGGCGCCGCGTTCTCGCTTGTGGCCTGGGCGCTCACGCTGGTGACGATTAAGTTGGCTCGCTGGGAGCGCAAGCGGGCGAGGGTGCAGGCGTAGATGCGATACTCGAGCTCGATGATGGCGATCGAAAGGAAACCACATATGCAACGTGTACTGTTTATCTGTTATGGAAATATCTGCCGCTCGACGATGGCTGAGTCCGTGTTTACCGAGCTCGTGCGCCGCGCTGGGCGCGAGGCGGAGTTTGCCATTGATTCCGCCGCGACATCGACCGAGGAGATCGGCAATCCGCCGCATCGTGGCACCGTTGCCAAGCTGCGCGAGGTCGGGATTCCCGTCGTCGCCCATCGTGCACGCCAGGTGCGTCGCGCGGAGTATGGCGACTGGGATCACATTGTCTATATGGATGCCGAGAACGCGCGTGGCCTGCGTCGCATCTTTGGCAAGGACCCCGATGGCAAGATCTCGCGCCTGCTCGATTGGACCGATCGCCCCGGCGACGTGGCCGATCCCTGGTACACCGGCAACTTCGATGCCACCTACCGCGATGTGCTCGCCGGCTGCACGGCCATGCTCGAGCAGCTGTAGGCAAGCGAGGTCGCGGGCCACGCCTTTGTCGCATCGGGAACTGGCCCTAGACCGGCTTGACCTCCAGCTTTATCCCCTCGGCGCAGGAGTCGCCCAAAACATCCGAAAGGGCCCAGATCGCATATAGCGGCAAATAGAGAACCGCTCCGTTGCGCTCAACGTTGCCTCTCGAGAAAACAATCCCGAGCCTTACGCCATATTCAGCCGTATCAAGCACATGACCGAGCGCAGCGTGCGCGTGGTAATAGGAGCCCGATTTAACCTCGATCGGAACAGCCGTCCCATCCGGTCCATCGACCACAAAGTCCACTTCACCGCGCTTTTTTGTCTGATAGTAGTAAAGCTGGCGGTTTTGGGCAGCCAGCTGCTGGGCCACCACGTTTTCGTAAATGCCGCCCAGATTGGGCTCCTTGCTATCAAGATACGCCGCTTGGGCGACTCCAACGGGGTAGCGCGCCATCAACATGCCCGTATCCGATTGATATAGCTTGAACTGCGATGGCCGTGCCGTCTTGAGCAGGGGCGATTTTGGCTCGGTTACGATATCGGCTTTGAGAGCAACGCCGGCATCGACAAGCCATACAAAATCTCGCTGATACTTCTCGTAGTGAGCCTTGGGGTCAATGGAATTGAGCACGAAACGCTTGTTTTCGCCCTCGAGCATAATAGGGAGCTGATCGTAGATGCTCTGCACCTGAAGGGCTCGCCCGCTTGCATACTTGGGGATATCCCGCCGGTACTGTTCGTTGAGCTCTGACTGTAGCTGACGAACAGAGGCAAGGTCGCCCTGCGTGTCAAGGAAACGCTGCACGACCTCCGGCATTCCGCCGACAACGGTATAGGTCCTGAAGTTTGCCATCATCGCGTCATGAATGTAATCAGGAATGGGCCTCTCGCTGATGCACGCGTCACGTATCGTTTGGCGAGCCCCCTCGCTCACCCCGATTGCCCAGCAAAACTCCTCAAAATCGAGCGGGAACATCCTAAGCTCGTGGACATACCCCACGGGATAGGACCTGACGCCCTTGAACTGAGTCCCGAGCATTGACCCCGAAAACGCCCAACGGCACCTCCCGTCCTCAACAAGGAACTTTGCCATCGTCATGATGTCGGGGGCTTCTTGGACCTCATCGATAAACACGAGCGTTTTGCCTGGTGCAATCGACTTTCCCGAAAGAAGCGTCACCCTGCTGATGAAATCATCGGCATCCCGCGCCTCGAGAAGAGCATCTTTTGCCTGGCGGTTTTCCATGAGGTTAAGCTCGATGTAGGTTGCATGGTTGGCTTTGCCAAATGCGCGAATCGAATAGCTTTTGCCGATCTGGCGAGAACCCGTAATGAATAAGGCCTTTTGCTCGGCAGACTTCAGCCAATGCTCCAGTTCTGCCGCTATTTTCCTGCGCAGCATAGGCTCTCCCCTCAGTGTCATCAAATGAAATGCAAAGTTTTATACGCTTGATTATCGATGAAACGCAGAATTTTTAGAACCTAAAATCGGATGAAATGCAGAGATTTGAGATTACAAGCATAATAGAAGGGGCACCACCGGCGAATGTGACAAAAGAACTGTCCCTTTGTCACATTGCGCTCAGCTACTCGTCAACGATCTCGGCAAGCCAGACGTTCAGCGTATCGACCTCGGGGCAGCAGAACTTTGCCGTACCGGGCTCGTTGCCAGGCACGGTTCCGCCGTAGCGCAGGATATCGATATAGGGAAAGCCCACATGGCAGGCCATGGCGCACATCTTGCCGCGATCGCGGTCGAAGTCAAAAACGTCGCCCGGCTTGTGACCGTGGTGGCAGCGGCATGTGCCCAGCTGGTCAACGCAGCTAATGCGAATACGTGGGCGCTTGCCACGCGGTGCGCCGAGCGGCTTGTTCTCGCCCGTGGCCTCGGTGCCGCTCTCGTCGGCGTTACTCATGGTCGATCACATCCAGGCAGGCCTCGATGGGCAGGCCGGCGGACTTGTCCTCCTGGTCGGCATTGCGCTCGATAAGCTCGGCTACCACGCGCATGGCATCGCTCGTCGCGCGCTGCAGGCTCCAACCGGCCATAACGCGGCCGACGAGCACCGCCGAGAACGTGTCGCCCGTGCCCGGGAAGTAGACCGGGATCAGGTCGAAGGGAATCGTGAAGTACTCCCCCGCCACATGGTCGTAACCGATGACGACATTCGCACCGTCGACCACAGCGCTCGTAATGACCACCGACTTGGCGCCCAGGGCACGCACGGCATCCACGAGAGCGCGGCCCTCATCGGGCGTGATTTGCTCGGCAATGGGCGTATCGGTGAGCAGGCACGCCTCGGTATAGTTTGGCACCGCATAGTCGGCGCACTCGAGCAGGCTGCGCATGAGACCGATCGTGGACTCGGGCACGCCGGCGTAGAGCTTGCCGTTGTCGCCCATGATGGGGTCGACGAACACCTTGGTGCCCTTTTGCGCACGGCGGTGGCAAAAGTCCGAGATGATGCGCGTCTCTTCCTCGGTCACGATAAAGCCGGTCGAGATGGCGTCGAACTCAAACCCGAGCTCCTCCCAGATAGCGAGGCTCTGGCGCACGTACTCGGTGGTGTCATGGATGTAGAACTTGGGATAGTTGAGCGTATCGGACACCAGCGCCGTCGGCAGGTTGTGGATGCGATAGCCCATGTGCGACAGCACCGGCAGCATGGCGGAGAGCGCGACCTTGCCGTAGCCGCACATATCGTTGATCAGCAGCAGCTGAGTGTTCTTCATGAGGGTCTCCCTTGGTTCGGGCACGGCGCAGCGGCGCCACAGTGCGACTAAGTGTAGCGCAGGGGACGTTGTAAGCGGTCGCTAGGGTCGCGAAGAGTGCATTGTTGCGGAAAGGTTTCGGAAATGGGAGGCAAATCACGGCAGCAGCGGCACAGTAGCTGCCACCTATTTACTACCATTCCAAAACTATGCCGGATTACTACGATAAACCGCCAGTCTCCAACCACAACAAATTGCACTCCAGCAAAACCGCAGGTAGACAGCTTGTGATTTTCCGAAAAACAATGCCGAGGTCTGAGATTTCGAATTCATCGTAGTAATCCGGCATAGTTTTGGGCAAAGCAACTTCGGAAGGGTGTCACCGCAGCCCAAAATGATCCGTTATCCTCCATCCCCCACGGATCACTCAAATGCCAACCCAGGCAGCGCTGTAGATTGAGGACGGACAGCGAAAGCGTTCCTAAGCGAGCAAGGTGGCGTGAAAGAGGAGGGCATAGGCCTTGTGGCCATGCCCGACGATTGAACGTCAGATTGCCGCTTAGGAACGCTTGCAGCGTCGAGCCGTTACGCGGTTTGGTAAAACCGCGTAACCACTAGTTTGGTACCTTGACATTGGTTTCTCACACTCCTAGATTAGTTAGGCACAAAACAATTCATCTACCTAACTAAAGAAAGGAGCGAAGATTAGATATGTGTGTTGAACCACACGCCCATCCGCATGAACCCGGCGACGACCCCTCGCAGCCGGCAGACGAGCCCGAGACTCAGTCCAAGGAGGACCGTCTCGCCAAGAGAATCCTCCATGGGCTGGGGTTTTGCGGCCATTACATGCATTTTCACGGCGGCGGCATATCTGGCAAGGCGCCTATTGTCTGCCTGCTCGCCAAGCAGCCGACCGGCGAGCTGTCCCAACAGGAGCTCGGCATGCACTTCGACCTCAAGCCGGGGTCCCTTTCCGAGATTCTGTCCAAGCTCGAACTGGGCGGTCTTATCGAGCGCAGTCGCAATCCCAAAGACCGTCGGCAGCTCACCATCCGCCTGACCGATGCGGGATGGGAAAAGGCCCGCGTTGAGCAGGCAGCCCGCATTCGCTTTAGAGAGCAGGCCTTTAGTGCTCTCACTCACGACGAGCGCGAGCAGCTCGCCGAAATGCTCGAGAAAATCCGCGTAACCTGGGAGGAACTGGATGATTAAAACCCTCATGGGCAGCATCCGCGACTATATGAAAGTCACCGTTGCCACGCCGTTGCTCGTGCTTGGCGAGGTGCTCTGCGAGATGCTGATTCCATTTATCACCGCCAACCTGATCGACGCCATCAAAGACGGCGCCACCGTAGCCGAGATGCTTCCCACTGCAGGCTTTTTGGTGCTCATCGCGCTGACGTCACTTGCTTTTGGCGCCGCGGCCGGCGTCACCTGCAGCCATGCGAGCTGCGGGTTCGCCAAGAACCTGCGTCACGACCTGTTCTACAAGATCCAGACGTTCAGCTTTGCCAACATCGATGAGTTCTCGAGCTCCTCGCTCGTCACGCGCCTGACCACCGACATCAACAACGTGCAGCAGGCCTTTATGATGATCATCCGTATCGCCGTGCGCGCGCCGCTGGTATTGATCTTCGCCTTTACCATGGCGTTTATCATGGGCGGCAGCGTCGCCATGGTCTACCTGGTCATCATTCCGCTGCTGGGCTTTGGACTGTTCTTTATCATCTTTAAGGTGCGCCCCATCTTCTCGCGCGTGTTCCATAAGTACGACGCCCTTAACGAGTCCGTCGAGGAAAACGTCACCGGCATGCGCGTGGTCAAGAGCTATGTGCGCGAAGACTTTGAGAAGGAGAAGTTCGCGACCGCCGCACGCGACGTCCAGATGGACTTCACCCGCGCCGAGAAGCTGCTGGCCTTTAACAACCCCATGATGAACATCTGCGTCAACGGCGCGTTTGTCGTCATCATCTACCTGGGCTCCAAGCTCATCATCACGAGCCAGGGCACGCTGTTCGACGTGGGCCAGCTCTCCTCGATCTTTACCTATGGTTTCCAGGTCCTCATGAGCCTGATGCAGCTGTCGATGATCTTTGTCATGGTGACCATGGCCGACGAATCGGCGCACCGCATTACCGAGGTGTTGGCCGCCGAGCCCACGATCGCCGATCCCGCCGAGCCCGTGCTCGAGGTCGCCGACGGTTCCATCGACTTTGACCACGTGAGCTTTAAGTATTCCGCGCATGCGAAGCGCCAGGCGCTCGACGATATCGACCTGCACATTAAGAACGGCGAGACCATCGGCATCATCGGCGGCACTGGCTCGGCCAAGTCCACGCTCGTAAACCTCATCGCCCGCCTGTACGACGCCACCGAAGGCACCGTGCGCGTGGGCGGCATGGACGTGCGCGACTACGACCTGGACGCACTGCGTCACCAAGTGGCCATGGTGCTACAGAAAAACGTGCTGTTTAGCGGCACCATCGCCGAGAACCTGCGCTGGGGCGACCCGAACGCCACCGACGAGGAAGTCCGCGAGGCGGCACATCTGGCCTGCGCCGATGAGTTTGTCGACGGCTTCCCCAAGGGCTACGACACCTGGATCGAGCAGGGCGGCTCCAATGTCTCGGGCGGTCAGAAGCAGCGCCTGTGCATTGCGCGTGCCCTGCTGCGTCGCCCCAAGATCTTGATCCTGGACGACTCCACCAGTGCCGTCGACACCAAGACCGACGCCAAGATCCGCGCAGGGCTGGCAAGCTATCTGCCTAACACGACCAAGCTCATCATCGCCCAGCGCATTAGCTCCGTGCAGGACGCAGACCACATCATCGTCATGGAAGGTGGCCGCATCGCGCAGATCGGCAACCATGACGAGCTGCTTAAGACGAGCGAAATCTACCGCGAGACCTTTACCTCGCAAAACAAGATGTCTGCCGAGGGCGAAGGGGCCGTCGAGGCCGACGCCGAGGCATCCGCAACGCAAGCTCAGACCCAGGAAGGAGGCGAGGCACATGAGTAAGGCAACGACCGCCGAGCGCGCGCTCAACCGCAAGGGCGGCACCATGTCGCGCCTCATCAAGACGCTTTTTGGCTTCTACCCCGTGCTTTTGCCCCTCGTCGTCGCCGGCGTGGTGCTCTGCGCCATCATCAACTCCATCGGCGCGACCTTCCTTCAGAGCGCCCTGCAGATTATTAGCGACTCGTGGCAGTCGGGCGATTGGACGACCGCGCAGCCCAAGATTCTGAAGCTTGTGACCACCCTCGCCTGCATCTACGGCGTCGGCATCCTGTCCTCGCTCTTCTGGAACCGCGCCATGGCCATCGTCACGCAGGGCTCGCTCGAGAAGCTGCGCGAGAAGATGTTCAACCGCATGCAGGACCTGCCGATTCGCTACTTCGACACGCACCAGCGCGGCGACATCATGAGCCACTACACCAACGACATCGACACGCTGCGCCAAATGATCAGCCAGTCGCTGCCCAACCTGCTCATGACGACCATCGTCATCGTCACGGTGTTCTTTATCATGCTGTACTACAGCGTGTGGATGTGCCTGGTCATTGTGGCCGGCGTCGCCTTTATGACCTTTATGACCAAGCTGCTCGGCTCCAACTCCGCGCGTTTCTTTATTGCGCAGCAGACCGAGCTCGGCGTGGTCGAGGGCCATATCGAGGAAGTCATGAACGGCCAGAAGGTCGTCAAGGCATTCTGCCACGAGTCTGCCGCCGAGGCCGATTTTGACGAGCGCAACGAAAAGCTCTTCGAGGTCTCGCAGAAGGCCAACATGTACGCCAACATCCTCATGCCCATCCTTATGAACCTGGGCAACCTGCTCTACGTGCTGGTGGCCCTTGCCGGCGGCATTTTCCTGGCGCTGGGCGTGCCCAACCTGAGCATCTCGGGCATGGCGCTGTCCATCGCCGTCGTGGTGCCGTTCCTCAACATGACCAAGCAGTTCTGCGGACAGATCGGTCAGATCTCGCAGCAGATCAACGCCGTGGTCATGGGCCTCGCCGGCGCCGACCGCATCTTTGAGCTCATCGACGAGAAGCCCGAAGCCGACGAAGGCTATGTGACGCTCGTCAACGCGCAGGTCAACCCCGATACCTGGCAGCTCGAGGAGGCCGACCACCACACCGGCATGTGGGCATGGAAACATCCGCACCGCGCAACCGGCGAGATCGAGTACGTACCGCTGCGCGGCGACCTGGTCATGGACAACGTCGACTTTGGCTACACGCCCGACCACGAGGTGCTGCACGGCGTGTCCGTGTTTGCCAAGCCGGGCCAGAAGGTCGCGTTTGTCGGCGCCACCGGTGCCGGTAAGACGACCATCACCAACCTCATCAACCGCTTCTATGACATCGCCGACGGCAAGATTCGCTACGACGGCATCAACGTCAACAAGATTCGCAAGGCCGATCTGCGCCGCTCGCTGGGCGTCGTGCTGCAGGACGTAAACCTGTTCACCGGTACCGTGATGGATAACATCCGCTACGGCAATCTGGACGCCACTGACGAGGAGTGCATCGCGGCGGCCAAGCTCGCCGGCGCAGACGACTTTATCACCCGCCTGCCCGACGGCTACGACACGATGCTCACCGGCAACGGCGCGCAGCTGTCGCAGGGCCAGCGCCAGCTGATTTCGATCGCACGTGCTGCCGTCGCCGATCCGCCGGCAATGATTCTGGACGAGGCCACGAGCTCCATCGACACCCGCACCGAGGCTATCGTGCAAGCGGGCATGGATAAGCTCATGGAAGGTCGCACGACGTTTGTCATCGCGCACCGCCTGTCCACCGTGCGCAACTCCGACGCGATCATCTGCCTGGACCACGGCCGCATCATCGAGCGCGGTAACCACGACGAGCTGATCGCCAAGCGCGGGTATTACTACCAGCTCTATACCGGAGCGTTTGAGCTCGAATAACGTCCGGCGAACTGGACACAAAGCTCCACAACGCACAAAGCCCCCGCAGTTCATGAACTGAGCTGCGGGGGCTTTTTGGTGCTGACGGGAAACCGTATCCCACTTTTCGGGCCCAGAATGGGATGCAGTTTCCCGCTGGGCCCCCTCCGGGAAACTGCATCCCATTTCAAGGGCTCAAACTGGGATGCAGTTTCCCCTAACGGCACCTTTGGGAAGCCGTATCCCACTCCTAAAACAGCCCTGTCCCAAATTGACTATTTGAGAAGTTGTGCCATGGCGTTGACGAATTTTTGGACTTGGAGGGTGGGCTCGAGCGGGTAGTGCAGAAAGACCGGCACCTCGCGGCCGCACAGGAACGGCACGCCCACAAAGGCTGGGTGCACCCCCGACCACGCTCCGCAGGTGAGCACCGCGTCGCCCTTTTCCTCCGCCTCGTTAAAGAGCGCAAAGTCAAAGCTGTCCACGTCGATCACGTCAACGCCGCCGTCGGCCAGAAGGTCGATGCGCAGACTGTCCATTGCGTCGTTGCCGTGACGGAGCACGCGCAGGCGCATGCCCTCTAAGTCGGCAACCGTGATGCGCGTCTTGCGCGCCAGCGGGCTCGTACGCGGCAGGTCGATATAAAACGGCACGTTAACGATGCGGAGCTTTTGGCAGGCGTCACCCCAGCGTGGGGTCGAAAAACTCGACTGCACTACATCCACCTCGCGACCAAGGCTGCGCATGACGGATTCGCGCTCGTCATAGAGGTCGCTTACCGGCACGATCTCAAATCGCAGCGACGGTTCCAGATCGTGAATGTCCGACCACATCGACAGCGTTTGGCGCCCCGGGCACATCATCGACACGCCCAGACGCACGGCACCGCCATCGCCCGCCGCGCGTCTGGCACGGCGCAGCGCGTCCTCGGACTGCCGCATGATCGAGCGCGCGTCGTCCACCAGCAGGGCGCCGGCCGGCGTCACTTTAACGCCCGAGTGCGAGCGTTCGAACAGCATGATGCCAAACTCGGCCTCAAATCCCGACACCTGTTTGACGAGCGCCGGAGTCGACACGCGCAATTTTGCCGCCGCCCGTGAGAAGCTTCCCAGCTCCGCGGCGGCCGATATGGCCTCGAGTCGTCGATCGTACACGTCAATCTCCTGTTTCCAGACGCATGGCAATGAACTACCGAAGGGGGTCGTTTTGGCAGGTCACGCGCTCAATTGAGAAAAAACTGCATCGCACGGTGTAAACCTACAGTTAACGCCATTCTAACAAATATGCAATTCACCTGCGCAAATGCAAAGCATACGATAACCAGCGAAAACCACGTGGGTCGATTAATGGGAGCGACCCACCGGGAGGCACAAGAAGGGAAGTTCCTATGAGCAATTGGCTTAAGCTCGAGGGCGATGTCTGCGCCGTGACTGGCGCGCTCGGCGGTATGGGCGTCGAGATTTGCCGCGAGTTCGCCCGCAACGGCGCCAACGTCGTCCTGCTCGACCTGGACGAAGAGAAGGTCAAGGCCGCTGCCGCCGACCTCGCCGCTGAGTTTGGCATCCATGCCGAGGGTTACAAGATGAACGCCACCGACGAGGCCGAGGTTCAGGCTGCCGTCGACGCCACCATCGCCGACTTCGGCCGCGTCGACGTTCTCGTCAACACCGCCGGCATCCTGCGCTTCGCCGCCATGGAGGACCTGCCGCTGAGCGACTGGGAGCAGGTGCTCAACGTCAACCTCACCGGCTACTTCATCACCTCGCAGCGTTTTGGTCGCGAGATGATCAAGGCCGGCCAGGGCCGCCTGGTGCACATCTCGACCGTCGCCAGCCACTCCCCCGAGACGTTCTCGGGCGTGTACAGCTCCACCAAGGCGGGCGTCAACATGATGTCCAAGATGCTCGCCGCCGAGTGGGGCCCCTACGGCGTCCGCTCCAACTGCGTCGAGCCCTGCTTCGTTAAGACCCCGATGTCGGCCAACTTCTACGCCGACCCCGAGGTCGAAAAGAGCCGCAGCCGCCTGATCGCCACGCGCCGCATCGGCGAGGTCAGCGATATCGCCAACGCCGTCATGTTCCTGGCGTCCAAGCGCTCGGACTTTACCACCGGCGACGCCATCAAGGTCGACGGCGGCTTCTCCAACATGATGGGCGACCTCACCGCCAAACCCGGCGGCCGTCGCGCCTATGCCGACAACTACCTTAAGAACAAGGGTGTCGAGCTCTGGTCCGATGAGTCCGGCGTCGCCAAGCCGACTGACCAGTAAACCAACCTAACAGGGAGGCCCGCGGACACGCCCGCTCCTCCCCCGTACCGATTAGAAAGAGTCCAATGGCTTCCACCAACTCCAACAAGGGTCGCGCCGTCGTGCTTTCCGCCGCGTGCGTCACCATGTTCTTCATCAGCTCCATCGCGCTGTATTCCGTCGTGAGCAAGAACCTGCTCGCCGTCTACCCCGAGTGGTCCAGCGCCCTTACCTGGGCGTTCCCGGTCTTTCAGACCATCATGGCCGTGACGGGCATCTTCGCCGGCCGTATCTCCGATAAGATCGGCCCGCGCAACGTCGTGATCGCCGCCGCTGTGTGCTACGGCCTGGGCTGGTTTATGTCCGGCACCGTCACCGAGCCGTGGCAGTTCTACCTGTGGTTCTCGCTCGTCGCCGCCGTCGGCAACGGCCTGGGCTACAACCCGGCGCTCACCACGGGTCAGAAGTGGTTCATCGACAAGAAGGGCCTCGCCTCCGGCATCACCCTGGCCGCTTCGACTGCCGGCCCCGCTGTGCTGTCCCCAGTGCTCGCCTCGCTGCTCATCCCGAGCTTGGGCATCTTTGGCGCCCTTAAGGCGCTCGGCGTCATCTTCTTTGTGATGATCGCCGCCTCTGCCCTGTTCCTGAAGGCCCCCGAGGCCGGCTGGCTGCCCGAGGGCTTCGAGGCCCCCAAGGGCGGCGCGCACGCCGGCACCTTCGGCGACCTCACCCCGGGCGAGATGGTCAAGACCCCGCGCTTCTGGGTCCTCATCGTCACCTTCGCCTTTGCCGCCACCGCGGGCACCCTGCTCGTGGGCAAGGTTGCCTCCATCGCCGCCGTCCAGCTCTTCGCCGACCCCACGAGCGCTGCGGCCGTCGCCCTCGGCGGTGTGGTGGTCTCCGTCAACACCTGCGCCAACCTGGTCGGCCGCCTGTCCTTTGGCCAGATCATCGACAAGATCGGTGCCTACAAGTCGCTGCTCATCAGCCTTGTCGTCACCATCGTCGCGCTCGTCATCATGTCGATGAGCTTTACGCAGGGCATGTTCTTTGTGGCGCTCGCCCTGCTCGGCTTTAGCTTTGGCGCCCTGCTCGTCATCTACCCGCCGCTCACCGGCGGCGCCTTTGGCACCAGCAACATCGGTGTCAACTACGGCATCATGTTTTTGGGCTACGCCGCTTCCACCTGGATCAGCCAGCCCATCACCGCCGTGCTGTATCACGCCGAGGCCGGCAGCGCCGCCTACCAGCAGTCCTTCTACGGCGCCATTGTGATCGCCGCCATCGCCGTCGTGCTCACCGTCTACATGATGGTCTCCGACAGCAAGAAGAAGTCCGCCTAGTTTTACCGATGCGACAAAGGGACAGCCCCTTTGTCGCATTCCACCGGTCACCAGTATTAAGGAGTCGAAATGTCTGAGCTCAACCCCGTCCGCATTGCCGTTATCGGCGCCGGCGCCATGGGCCGCAACCACATCCGCTTTGTCACCGAGGAGCCCGAGGCCGAGCTCGTCGCCATCGCCGACGCTTTTGAGGGCGCCCGCGCCACGGCCGAGGCCGCCGGCGTGCCGTTTTACACCGATCCCGCTCAGATGATGGACGAGGTCAAGCCCGAGGCTGTCATCATCGCCACCCCCAACGACCTGCACCTAGGCGTTGCCCGCGAGGCTGTGAAGCGCAACATCGTGCCGCTGGTCGAAAAGCCGATCTCCAACGATCTTGAGGATGCCCAGGCCTTCGCTGCCGAGGCCGAGACCGCCGGCGTGCCCGTGCTCGTGGGCCAGCACCGTCGCCACAACCCCTTCGTCAACAAGGCCAAGGAGATCATCGAGTCTGGCGAGCTGGGCAAGCTCACCGTGTCGAGCTTCCACTACATGATCTATAAGAATGACGAGTATTTCGATGTCGAGTGGCGCCGCAAGAAGGGTGCCGGCCCGATCCTGGTCAACCTGGTGCACGACGTCGACCTGCTCCGCTACCTGCTGGGCGAGCCCGTTGCCGTCCAGGGCATGCAGTCCAGCGCCGCCCGCGGTTTTGAGACCGAGGACTCCGCCGTGGTCAACGTCCGTTTTGCCGATGGCGCGCTTGCGAGCATGACCATCTCCGACGCCACCGCCAGCCCCTGGAACTGGGAGGCCACCGCTCGCGAGGACCCGCAGTACCGTCCCTTCGACGCCGACGCCTACTTTATCGGCGGTACCAAGGGCGCCCTGTCGCTGCCCCGCCTGCACCAGTTCTCCTACGACGGCGCCTCCAACTGGCACAAGCCGCTGCAGATGGAGATCCCGGCCGTGGACCCGGCGCTGCCGCACAAGATGCAGCTCAAGCACTTTGTGAAGGTCGTCCGCCGCGAGGTCGAGCCCGTCGTGACCCCCGCCGATAACGTCAAGACGCTCACGCTGCTTAACGCTATCAAGGAGGCCGCCGAGACCGGCCAGCTCGTCGAGCTGTAACGCTTTAGGGCGGGCCGCGGCAGAAACCCCATGCCGAACCCTTCGGTCCGCCACCAACAAGCCCCTCTTCTTTGCCCCGCGAGCAGCCTCCTGCCCGCGGGGCTTTTTGCTACCTTGCCGACGATTTTTCTGGGGCGGGGGCCATTTTGCGCCTCAGCTTGGTTCGTTCGCCACGAAATGGGCCTATCTACTACGTTTAACTGATCATCCTTAGCCATGCCGAATTTCGAGAAATAAAAACCGCAGGTAGACTAGTTGCGTATTTTCGGAAAACCGGGGGATGGTCGACCCATACGGGTTAAACGTAGTAGATAGGCCGTTTTCGTGGCGCGGCCCCAAAACAGTCTTTTGGGACGGGTGGTATCCTTGGTAGCCCTGTGCTGCAAACGCACCTTAAACGCAAGGAGTCCCATGGATCTTATCGCCCAGCTCGCCCGCGAGCTCAACCTTAAGGCCGCCAACATCGAGGCGGCCGTCAAGCTCATCGACGAGGGCAACACCATCCCCTTTATCTCGCGCTACCGCAAGGAAGCAACGGGCGGCATGGACGACGTCGCCCTGCGCGCACTCGACGAGCGCCTGTCCTACCTGCGCAATCTTGAACAGCGCAAAGAGGACGTCATCCTGCTCATCGACGCCCAGGGCAAACTCACGCCCGAACTCGAGCAGCAGATTCGCGAGGCCACGCAACTCCAGCGCGTCGAGGACCTCTACAAGCCCTACCGCAAAAAGCGCATGACCCGCGCGCAGAAGGCCCGCGAGGCAGGCCTGGAGCCGCTCGCCAACATGATCATCATGCAGGCATCCGCCAAGGGCAGCGCGCTCGACGCCGCCGCGGCATACGTCAACGAGAAGGCCGGCTTCGACACGCCCGAGAAGGCGCTCGCCGGCGCGGCGGACATTGTGGCCGAGACGGTGGCCGAGGACCCCGAGAACGTCGCCGACCTGCGCGCCTTTACGCAAAACACCGCCGACATCATCGTCGAGGCCACCGACCCCGCCGAGAAGACCCCCTACGAGCCGTACTACAGCTATGATGAGCCGCTGCGCCGCATCCCCAACCACCGTGTGCTGGCTATCGACCGCGGTGAGCGCGAGGGCAAGCTCCGCGTGCGCGTGAACGTCGACGGCGCCGCCGCCACGGCACGCCTCGGCAGCCGTTGGCCCCGCCGCCAGGGCGTCTTCGCGCCCGTCTTCGATGCCGCCATCGCCGACGGTTACAAGCGCCTCATGGCCCCCTCGCTGGAGCGCGAGGCCCGCGCCAAACTCACCGTTCGCGCCCAGACCGAGGCCATCAACGTCTTTGCCAAGAATCTCGAGGGCCTGCTCTCGGCACGCCCCGTGCGCGGCGCCCGCGTGCTCGCGCTCGATCCGGGCTACCGCACCGGCTGCAAGGTCGCCGTTATGGACGAGACCGGCAAGCTGCTCGACCACGGCGTGGTCTACCCCACCAAGCCGCGCCACGACGTCGCCGGCACCAAGCGCGAGCTCGCCCGCCTCGTCAAGAAGGACGGCGTCAACACCATCGTCATCGGCAACGGCACCGCCAGCCGCGAGACCGAGGAAGTCGTCTCGGAGTTCATTGCCGAGCAGGCGCCCAGCCTTCGCTACACCATCGTTAACGAAGCCGGCGCGTCGGTGTACTCCGCCTCCGAGCTCGCCAGCCAGGAATATCCCGACCTGGACGTCACCGTGCGTGGCGCCATGAGCCTGGGCCGCCGCCTGCAAGACCCGCTGGCAGAGCTCGTCAAGATTCCGCCCCAGTCCATCGGCGTTGGCCAGTACCAGCACGACCTTGACCAGGCCGAGCTTTCGCGCACCCTGGGCCATGTGGTGGAGGACGTCGTCAACCGCGTGGGCGTCGACGTGAACACCGCGAGCGCAAGCCTGCTGGGATATGTATCGGGCATCACGCCGAGCGTGGCCAAAAACATCGTGGCCTACCGCGAGGAAAACGGCGCCTTTACCGATCGCCGCCAGCTCAAGAAGGTCCCCAAGCTGGGACCCAAGGCATACCTCAACGCCGCGGGTTTCCTGCGCATCAGCGGCGGCAAGAACCCACTTGACGCGACAAGCGTCCACCCCGAGAGCTACGAGGTGGCCACGTCCGTCCTGAAGCGCGCCGGCGTTGGGGCCAGCGAGCTCAGCCGCGGCGGCGTGCCCGACATCGAGCGCCGCCTGGGCAGCATCTCGGCGCTGGCAAGCGACCTGAACTGCGGCACCCTCACGCTCATCGACATCGTCAACGAGCTCAAGAAGCCCGGCCGCGACCCGCGCGACGACGCGCCCGAGGTGGTCTTTAGCCGCTCGGCGCTTTCCATCGACGACCTGGAACCCGGCATGGAGCTCAAGGGCACGGTGCGCAACGTTGTGGACTTTGGCGCCTTCGTCGACGTGGGCGTGCACCAGGACGGCCTCGTGCACATCTCCAAGCTGGCCAACCGCTTTGTCAAGCACCCGAGCGACGTCGTGCGCGTCGGTGACACGGTCAAGGTGTGGGTCGAAAAGGTCGATCGCGACCGCAAGAAGATCTCGCTCACCATGGTGCAGGGGAAGTAAACCGCCAAAGCAAGGGTACCCCCTGTAGCGACGTGCAAAATCGCGAGTATTCTGCAAATTCCACCGTTCCGGATGCCCCTCAGAGACGAAAAAGCAAAAAACAGCCCCCGTTTTAGCGTCGTCAGAGCCAAAACGGGGGCTGTTCCATGCTTCGGTTAACTGATAAAGACCTTTACCTTGCTGAATACTCTCAATTTTGCACGGCGCAGGCGGGGGTACCTTTGCCCACGGCAGGATATAGAAGCCAAGCGCCAACTTGCTGGCAAGCTCGTGTCGGCAGCCCCGGCCTTTCCTTTGCCTAGCGCGACCCTCGCGAGGCGCGTGAGCGATAGGGAAAGGAAAGGCCGGGGCGAGCAGCCCGCGGCGTAGCCAGTGTTCGCGTTACGGCAGAATATGGAAGCCCAAAGCGGCGATATCCTTGGCAAAGCCGCGCACGGTATCGAGCGAGACCTCGTACGGGTCGCGACCGATGTTCTTGCGCTTGGCCAGGATGCTGTTGGGCACCGTAATGATCTGGCAACCGCAGGCTTCTGCCTGGTAAATGTTGATGAGCTCGCGCGTGGACGCCCACAGGACCTCACAGTTGGGCTTGATGGCGGCCTTCTTGACCGACTCCGTCATAAACGGAATGGGGTCGACGCCGGTGTCGGCGATGCGGCCGGCAAAGAGCGAGATGATGGACGGCGTCTCGGTGTCAACGGCCTCGACCATTTCGTCAACCTGCTTAGGCGTAAAGATGGTGGTGACGTTGACCTTGATGCCGTCGGCCGAAAGCTTGCGCACCAGCTCGGCGGTGGACTCGCCCTTGGTGGTCACGCACGGAATCTTGACGTAGACGTTCTCGGCCCAGGTGGCGATCTCGCGGGCCTCGACCTCCATGGTCTCGACGTCGTCGGCAAAGACCTCAAACGACACGGACACATCGGTGATGTGGGCCAGGACCTCCTTGGCAAACGCGCGGTAATCCGTCACGCCGCCCTTCTTCATAAGGGACGGGTTGGTCGTGAAACCCTGAACGTTGCCGTTCTCGTACATGTCGAGCATGCCCTCGAGGTTTGCACCGTCAGCGAACACCTTGATTGCCATCTGCCTGATTCCTTTCGTTAGCATACGGCCGATAAACTGCTAAACACTTTACCTACGTTTATCAAGGCGTGAACTGCGGTTTTTTATCTTCTCGGCGAACGGTATAAACACCTCAGTGTTTGGATTGATAAATCGATTGAGCATGCAAAAGCAAAGAGTCGCAGTTTGAGCAAACGTCAGAACGCGGGATTCATTAGATGAGGCCGAAATGCTGCATCGCTGTGACGGTGCCGTCGTGTGCGACATCGTCGGTCACGTAGTCGGCGACCGCCTTGACCTCGGGCATGGCGTTGCCCATGGCCACGGCCGTCTCGACAGCGGCGAGCATACCCAGATCGTTGCCGGAATCACCAAAGCCAAAGGTGCGCGCGTTGCCGGTGCGACCCAGGTATTCCAGCGCTCGCGCCACGCCCACGCCCTTGTCGATGCCCTTGGGGCTCAGCTCGCGATTCTGACCACCGGTGTTGCACAGCTCAAACTCGCGATCGATAAAGCCATCATCGTTGGCTACGCGAGCCAGGTCGCTCGCGACGATGCCTACCTTGCCCACGCGCAGACGGCCGTCGACGCGCATTTCCTCGGTGCTGTGCACCACAGAAGTGCCGATCAGAGACGACTGCTCAACACCCGCGGATTCCAGGGCAAAAGTAGCCACGTTGGTCTCGAAAAAGGCCTCAATCCCTGCCGCGGCCATACGGCGCGCAAGCTCCTCGATAACGTCCTCGTCAAAGCAGTCCTCATGCACCACGCGGCCCTCGACCTCGAGCGTCGCTCCTGCCATAGCAACGACACCCGCCGGGTTCAGCGCGCGCAGGCTATCGGCAATCAGCCACAAGGGACGACCCGTGCAGATAAATGCCTGGTGTCCCGCGTCGCGCAGACGATGAAACGCCTCGACGACCGCCTGCGAGGGGTGAACCGCCGAAAAGTCCTTGTCGGTCATGTTGTCGGGATCGAACGACGTCAGCGTGCCGTCCACGTCAAAAAAGAGCACGGCGGAATCGGGACACGCATCAATCATATGGGTTCCTTTCGGGGGCGAGAGTAAACGAAGTATCCATCATATAATGGAGCGACGCAACCAGAGAGGTCACCCATGGAATTTTACGCAAGCTGCCCCGAGGGCTTTGAGTCCGCACTCGCCGACGAGCTTAAACGCCTCGGGCTTTCGCATGTTCGCCGGCTGAAGGGCCGCGCTACATTTGAGGGCGAGCTCGAAGAAGGCTACCGCGCCTGTCTGTGGTCGCGCCTAGCGAGCCGCGTGTTTGCGGTGCTCGGGCGCTTTGAGGCGCAGGATGCCGACGAGCTGTACGATAGCGTTTACGACATCACCTGGGAGACCATCATCCGCCCCGGCGCCACCATCGCCATCACCGCCCGCGGCGTGACCGAGCAGCTGCGCAACACGCGCTTCTCGGCCCTGCGCGCCAAGGACGCGCTGTGCGACCGTCTGGCCGAGACCACGGGCCGTCGTGCCGACGTCGATGCCGCCGATCCCGACGTTCACCTGCTGCTTTCGCTGCGTCAGCGCCGCGCAAGCATTAGCCTGGACCTTTCGGGCGACCCGCTGTTCAAACGCCTGCCGCCCGCAGCGACCCGCGCCGGCGAGGGCGCGCACGTGCTGCGCCCCGACTACGCCGCCCTGGTGCTGGCGCAGGCCGGCTGGACCGCACTGTGCGAGCGCGAGCTGACGGCCGATGATTACGAGAACGAAGCCCTTCCCACGCTGGTCGACGCCTCGTGCGCCGGCGGCGGTCTGCTGCTGGAGGCAGTGAATATCCTGTCCGACCGCGCCCCGGGCGCCGCACGCGAGCGCTGGGGCTTTGAGGGCTGGCAGCTGCACGACGCCGCCCTATGGGAGCAGCTGCTCGCCGAAGCACGCGAGCGCGAGGCGGCAGCACGTGAGCGCCAGGCGCGCATCGTTGCCGCGGATGTTGACCCCGCCGCCCGCAAGACCGCCGAGCGCATGGTCAAGTGCGCCGGTTACAAGCGCTTTGTCGATTTTTGTGCTGCCAAGCCAGCCACCGTGCTGGACCATGCGGGCGCCGTCGCCGGTGCCGCCGTAGTCGCAGACACCACCGAGACCCCGCTTTCGCTCATGCATGACACCATGACGCTCATCGGCGAGCTGCGCCGCGCGCCCGAGCTTGCCGCGGCGCCGGTCGCCGCACTCACCCGCGACGGATTGCTGGCCCGCGCGCTCCACGCCGAGCCCGAGCGCTCGATCGCCGTCATGCCCAACAACGAGGAGGCGACCGTCGAAGTCTGGCCTTCGCTCGACCACGCCGCCGCAGCGTTTGAGGCTGCGACCAGTGCGGATGCCGAGGCCGAGGTCACGGATGCCGACGAAGTCAACGACAACGCCGCCAACACCCCCATGCCCGAACCTGCCGCCGCACTCGACCTGGGCGACGGCAAGCCGCTGCCCGTGCTCATCCCCGAGTCCGAGCAGTTCGCCAACCGCCTGCGCAAGAATGCCCGCCTGCGCCGCAAGTGGGCCAAGCGCGAGGGCGTGAGCTGCTACCGCGTCTACGATGCCGACCTGCCCGACTACTCCGCCGCCATCGACCTGTACGAGGGCTGCCCGCAGACGCCGGGCCGCTGGCTCGTCATTGCCGAATACGCCGCACCCAAGACCATCGACCCCGCGCTTGCCCAGGCCCGCATGCTCGACATCTTGGCCATCGCGCCGCGTATTCTTGATGTTCCGGCCGAGCACGTGCACGCCAAGGCCCGCATGCGTTCGCGCGGCGGCTCGCAGTACGGCAAACAGGGCGCCGGCAAGGGTGGCTCGGGCGAGCGCGCCAACATCGCGCGCCGTCGTCTGCCGCTCATCGAAGAGGGCGGCCTTACCTTTGCCGTCAACTTTGACGACTATTTGGATGTGGGTATCTTCTTGGATCACCGCGTCACCCGCAACCTGGTGCGCGAGCACGCCAAACAGGCACGCCGCTTCCTCAATCTGTTCGCCTATACCGGCACCGCCACCTGCTATGCGGCAGACGGCGGCGTCGAGGAGACCGTGACGGTCGACCTCTCGAACACCTACCTAGACTGGGCCGAGCGCAACATGCGCCAGAACGGCTTTGTGGGGCCGCAGCATCACTTTGTACGCGACGACGTGCTCGCCTGGATTCGCGACCAGCGCCAGACGCGCAACCGCTGGGACCTGATCTTTGTCGACCCGCCCACGTTTTCGAACTCGTCCAAGATGGGCCGCCGCACCTGGGATGTCCAGCGCGACCATGTTGAGCTTTTGGCCGGCGTATCGCGCCTGCTCGCACAGGGCGGCCACGCCATCTTTAGCTGCAACCTGCGTGGCTTCCGCCCCGAGACGCGCAAGCTCGCGCGTGCGGGCGTGGTGCTACAGGACATTACGGCGCAGACCATCCCCGAGGACTTCGCGCGCAACCAGAAGGTGCATCATTGCTATATCGTGCGCCGCCTGCCCATCGAGGACGCCATGGCAGAAGTCGGCTTTAGCGCCGAGGAAATTGCCGAGCGAACCGAGGAGCTGCGCAACCCCGAGGCCCGCAAGCCCCGTGCGTCAGTACCCGCGCACGCGCAGGCCGGCAACGGCAAGTCGAACTTTGCCGGCAAACCCTCCCCCGCCGGCAAGCCCAAAAAGAAGAAGTTCTACGCCAGCAAGCCCAAGGGCAAATAACAAAGTTGCGGTGGAATACGGACTGTTTTGCCTGGAATTAGGCAAATTTAGACCGTATTTCACCGCAACTCATATTGGGATGGCGGATGCCGACCTATCCCTGGATGACCAATCGGTAACCAATACCCACGTGCGTCTGGATATAGCGCGGATGCGCGGGGTCGGACTCAATCTTCTTGCGCAGCGTGCCCATAAAGACGCGCAGGCTCGCCAGGTCGCTCTTGGTTGCCGTGCCCCAAATCTCGTGCAGGATAAACTGGTGCGTCAGTACCTTGTCGGCGTTGTGCGCCAGCAGGCACAGGAGCTTATACTCGATCGGCGTCAGATGCAGTTCCTCGCCATCCATCGTGGCGATGCCGGCATCAAAATCGATATGCAGCTCACCGGTATCGAACGAGCCCTCGGAGACAACGCCACCCGTTTGTGCATACGAAAGGCGCCTGAGCGTCGTGCGAATGCGCGCGAGCAGCTCCTCGACCGAAAACGGCTTGGTCAGGTAGTCGTCGGCACCGGCATCGAGCGCGCGGATCTTGTCCGCGTCCTCGCTGCGCGCCGAGACCACGATGATCGGCATGCCCGACCATGCGCGCACCGACTCCACCACCTTGACGCCGTCCATATCGGGCAGGCCCAGATCGAGCAGCACAATGCTCGGCGCCTGCGACGAGGCGGCGGCGATGGCGGCATGGGCGGTCTCCACAGCCATATGGCGCAAGCCGTGCGCCTCGAGCGCGGCAACAATAAGATTGCGAACGGCGGGGTCGTCCTCAACGACCAAGATGAGCGGTTTTACGGCAGAGTTCGGCACAGCGCTACTCCTTATCAAACGAAACGTCGGCGGCGGGAAGTTCAATCGTAAAGACCGAACCGTGCGGGTCCGCCGCGGCAACCTCTATGCTACCGCCATGCGCCAACGCAATGGAACGGCAGAGCGAAAGACCCAGGCCAACGCTGCGGTGGCTGTCGGCCAGACCATGGTTGGCGGTATAGAACGACTCGAAGATCCGTTCGCGATCCTCGGGTGCGATGCCCGGACCATCATCGGCCACCGAGCACGCCACGCGTCCATCGTCGACGCTAATCGAAATCATGATATGCGAGCCCGCGGGCGTATAGGTGATGGCGTTGTTCACCAGATTGACCACCAGCTGCACCATCAGGCGCGCATCGACATTGACGAGCGCCGGCTCATCGCACGCCACCACCTTAAGGTCGTGCTCGCGCACGGCCGGATTTACGTGGCGCAGCGCCTCCTCGACGATATCGTCCATGAGCTCGAGCGTGGTCGACAGGCGCATACCGCCACCCTCGAGCTTGGTGATGGCAAGCAGATTCTCGACGGTGGCGTTGAGCCACAGCGCATCCGAGCGAATGGATAGAAGCAGGCCGCGGCGCGTCTGGGCATCGAGCACTGCAGTGCCGGTCGAGCCCTGGTCGAGCAGCACGTCGGCATTACCCGAAATACTGGTAAGCGGCGTGCGCAGGTCGTGCGAGATGGAGCGCAGCAGGTTGGCGCGCAGCTGCTCATTTTTGGCAAGCACCGCCGCTTCCTCGCGGGCCTCCATGGCGCGGGCGCGGTCGAGCGCCAGCTCGCCTTCGCTCACGATGGCATCGGCAAGTGTCCGCTCCTCATGCGTCAGCACGTCGGGCTCGGCAACGATAGCCAGCACGCCCACCACCGAGGCGGGGTC
>CABUTN010000010.1 GCA_902494565.1 uncultured Collinsella sp. | reverse complement strand
TTCGCCGCCGGCCAGGCACAGCAGCAGGCTGCCCCACAGCCAGCTCCGGCACCCGCCCCCGCACCGGCTCCTGCCGCTGCCCCCGCGGCCGGCACGTGGACCTGCAGCTGCGGTGCCACCAACACCGGCAAGTTCTGCTCCGAGTGCGGTAGTCCCGCACCCGCCCCGGCACCGGCCAAGTGGTTCTGCCCCAACTGCGGCAGCGAAAACGGCGGCAAGTTCTGCAGCAACTGCGGAACGCCCCGGCCCTAGCCCCTCTATCTGGTAATTGGCGGGGGATCCGCCACCCCCGCATTTGCTTCTATGGGTTTCGTTCGATAAAGGAGGACACCATGAAGACAACGTTCAAAAAGTCCGTACTCGCATTTCTGACATGCGTCCTGGCGCTCGCCTTTGCCCTGACGGGCTGCAGCGGCGGGGGCAAAGACCCCAAGGCCAACTTCGTCGGCAGCTGGGAACTCTCGGGTGGAACCTTGGAGGGCGAAGAGCTGACCGATGAGTACATGAAGATGCTCGAGGATTGGGGTGTCCACTGCGTCCTGATTCTCGATGAGGACGGCACAGGCGCCCTCGACCTGTTCCTTGAAGTCGTCGACCTTAAATGGGAGGCAAAGGACGCCACCACCGTAACTATCACCGCCGAAGACGAGTCGCATGACATGAAGCTCAAGGACGGCAAACTCACCCTCGAAGAAGATGACGGCAATCTTGTCTTTACCAAGTCCGACAAGGACCTGTCCGGTACGGTGAAGAAGGATCGCGAGGCGGCCGAGAAGGAAGAGGAGATCGATGAGGCCGTCGAAGACGACGATGTCCAGAACGTCGAAATCTCCCCCGCCGTCACCGTCGCCGATGACGATCTGTGCACCATCACCATCACCGAGAAGTTCAAGGACGACTGGGGCGACATCGGCTTTGTCGTCAACATCATCAACAAGAGCGACAAGGACCTGACCTTCTACGCTCCTTCCGGCAAGACCAACGTCAACGGCACCATGAAGGAACCCTGGTTCTCGGCTCACCTGATGCCCGGCACCAACGCCACCGAGGAATTCACGTTCTCGAACGGTGAGCTTGACAGCCTTGATGACCTGGTCAACACGACTATCGGCATCGACGCCTATCTGACCGATTCCTACGAGGACGTCGCCTCCTACAGCGCAACCATCGCGTAGCGGCAGACATCGACAGCCGCGGATTGGCGGACACATCCGCGCACTTGCCAGGCGGGGCCGCAGGAAATGATCCTGCGACCCCGCCGCTTTATGCCGACAGCACTGCCCATACAAGCAGGCCGCCCGCCGTTTTTAGATGCGAAACGGCGGGCGGCCTATCTTTGGCGTTGGAGCACGGGCGGCGCACCGACTACGGGCGCTCCATATTGGGGACGATACTGCCTTCGGTCACCGCATGCACGGCAAGACGCATGATGTTGTCGTAGCCAGTCTTGCTCAGGATCTCCGAAATGCGGCGCTTGATGGTGCCCTCGCTCATAAACAGCTCGGCCGCGATCTCGCGACGACTTTTGCCCTCGCAGGCAAGGCGCAAAATCGATAGCTCGACATCGTCGAGGGCCGCCGTGCCCGAAAAAATGCTCTCGGGCGGCTTGGGAAACGTGCAATAGCCCGCCAGCGTGGAGCGCATCACAGCGAACAGCTCGTCGATACCGACGTTCTTGTACACAAAGCTATCGACGCCCGCCTCGCGAGCCTGATCGACAAAGGTGATCTCGGGCATGCCCGTCATGATAATGATGCGACACTCGGGCAGCTGCTCCTTGATGCGCGCCGCCGCCACGATGCCGTTTGAATCGTGTTCGGTGCACACGTCCATCAGTATCATGTCCGGGCGCTCCCTGAGTGCGACGCCCAAGGCCTCGGAGGCATCGGCAATCGCGGCGACGACGGTCATATCGGGCTGGTCACCAACGGAGCGTGCCAGGCTCTCGCGCAGAATGGCCTGGTCTTCGACTATAAGAACGCGGATCATGAGCTTCTCCTTTGGGACGTGTCGTTGGCGTTAAGCGGAATGGACACCGCAAGCGTAAAGGGCGGGGCGGCGTGGACCTCTAGGCTGCCACCCAGATCTTGTGCGACATGCCTCATACCTGGGATACCCGTTCCCTCGCGATACGATACGGGGGCCGGGAACCCATCGTTAGAAATCGTCATGCGCGCGACGGCTCCAGCATCCGCCCCCTCCTGCCACAGACGCACGTGGACCCGATGTGCCTGCGCATGCTTGGTGGCATTGGTCGAGGCCTCGCGGATAATCTGCAAAAATGCGGCGGCGACACGCGCGTCCTCGGGCAGCACACCCTCAACATCGATCTGCACACTCACCAGGCCAAAAGCATGGACGATATCACCCAGCTGCTCTGCAGGCTCGCTGGCACCGCCACTGCGCAAATCGGCGGCGATTGAGCGCAGCAACGGGTCAATCTGCTCGAGCGACTCATCGTCCAGACGTCCCTCCTCCAAATAGCGATGGAGAATGGACAGGCGCTGCCCGATCACATCGTGAACGCGGGCGCGCATACGTAGGTAGGCCGCATTGTCGGCAACCTTTTTAACTTCTTCAATCTGGGACTGGAGCTCTTGGCCCGCAAGCTCAAGTAGGTGGTTCGCTTGCGCCAAGCGGTCGTAGGCGTGCGCGTATTCCGTCACGTCCAGTCCGATAATGCGCTCAAAGAGACGGCCCGAAACCATAACCTCGTCGTGCACAAATAGGCGAATCTCGGCGGGAGAAATCTCGATCACCGCGCGAGCCTCACCAAAACGGTCCAAGTTAATCCGCACACGGTTCCTACTGCTTTCGGGCATTTGCATGCTGAGTTTGCGCAGGTCGTTCCATGTACCGCTCATATCGCCTAGATCGGTGGGCATATGAAGCTCCACCAGGTTTTTTCGCATGCAGCGGTTCATGAGCAGCGGACGGCCCCTCGGGTCCAGATACAGGATGCCCACGGGAATCACGTTGATGGTTTCGATCGTCGAGAACGCGGTGATATCCTCCTGGCGGTTGCGGACATCCATCAAGAGCGCCGCAATGGAGCGGAACAGGAAAAACGCTCCCTCTGCGATAAGGACCGTGGTCCACGCCGAGCCCATGGCAAGCACCACCGGCGGTGTCACGGCGGCAACGAGCAACAGTTCGGCCAGCATGACGGGGCGACGATAGTGCACCATAAGCACCATGCCGTAGGCAAAGATCACGGCATTGAGCCACAACGCTCCGCCCATTGCCCTGGCGCAAACGTCAAGCGGCGCCACCAGATATGAGCCAGACGACGCGAACAAGATGAGCGCCGAAATAACTAGGTGAAGCACAAGGCTCGCCTCGTAGGCACAAATCACCTTACGGTTATAGGACGAGCGGCGCGATGCGATGAGCGGGACGTGGATCGTCTGCAGACACGCAGCCAGGGCAAAGACAACATCGAGCGCAACGATTTGGGGAAGAATGAGCGAAATCTGCATCGTCACTCACCCGCCCTCGGCATCAAGACGATCATGCGCAGCTGGCCGGGCTCGCCCTCAAGGCGGTATGCCACGTTGCGCCCTTGCAGAGCGCTTTCGAGCTCTTGCGCAGCAGGCGTCTGCGAAAGATCTGCATCATCGTTGGAAAATAGCGCGGCACGCAGCTCGACACTGCATCGGTCATGATCGCCCAAGTGATACATAAGCGCCGGATGGTCGGTGGTGTAGGCAAAAAACGCAAAGTCATACACGCAGTCGTACAGGGCGCTTACCGTACTGGCGTGCATCGGGCGCCGTATGGCGATAATCGAAGCGCAATCGATATCGATGGTGCGCAGGTCGCTTGCGAGCTCGTTGGCAATGAGCTGAATGCGGTCGCGGTCAAAACCGCTCTCCCCGTGCTGCGCCAACGTGAGCGACCCCTTGCGTTTGCAATAGGCGACGAGCATCTTGGCGCGCTGCAGCATGCGGTAGCGCTCGTGCGAAGACGATTCATCGGTCAACGGCGGCAGCGAGCTCAGCAGGTCGTACATCCCTTCGAGCGCGCGGGCAAGCGCCTGGTCCACGTCTTGGACCAGCAAGGTCTCGGCCTCTTGATCTGCCAAGTGAGTCTTAAGGTCGTAGTCGGCGGCGAGCAGCTCGTTTTGACGCTGCAGCTCCATGCGACGATGTGCCAGTTCACGGTTAAGCTCGTTGAGATCCGACACGTCTTGGGCAAGCAGGGCCGATCCGCCCAGCAGCGGAAAGGCACGGTACATCACATCGGGATCGGACGCCACGGCAAAGGCATGGGCGCGGCCGTGCGCCTGGGTCCGCAACTCCTCGCGCACGCCTACCGGCATTGGCTTTGACACTGGCGTGGCATAGACTTCCTGCAGGTCGCGCGTTAGAACTTTGAGGTCAAGCGGCAAGGTGTCGAAAATGCCGGCGATGTCGTGATATGACGGAACGACACCGCAATCGAGACAGATTTCCATCGCCACCACGCACAAGACGCAATAGACGAGCGAGAAGTTGAGCCTCCATGCCCAGGGCACGCGCAACGCATATGAGATGGCAAAGAATGCGCCGCCCAGCAGCACGAGCGCCGCCGTGCCCGAGAAACGTTGGATGCGAAAGGACGAGGACCGACCAACCAGGATAAAAAAGGCCACGAAGTCAAAGGCCGTCCACACGAGAACGGCGAAATAACCCCAGCCGTACGTGTAATCGTTGCTCCAGGTGTCGCTTGTACGGTCAAAGCGGAAGACCTGCTGGTGAAAATCGTTGGTGAGCACAAATCCGATAAGCAGGATGGCCACAAGCCACAGCGCAGCACGGTAGCGGCGACCCAGGCGGTGTTGCTCCATGCCCGCAAGGCGCAGACCACACAGCTGGTAGAGCAGCGGAACGAGCGTCATGGGCACGTAGTACAGGTACCACAGCACGGTGGCATAGAACGGCGTGAACGACTTGTACTTGAGAATGACTTCGATCATCCACAGGGCGCAGATGGTGGCGATGGCAACAAGGCGGCGACGCAGCACATAGTCCAAACAGCGCAGATAGACCGATACGCCCCAGATCGAAAATACAATTGCGGCGACAAGCAGCGGCAGAGAGCTCGAATGGACGAGCGCATCCACGACCTCTTCGGACACCTCACTATAGGCGGGCACGGCGTTAGAAAGTTTGGGGTCGAAGGCGAACAGCGCCGGCAAGACTGCCAAAAGCATGAGGAACAGCGCGGTGATGGCGCCGGCGATAGCAAAGACGCGATGACGGTACACCTGATGTGTTATGCCAACAAGGAATCGCGGCATGGCGAAGAGCCTGCCACCCCTGGGATCCGCAACCGGCGCGGTCCGGGCGGCCGCGTGGCCGATATGTCGCTCGCGGGTACTCATAGTCCCTTTAGTGTACCGACAGATGGATCGAAAAAGCGGGCCGCATGTCCCAAAATCCGCAGACGGCAAGGCGCCCGGAGAGCGCATACTCGCCGGGCGCCTTGGCTAGGAGGCTATGAAGTTGAGTGTCTCAGCTTCCTTAGGATAGGTCCTCACCATTCGTTTCAATGACATGCTTGTACCAGTCGAAGCTCTTCTTTTTGGAACGCTTGAGGGTACCGTTGCCCGCATCGTCGCGATCCACATAGATAAAGCCGTAGCGCTTGGACATCTCGCCCGTGCCGGCAGACACCAGGTCGATCGGGCCCCAGGTGGTGTAGCCCAGCAGGTCAACGCCGTCCTCGGTCACCGCGTCGCGCATGGTCTGGATGTGCTGACGCAGGTAGTCGATACGGTAGTCGTCGTTGATGGAGCCGTCCTCCTCGACAACATCCTTGGCGCCCAGGCCGTTCTCGACCACAAACAGCGGCTTCTGATAACGATCGTACAGGTCGTTGAGGGTGATGCGAAAGCCCAGCGGATCGATGGCCCAGCCCCACTGGCTCTGCTGCAGGTAGGGGTTCTTGGCGCCGGCGAAGGCGTTGCCCTGGGTGCGCTCGACATCGGGGTTGTCGGCACCGGCAGAGCAGCGGGTGCTATAGTAGCTAAAGCTGATGAAGTCGACGGTGTTGGCGGCCAGGACCTCGCGATCCTCTTCGGTCATGCCCACATCGATGCCTAGACGCTCGAGCTTCTTGACGGCATAGGCCGGGTAGTAGCCGCGGCTCTGGACGTCGACGAAGAAGTAGTTGTCCTGGTTATCGAGCTGCGCCTGGCGTACATCGCCCGGACGGCAGCTGTAGGGGTAGTAGCTACCTGCGGCGAGCATGCAGCCGATCTTGATCTCGGGGTCGATCTCGTGAGCAATCTTGGTTGCCCAAGCGCTGGCGACGAGCTCGTTGTGGGCGGCCAGGTACTCGACGGCCTCCTTGTTCTCGCCCTCCTCAAAGACCAGGCCGGCACCCATAAACGGCAGGTGCAAGATCATATTGATCTCGTTAAAGGTGAGCCAGTACTTCACCAGGCCCTTGTAGCAGGTAAAGATCGTGGTCGCGAGATTCTTGTAGAAGTCGATGAGCTTGCGGTTGCGCCAGCCGCCGTACTCCTTGATGAGATGAATCGGGCAGTCGAAGTGCGTGATAGTCACGAGCGGCTCGATGCCGTGCGCCTGGCACTCGCGGAACACATCCTCGTAGAAGGCCAGGCCAGCCTCGTTGGGCTCGGTCTCGTCGCCGTTGGGGAAGATGCGGGTCCAAGCCAGGCTCATACGGAAGGTCTTAAAGCCCATCTCGGCAAAGAGAGCGATGTCCTCCTTGTAATGGTGGTAGAAATCGATGCCGGTCTGCGCGGGATAGTAATAGCCGTCCTCGAAGTCGAGCATCTTACGCTGGCCGGAGACCACCGCATAGCGCTCGGGGCCGTGCGGAGCCACGTCCACGTTGGCAAGGCCGCGGCCGTCCACGTTGTAGGCGCCCTCGCACTGGTTGGCAGCCGTCGCGCCGCCCCACAGGAAGTCATTACGGAAAGCCATGCATCAATCCTTTCGCACGCTGTTGTCATAGGCTCAGTATCCCTGCAAACAACGCGTCGCTCAACGGCAACGGCGCAGGCCGATACTTCTTTTCGCGCGCAGGTGCCCGGCAGCCGCCCCGTCTGACACTTTTTGATACCCGCCTGTCCAAGCCGCCACAAAGGGGACAGGCACCTTTGTGGTGGCTTGGGCCCGGTTTGTCTCAATCTGTAACAGTTAGACAGCCAAAATCGGGCCTGGTGTTACAGATCGAGATTTTTCGGCCTGTCCCCTGCAGTTTGTCTAAATCTGTAACAGGTAGAGACGATCTAGCCCGCTAGGTGCTACAGATTGAGACAGAAGATTCTAGTCCACGGTGATGTCGAGGTTCTTTCCGATGAGGCCCACGTAGCCGCCTTCGGCTGCCTTGGGGCTGTCAGCATGGCAGAGGACCCACTTGTCGGCCTTCCAGTAGCAGTAGCTGTCACCGGCGGCAGGCATGTCGGTTGCGGCCTCGGGGCGCGGACCGTTGGTACCGGCGGGCAGCGCCACCATCACCTGGAAGCCGCTTTCATCGACCATGCACGGCGTGTAGTGGAGCGTGGTGTTGAAGACCTCGACAACCTTGCCCGCCGGCACGCGGAACGCCTTGACGAACGCGGTATCGAGCTTTCCGTCCTCGATCTCCCAGCGATGCGCCACGAGCAGGATAAAGTCGCGGGCGCCCAGGTTAAACTCACTCGCGCGGTGATACTCCAGACAGTTGAGTCGTGTGTTGTGGCCGTTGCACCAGCCGAGCTGGAAGGGGCGGCCGCCGTACATGAGCAGGCCGAGCGTGTCGGCGCCCTCAACCTGCTCGAGCTCGGGCGCGGAGGCCACGTATTTGCCGCCCTCGGGGATGGGCGTAGCCGCGAGTGCCTCGACGAGTGGAGCGGTCAGGCTGGACGGAACGTCATCCCACACGCGGCCATAGGACTTGAACTCGGGATCAGAGACAGAGTAGATATGCATGTTCGCTCCTGTTCGTAAATGTGACTATACGAACATTCTAGAACAAACATGAGCGATTTTGAACGCTCGTCCTGACCACTCAACAAAAAGGCGCCCCCGCATAAGCGAAGGCGCCCAATCCGTGCGTTTTAGGCGATAAAGCCCTTACGCCTGCTGATAATGCAGGTGCTTCTCGTCGATATCGGCCAGGTCGCGGTCGAGGTAGCGGCGTGCGAGCCAGTTTGCCATGGGGAGGTTCTGGTCCAGATAGTTACCGCACTCCTCGGGAGCGGCACCGGGGACATCGCCCTCAAAGCCGGCGACAAACTCGAACAGCTCACGCACGAGCGACAGAATCTCCTCGCTCGTCACCTCACCAAACACGACGAGGTAAAAGCCCGTGCGGCAGCCCATGGGTCCAAAGTAGACAATGCGGCTCGACCACTCGGCATGGTTGCGAAGGAACGTCGCGCCCAGGTGCTCGATGGTGTGGCACTCGGCCGTGTTCATGACCGGCTCCTTGTTGGGCGTGGTCAGGCGCAGGTCAAACGTGGTGACGGCGGCGCCGGTCGCCGGATCGCGGTCGATGCGGCTCACATACACGCCGGGCTCAAGCAGCAGATGGTCAACGGAAAAGCTCGCGATGCGCTCCATGGCAGATCCTCTCGATAGTCAAATTGGGACGGGCTCTTTTAGCTGGTTCGAATGGTCGCACCAATCATACCAGTCAAAAAAGCCCCGTCCCAAATTGACTACCTGGGACGAGGACCAATGATTTTTTAATCCCCGTCCCAGAAAAACCATTCTAGGCTGTGTAGGCAATCGTTGATTTCACGGCGTGGCGCCAGCCGGCGATCTTTTTGGCGCGCTCGTCGGCGGGCATCGACGGCTCCACGATGCCGCGGGCGCCGTAGACGTCGACGACATCGCGCGTGTACATGCCCAGCGCAATACCGCAGGCCCAGGCCGCGCCCAGGCCGCTCATCTCGTCATTGCTCGCGATGCGGATGGGCGAGCCAACCAAGTCGCTCTCAAACTGCATCAGGTACGCGTCGCGCGTGGGACCGCCGTCAACGCGAAGCTCGGCAAGTGCCGCGCCAGAATCCTCGACCATTGCGTCAATTACGTCAAAGATTTGATAGGCAATCGATTCGTCTGCAGCTTTTACGAACTCCGCGCGACCCGTGGTACGCGTCATGCCAAAGACGCAGCCCTCGGCGTCACTCGCCCAGTGCGGCGCGCCCAAACCAGTAAACGCCGGCACAAAGTAGACGCGGCTCGCCGGATTGGCGGCGTAGCACAGGTCGGTGACTTCCTCGGGATTGTTGATGAGCTCCAGATCGTCGCGCAGCCACGTCTTGACAGCACCGGCGTAGCTCACGTTGCCCTCGAGCACGTACTCGGTCACGCCGTCCATACGCCATGCGAGCGAGCTCGAAAGCCCGTGCGAGCTGGCAACGAACTCGTCGCCGACGTTCATCATGACCGAGCTGCCGGTGCCATAGGTCGCCTTAGCCATACCGCGGCTGTGGCAGCCCTGCGCGAACAAGGCCGCGTGGCTGTCGCCCAGCACGCCGTGAATGGGCACGGGCGCTGGCAAAAAGCCGCCCAGATCCGTCATGCCGAACAGGCCATCGGAATCGGTCACCTGCGGCAGGCAGGCCACGTCGATGCCAAAGGCCTCGCACACCGGCTCGCTCCAGCAGCCACGGCGCAGGTCAAAGAGCTGCGTGCGGCTGGCATTGGACCAGTCGCAGCGAAACTCCGCGCCGCCCGTGAGCGTCCAGACCACCCAGGCATCGATGGTGCCCAGGCACAGCTCGCCTGCCGCCGCGGCCTCGGCAGCAGCGGGAACGTTCGCAAGGATCCAGGCCATCTTGCCCGCCGGATAGTAGGGCGAGAGCACCAGACCCGTCGTGTCGCGCACCAGCTCGGCCACACCCTCGCGCGCGGTCAGCTCGTCGCACAGCTCGCGGGCGCGGGCGCACTGCCACACCACGGCGTCGCACAGTGGCTCGCCCGTCGTGCGGTTCCATGCAACGGTGGTCTCGCGCTGGTTGGAGATGCCGATGCCGGCGACGTCGGCCGGATCGACCCCGGTCTCCTCCACCACGGCACGCGCCACGGCCAGCACATTGGTGGCAATCTCGGCCGGATCATGGCTCACCCAGCCGGCCTCGTTGACAAACTGGCGATGCGAACGGTCGGCACGATGAATCAAATGGCCGCCCTCGTCCACCAGCAGCGCCTTGGTGCCCTGCGTGGATTGATCGATTCCGATGATGTAGCGGCCCATGGCCACCCCTTTCAAAACGAATGCGACAAAGGGACGGTCCCTTTGCCACATTCCAGTTACTCTGCGGGCAGGAACTCGGCAACGGTCTTGGCGATTCCGACACCCGTCAGACCGTAGTGCGCAAAGACCTCGGGGCTCGTGCCAGTGATGACCGGCGCGTCGGGCAGGGAGAGACACTTGACCGGACGCGGGCAATGCTCGCCCACCACCTGCGCGACCATAGAGCCCAGGCCGCCGAAGGGGCTGTGCTCCTCGACGGTCACGACGGCACGCGTGGCGCCGGCGGCCTCAATCACGGCCTCGGCGTCGAGCGGCTTGACGCAATACATGTCGAGCACCGTTGCCGAGATGCCCTGCTCGGCCAGCAGGTCGGCAGCGTCCACGGCATGGCGGACCATTTCGCCGGTGGCGACGAGCGTTACATCGGTGCCGCGGCGTACCCAGGTGGCGCGATCCATCTGGAACGGGCACTCGTCCTCGGTGTACACGTCCTCGACCGGGTTGCGGCCCACGCGGATGTAGGCCGGTTTGTTATCGGCGACCAGGGCCCGCACGAGCTCGGCGGTCTGGAAGCGGTCGCTCGGCAGATACACGCGCATGTTGGGAATCGCGCTCATGGCGGCGATATCCTGCGCGGAGTGATGGCTCATGCCCAAAGCGCCGTAGGACACGCCGCCCGAGATGCCGATGAGCTTGACGTTGGTGTTGGAGTACGAAACGTCGACCTTGCACTGCTCATACGAACGCGTGGTCACAAAGGACGCCGGCGAGGCGGCCCAGGCCTTCTTGCCGCACGAGGCCATACCGGCGGCGATGCTCACCAGGTCCTGCTCGGCGATGCCGACCTCAATGGACTGCTGGGGATACTGGTCAAAGAACGGCGTGAGCGATGCAGAGCCGCGGGAGTCGGAACACAGGACGACGATGTCCTTGTCAGTTGCGGCGGCCTCGAGCAGCGTGTCGCAGATAACCTTGCGGTTGGCGATCTTGTTAGCCATTGATAGCCTCCTTATGGGCAGCGAAATCGGCGATAATCTGGGCATATTCCTCATCGTTGGGCAGGTGATGATGCCAGGCGGCCTTGTCCTCCATAACAGGCGAGCCATAGCCCTTCACCGTGTTGAGGATGATGACCGTGGGCTTGCCGCAGGTCTCGGCCGCAAGCGTCAGCGCGGCGTCGATGGCCCGGACGTCGTTGCCCGGAATGGAGAGCACGTTCCATCCGAAGGCTGCCCAGCGCTCCTCCTGCGAGTCCTGCTTCATAACGTCCTCGGTGCTGCCGCTGATCTGCAGGCGGTTGCGGTCCACGAGCGCGCACAGGTTATCGAGCTGGTAGTTGCCGCCGCTCATGGCGCCCTCCCAGACCGAGCCCTCGGCAAGCTCGCCGTCGCCCATGATGGTGTAGACGCGATAGTCGCGGCCGTCCATCTTGCCGGCGAGCGCCATGCCCACGGCCACGGGCAGGCCGTGACCCAGCGAGCCCGAGTTCATCTCGATGCCCTTGAGCTTGTTGTTGGGGTGGCCGATGTAGGGGCTGCCGAACTTGGAGAAGCGGGCCTTGACGTCGTCGAGGTCAAGATAGCCCTCGTGGCAAAGCACCGCGTAGTAAGCCTCCATGGCGTGGCCCTTGGAGAGCACGAAGCGGTCGCGATTGGGATCGTCGACGGTCTCGGGCGAAATGTTGAGGTGGTTGGCGTAGAGGGTCATGAGGGCGTCGATCACCGACATGTCGCCGCCGATGTGGCCGCCGGCGCCAGCCATGATGATATCGACGCAATCGCGGCGAAGGTCCCAACGCAGGGACTCAAGCTCTTCGATAGTTGCCATTTCTACTCTCCTCGCAGGTAGGCTTTAACGTCTTCTTCGATGGGGTCGTACAGGTCGGGTTGGATGCCGAGGTACTTGCACGCCTCGTAGAGCACCGGCACCACGTTGGCGTGAATAGCGACGCAGTGGTGGATGTAAGGACCCTCGACGATCTTGGCCTCGAGGCGCTTGAGGTTCTCGACCTCGACCCACAGATAGGTGCCCATGCCGGCCGGGCCGTCGATGCCGCGGGCGTTGCCCAGCAGCAGCGAGTACTCGCCGTTGTCGCCGTCAAAGCGGGCAAGGGTGAGGTCACCGTGCTTGGCCTCGGCCGTCAGCGCGCCAGGGTGATCGAAAGCCAGCGGGTAAGTGAGCTTGGGTTTGACGGCCGCGCAACTGCAGGGCCAGGGGCCGCAGTGCTGCAGCAACTCGCCGTTCTCGTTATCGGGATGGCGCACGGTCCAGTCGGCGAACATGCCGCGGTGACGGCCCAGGTCGGCGGCCTCGACCATCAGCGCGGTAATGGCGCCGTGGATATCGGTCTCGCATACGATAGGAATGCCCATCTCGTTGAGGATGGCGTTGGCGGCGCAGGGCATAATGCCCAGCTCGTCCTGCAGAGCGTTCCAGCACTGAATGGCACCGGCGTTGCAGCCATACTTCTCGACCAGGCGCTTCATGGCGATGGCAAGACCGGCGACCGCGGGGACCTTGTCCTCGGGGATGCAGATCTCAAAGCTGTCGTTGATGTGGGCAAGCATGGCGGCCATGGCCTGCTCGTCGGCCTGGGCGTCGCGCACAGCCTGGACAAGCTCGGTCATGGGGATAGGCGAAAGCTGGATGTTGAACTTCTCGAGCAGCTCGCCCTCGTTGCACATGGTCGACCAGAAGTCGAACGGACGGGTGGCCATCTGCAGGATGCGGGTTTGCTTGAAGGTCTTGACCACGTTGCAAACGGCCAAAAAGTCCCAGACGCCGCGCTCGAACTCGGGGTCGGTCAGGCGGCAGTTGGTCATATAGGTGAAGGGAACCTGGAAGCGGCGCAGGACCTTGCCGGTGGCGAACAGACCGCACTGGCTATCGCGCAGACGTGTGCCGTCGGGCTCGGGGCGCTCGTCGCGCGGGCCCCACAGCAGCACGGGCAGGCCGAGCTCGCGGGCAAGGCGAGCACAAACGTACTCGGTGCCAAAGTTGGCGTGGCACAGCATGATTCCGTCGACGCCCTCGGCGCGGAATTTCTTGACGATGGGCTCGATATGGCTGTCGTCGAACAGCAGGCCCTCTTCATTGATGTCGTCGATATCCACGATGTCGACGCCGATCTCGCGCAGGCGATCAGCCGTCAGGCCGCGATACTTGATTGCGTCCGGCGCGCTAAAGATACTGCGGCGCGTGGGCACAAAGCCGAGCTTGATCTTGTCCATGTACGTCCTCCCCTAATCACATGTTCAGTAAACAGACGCATGTTTCGTTTTGTTCTGTTTACTAAATGTTTTACTCTACTGTTTAGAAGTTTAACGCGAAATACCCGTAGACGGTAGAGAAATCAGCCTAAACGGTATGTAAACAAACTGAACATACAAGGGCATCAAAAAGAGGGCCCAAAGGACCCTCTCTTAGTAGCGTTATGTATGGCTGCCTTAGCGAGCTTTGCCTCCCTACGGCCCAGCGTTGCCTTTGCCTAGATCTCACGCACGCTTTGGCGCTCGACAAAATAGGTCGATACGGCCGTCTTGCAGGTATAGCTCTTGGGATTGCGGATGTTGCCCACCAGGCGGCGCACCGCGATCTCGCCCACCTCGTGCTTGGGAACGTGCACCGTGGTGAGCGGCGGATTGGAGAAGGCGCCCAAAGACAGATCGTCAAAGCCGATGATTGAGACATCCTCGGGGACACGTATGCCGTGCTCGTTCAGCGCGCGCATGGCGCCTACGGCGAGCACGTCGTTTTCGGCAAAGAAAGCCGTCGGCAGGTCGTCGCGCGAGACGCTGTCGAGCCATGCGCCCATGTCGCGATAAGCACCTTCGAGCGTGGTGCCCAATGTGACGCGCCATGTCGGGTTGGCCTCAAGGTCCGCATCCTCAAGCGCTTGGCGATAGCCGCGCTCGCGATCCTTAAAGTTGCGGATGCGAAGGTCGCCTGCCAGATAGCCGATTTGCTTGTGACCCTTCTCGATAAGGTAGTCCACGGCGCGCAGCACCGAGTCGGTGTTGGCAATGACTACGGCATCGAAGTACTGACGATCGCTCCAGCCATCGAGCACGATCAAGTGGGCGGCAGCGTTGGCGAACAAGGCATAGTCTTCCTCACCCAGCTCGGTACCCATCAGCACGATGGCGGCCGACGGGTCGGCGATCAGGCCCTCGACCTGCGGGCGCACGGCGTCCAGGTCGCTAAAGTCGAGCGAGACAAAGCTCGTGCTCATGCCGTGGCGACGCGCCTGGCGCTCCACGCCCTCGATGACCGCGGGATGGAAGGTGCTCTCGTCCAGGATGGCGCCCGTCTTGCGCGCAAGCACAAACTGGATGCTCTCGAGCTGCGTCGACTGCTGATAGCCAAGCGACTGCGCGCACTCCAGGATGACCTTGGCGGTCTCCTCGCTCACGCTGCGCTTGCGGTTGAGCGCGTTGGACACGGTTGCGGGCGAAAAGCCGGTAATGCGGCTGATCTCGCGGACGCTTGCTTTAGCCATCGTTCCCCCTAGCATCGGTCGCGGCCGAGCATCGTGGCTTGACCGCCCCGTGGCTCGGCAACTAAACGACCGCAAATTCAATCTAAACAGAATAGTAAATGTTTAATAGCTAGTTTAGCCTGTTGTCAAGCGAAGTGGCCCGACTATTCCCCCAACGGGCGCATTTGTCCATCTTAACGTTATTACGCAAGGTCTTCGCCATTGCTTGCTATTACGCGTCGGTACCATTCGAAGCTTTTCTTTTTACGTCTCTCAAACGAGCCCGCACCGCTATCGTCTCGATCGACATAGATAAACCCGTAGCGCTTACGCATCTGTCCTGTGGCGACCGAAACCAAATCGATCGGGCCCCAACAGGTATATCCCATGAGTTCCACCCCGTCGAGCTCGACGGTCTCCCTCATCGCCTCGATGTGGGCCCGCAGGTATTCAACTCGATAGTCGTCTTCTATTTCACCCGAATCTTCCGGCACATCAGGAGCACCCAAACCGTTTTCGACGATGAACAGCGGCTTTTGATAGCGATCCCAGATTTCATTCATGGTGACGCGCAGCCCTTTGGGGTCGATAAACCTCCCCCAAGGCTCCTGTTTTAGATACGGATTAGGCGCCGAGCGAAGAAGGTTCGAATCGAACTGACCTTCCGCATGCGCTTTTGCGACGCGCGTCGAGTAATACGAAAACGAGACGAAATCGACCAGGTTTGCAGCCAGTACTTCGCGGTCATCATCCCGATAGGGCACCTCAAAACCATGGCGGGCGTATTCCTTGAGAACATAGCTCGGGTACGCACCGCGCACCTGGACGTCGGTAAACATGTAATGGCTGCGATTCTCAGCCTGCGCAGCCAGCACATCGTCCGGATCACATGTAGCCGGATAGAAGACACCTGCGTTGAGCATGCAACCGATCTTCGCCCCAGGGCACAGTTCATGACACGCCCCGACCGCACGGGCGCTCGCAACCAATACATGGTGCACGGCCGTGTGAACCGTTGCATAGCGATTCTCCCCTTGCTCGAAGATGATCCCCGCCGCCATAAAGCACGCCTGCGTCATGATGTTGATCTCGTTAAAGGTCAGCCAATAATTGACCAATCCCCGATAGCGCTCGAACACGGTACGCGAATATCGCTCGAACAGGTCGACCAACCTGCGATCGCGCCATCCGCCATACGCATCGACGAGATGCATGGGGACATCATAGTGGTTGAGCGTCACCAAAGGCTCAATGTCATGCGCGCGACACGTCCTAAAAACATCCTCGTAAAAGGCAAGGCCTTCTTCATTGGGCTCGGCTTCGTCTCCTTTGGGAAAAATGCGGCTCCAGGCGATTGATAAGCACAGGCATTTAAAACCCATCTGGGCAAACAGTTCAATATCCTGCTTGTACCTATGGTAAAAATCAATGCCCTTGCGAGCGGGATAGAAGCTGTCGGGTGCCAACGCACGCGGATCAAGGTCTCCCCGCATGACGTCCATGCGTTGATCGCCAAACGGCAGCATGTCGGAATTGGCTAAACCGCGACCGCCTTCGTTCCATCCTCCCTCGCACTGGTTTGCAGCCAGAGCCCCGCCCCATAAAAAATCTTCTCTAAACATTATGGTGTCGTCCTTTCTATCAAATTCCCGGCCCACACTGTCGAACGCAACGGACTCGGCAAGTGCCGCGCAACAGCACAGTACCGTTGCGCGGCCAAGGGGTCGGACCGCGCAACGGCTGGGGAGCATATTTGTGTAGTAGCCTCTTATGCCTCGACGGATTCAACGGCCTCAGAATCGCCGCTCTTGGACTTCAACGGCATCTTCTCCTGTCCTTCAAATCCAAAAATCATCGCCAACGCAAACGTCACGGCACCGCCAGCAAGACACCCGATGGTGCCAGGGATGATATCCTGAGCAAACATGAGCACGTTCATCCATGGGAAACCAACGCCAGTGAAGATATAGACGTTGGCATGAAGAAGGCTTACCAGCAGACCACCGACAGCACCACCAATCATGTTCCAGGCAAGAGCCTTCTTGTCGCGAAACAGGATGCCGTAGATGATGGGCTCACTCACGCGACCGAAGGCATAGGTGATGAACAAGTTCCAGCCCGTGGCTCGACTCTCCTTGCCCTTAGCGCGCAGGCCATAGGCGAGCGCGATGGCAAGCGTGGTGTAAGCTACAACCGCGGTGCCGGGGTATAAGATGGCGTCGTAACCGTTCTGGAGCGCGGCGGGCAATATGGCGGTATAGATCGGCACGTGCATGCCGGTGGCGATGATCAGATTCCAGAATGCGCCGATAACCGCGGTCGCAGCGGGACCGGCAACAGAGGCGAGCCAAATGATGAAATCGGCCACAAGGCCCATGACAAATTGGACGGCAGGGCCGCAGAGGCACAGCGCGACCGGCAACATCACGAGCACCGTACCCACGGGTACGATCAGAATGCGCAACATATCAGGCGAGATCTTCTTAAAGAAGCGCTCAACATAGGACTGGGCCCAGGTGATCAAGATGACCGGAAGAACAGCCTGGGTGTAGTTGACGAGCTGCATGGGGATGCCGAAGACGCTGAAAGGCTTTCCGTCCTCAACAATAGCGAGCATGTCGGGATAAATCATCACAACAGCGATGAGCAGTGCCAGCACAGGACTCGTTTTGAACTTCTTAGCCGAGCTATAGGCGGCAAACACCGGGAAGTAGTAATACGCCGCATCGCCCACCAGGGAAAGGATCCGATACAGGTCGCTCGTTTCGGACATAAAACCGGCGCCTTCGGGCCCAAACAGAATAACGAGCATCTTGAAGATACCGGCGACACAAAAGATCGGAAGGATCGGGGTGATAGCGCCGCTCACGGCATCGAGCAGCTGATTGAAGAGGTGCTTGGGCGCCAAGCGCTCCTTCCAGCTAAGCTGAGGGCCATCGAGTTCCTCGTCAATCGATACCGTGACCTCGAATCCGCCCTGCTTACAAACCTCGTCGTAGACCTTGTCGACCGTGGGCCCGACCACCAGCTGCACCTGCCCTCCGGCGTGCACGACGCTGATGATAGACGAGATGTCCTCAAGCTTCTCATCATTCGAGAGGCTTTCATCCTTGAGGTTGAAGCGCAGGCGCGTCATGCAATGCGTAACCGAAGCCACGTTTTCCGCCCCGCCCACAGTGGAGAGAATCTGCTCTGCCACCTTTTTGTAATTTGCCATCATTGGCTCCTTTGCACAATCTTGGCTTACTGTTCGAATCGGCAAAGGTCATGCCCCGAATGGCTACGGGTTACAATCCTTTTTTGGAGATGATCCGGTTGAGATGGATCATCAGATAGAGTTCCTCCCCCTCGGAGAGCGTGGCGTCCCACGTTTCACGACAATAGGAACCGATATGCTTCACGCACTCTGCCAACTGCGGAAACTCCTCACGAAAGTTCTTGTACATCTGCATGTTGGCGCTGTTCAGCGACTCGCCGGCTTGAATGCGCTTGAACAGGTACCGCAGATGCGTGGCGAAGCGGGTGAAATCAAAGGAATCGCGGTCGACAATAATGCGGAAATCGCTTTCGAGAATCTCGATAACGTCCTCGAGCATATCGTCGAACTGCTTTGCGGGCTCGGCCGTGGCTTTGACGGCTTCAACAACCCGTGCGTTCACGAGATTCATCGCAATACTGGCAATCTCATCCTTGGGAAGCCGCTCTCCGAGCTCCTTCTCGAGTCGCATGACGATAAACTGGGCAGCCTTGTATTCCTTCGGATACGTCTCCCGCACTTCATAGGCAAGAGGCATCGCGATGCGGACCCCCTTTTGGGCTCGCGCAACGGCAAACGACAGGTGATCAGCCATGAACAGCGTCGCATTGGTCGAGAGGTCGTAGGGCAGTTCGTTGGCAACGATGTCCATAACTTTCGCCGCAAACATCACGATATCCGAGGGAAGATCCCTCATGACATCTTGTCCTTTAGGATCAATGTCGTAAAACGTATGCTCGATTTTAGAAAGAGGGAGCTCTCGAGGAAAATCTCCGCCGAAACCGACGCCCCTGCCCATGGCGATGACATCTCGCCCCTGTCCGTCACGGCAAAGAACCGCGTTGTTGTTAAGCTTTTTAATTGCAAGCATGGTGAACCTCCTTTCAAGAACACTCACAGAAAAAGGCATGATAGCCAATAGCAGTGCTATTGCGGTCATGCCTTACGTAACAATCCGTGTTGTATTGCTCTTGGGCATGCCTCCACACAGGAGTAACAATCCAAGATGCAGAATGCATTATAGCGCTCTCCCCGCCCCGGGGACCATCGGGCTGGCGAACGGTAGATGTCGGCCCGCCAGCGGCCACATCGAGCAGATGGGCGTGCTTCGATCCCGAGCCTAGCCTAGGATGCGGGCCATGCGCGCCTTGAACTCGGACAGAAAGCGCGGGGCGTCCACGGTGAGTGCCACAAGCGCGCTCTTGTCGGGGTCGGACAGGCGATGCTCGTCGCAGATAGTGCGGCCGCGATACTCGCCGAGCAGGTCGACGCGCAAGTTGCAACCAAGTGCGCCCACGAGCGTGGGATCAATCGCCACGGCAACGGCAAGCGGATCGTGCAGCGCGCAGCCGCCCAGGTAAGGGGCGTTCATCTCGTACGAGCCAATGTAGTGCTCGACCATACTCGCAAATGCGCAGCCCGCCATGGTGCCCGAGCCCGTCCAACCGGCAATGTCGCGGCGCGTGAGCACCACGCGATGCGTCACGTCCAGGCCCACCATGGTGAGCTTGCGGCCCGAGCGCAGCACGGCATCGGCCGCCTCGGGATCGCTTGCCATGTTGGCCTCAGCACCCGCACTCACGTTACCGGGCACGGTCAGGGCACCGCCCATTACCACCACGCGGCCGATAGACATCACCGCCGCCGCATCGCGCTCCAGGGCAAGCGCCAGGTTGGAGAGCGGGCCGGTCGCTACGTAGACCAGATCGGGACCATAGGTGCGCGCGGCATCAATCAGATAATCGACCGCAGCGTTGCCATCAGCCGATGTCGCCCCCACCGGCTCGTAGGGCGACGCGGGCACGCTCGCACCGCCGATGCCGTTCTTGCCGTGAATGAGCGCGGTGGACGCCGGCGGCGTATAGGGCTCAGTCGCCTGCAGAGGACGGTCGGCACCCAGGTACACCGGCACCTCGGGACGACCCAACAAGTCGAGCACCGCCAGGCAGTTATGTGCCGACTGGTCGACGCGCACGTTGCCAAAACACGTGGTAATGCCCACGAGCTCAACCTCGGGGCTCGCGATGGCATAGGCAAGCGCCATCGCATCGTCCACACCCATATCCAGATCAAGGATCAGCTTCTTGATTGCCATTGCTCTACTCCGCTTCTCCGTCTTATACCAAATCGTCTAAATCAAACACGCGATCAACTTCGGCGCGCGTGGGAATCGACTGCTGTGCGCCCAGGCGCGACACCGTCACCGCCGAGGCGCGTGCACCCGCCGCCATGCACTCAAAGAGCGGCAGGCCCTCCAGGCGAGCCGCGGCAAGCGCACCGATAAATGTATCGCCCGCGGCCGTCGTATCGACCAACGTGCTCGAGAGCGCCGGCATGCGCAGCGGCTCGCCGTCATCGCCGAGCGTAACCGACCCGGCGCCGCCCAACGTGATGACCGCAGCTCCGGCACCCTTGGCGAGCAGGGCATTGAGCGCCGCGACGCAGCTCGCATCATCCGCGGGCAAGATGCCCGTCAGCACCTGGCACTCAGTCTCGTTGGGACAGACCAGGTCGACCGCAGGCCAGGCCTCCGCAGGCAACTCGCAGGCAGGAGCTGGATTAAAGACCGTATAGAACCCCAGCTCGTGAGCGCAAACGAGCGCCTTGGCCGTCGCTGCAAGGTCACATTCGCCCTGGGCGATAAAGACGCTTCCGACAGCCGGGGCAATATCGCTGGCGTCTCCGTCGGGCTCATCGGCTACCAGACGCCTCAGCGCGCGGACAACATCCTCGCCCGCGAGCGCATGGTTGGCGCCCGGCGACAGCACGATGCGGTTGTCGCCCTCGCAGCGAATGATGGTCGCCGTTCCCGTCTCCACGTCATCGCGACGCGCTACAAAGACACAGTCCACGCCGGCGTCTTGGAGCCCCGCCACGAGCGACGTGCCAAATGCGTCGCAGCCGACCGCGCCGATCATATGCGTGTGCGCGCCCATGCGCGCAGCAGCTACGGCCTGGTTGGCGCCTTTGCCGCCGGCGTTGGTGATAAACCCGCTGCCGCCAACGGTCTCGCCCGCACGCGGCATGCGCTCGCACGCCACCGAAAGGTCCATGTTCATGCTGCCGAACACCGCAACGATGCCGCTATCTGCCATGGAAACCTCCTCGTCCGCGGGCTCTGCACCCGCCGTTGGCCGTCAATCGTGCGCTCTCGCGCCTCTATAACTTTAGTTCACTTTGATGTGGACGCGCGCTTGAGCTTGCGCCGGCAGCAAGCATTCACAGGAGCAGGCGGTTACAATGAAGACGTGCTGATTATTCTCGTCATTGGATGAAATTTTATGGAACAATTCCCGCGATCGAGTTCGCGCAGCTCACGCCACGCGAGCGATCAACAAGCGCCGCACGAACGTTCGCGCGCTAACCGACAAGCCACCGAGCCGCGCCACGCCGCAGGCTCTCATCGTGCGCCCGCCAACAAGGGTGCCCACACCAACAGCGCCGCAAAAGAACAGGCACCCACGCGCCCCAAATCTCGTTATATCCCCGCCCTCGACGGCCTGCGCACGCTCGCCGTCGTCGCGGTAGTGCTCTATCACCTCAACCTCACATGGGCACAGGGCGGCCTGCTTGGCGTCACGATTTTCTTTGTGCTCTCGGGCTATCTGATCACGCGCCTGCTCATCAACGAAGTGTCAAAGACCGGCCGCATCGACCTCAAGAGCTTCTGGATTCGCCGCATCCGTCGCCTGTTCCCCGCCGTGGTAACCGTTGTGGTGGTGACCTGCGCGCTGTGCACCATCTTTAACCATGTGATGCTCACCAAGATGCGCCCCGACATCCTGCCGTCGCTGCTGTTTTTTAATAACTGGTGGCAGATTGCCCAAAACGTCTCGTACTTCAATGCTCTGGGCGACCCCTCGCCGCTCACGCACTTTTGGTCGCTCGCCATCGAGGAACAGTTCTACCTGATTTGGCCGCCATTGCTGTTTGCCATGGTATCCATGCATGTGAGCAAGCCCAACACGCGCCGCGTGGTTCTGGGCCTTGCCGCGGTATCTGCCCTCGCCATGATGGTGCTCTACAATCCCGCCGCCGACCCCAGCCGCGTGTACTACGGCACCGACACCCGCGTGTTCTCGCTGCTACTGGGTGTCTGGATGGCCTTTATCCCCGATCGCGACCTGGCGCCGGTGCGTCTCGCTCATCGTTTGGGGCTCAATCGCCTGGCTGGCGCCGCCAAGCACGGCAAGAAAGCCGAGGACAAGCCTGACAAGAAGGCCGACGAATCAGCCGATACCGCCCTGGCACAGCCGAGCGCCCTCGTGCGCTTTTGGTCCTCGCCCGCATCCATCGATGTCTTAGGCGTCGTGGGTCTGGTTGGCCTTGCCGCCATGGTCGCACTCACCAACGGCTACACCGCGTTCCAGTATCGCGGCGGCACGCTGTTATGCTCCATCCTCACGCTCATGGTCATCGCAGCCTGCGTACAGCCCCAGGGAATGGTTGCCCGCGCGCTGTCCGCCGAGCCGCTCGTGTGGGTTGGCAAGCGCTCGTACAGCATCTACCTGTGGCACTATCCACTGCTGCTGCTCATGAACCCGGTCGCCAACATCAGCGATACGCCCTGGTGGCAGTACATCTTGCAGGTACTTGTGGTGGTCGCCGTAGCCGAGTGCTCCTATCGCTTTATCGAGACGCCGTTTAGGAAGGGCGCCTTTGGACGCACCGTTTCCGAGCTCCGCGAAGGCACCACCACGCCCGCAAACTGGGTGCGCGCGCATATTCCCGTGTGCGCCGTTTGCGGCGTCGTGCTTGTCGTGGCGCTGGGTGGTCTGGTCTTTGTGCCCGACACATCCGCGCTGAGCGGCGAGGGCGCCGAAATCCTAAACAAGGAAGCCAAAAATGCAAAACCCCAGGACCAGCAGGCGGCCGATGACACCGGCAAGGACAACGACGGCTTCCCCGACGGATCCTACGACCTGCTGATGATCGGCGACTCCGTGTCGCTGCGCGCCGTCGATTCCTTTGACGGCGTGTTCCCCCACAGTCACATCGATGCCGAAAAGGGCCGCCAGTTCGATGCGGGCCGCACAACATTTGAGGGTTATATCCAGCAGAACCTCGCCGGCAAGATCGTAGTCTTTGCGCTGGGCACCAACGGCCTGGTGACCGATGCCCAGATTGACGCCATCATGGCCGATGCCGGCAATCAGCGCACCGTCGTATTTGTAAACACGCGCAGCCCGCAGCCGTGGGTCGGCGCCACCAATCAGGCCATCGCCAACGCCGCCACGCGCTATAAAAACGTGCGCGTTATCGACTGGTACGGATATAGCGCCAACCGCAACGATCTGTTCGACGGCGACGGCACGCACCTTTCGAACGCGGGCGTGGCCGAGTACCTTAAGCTCATCCACGATGCCGTCAAGAAGGACCTGCCCGTGCATCCCGAGGACCACGTTAACGATCCGCAGCCGGCGGCCGTCAAGTCCGCCGCCGATGCACTCGTCAACGCGCTCGCCTACAAACCGCACAAGCTAGGCACCGACAAGTAACACACTGTCAAATCCGCTTGCACCCGGAGGGGGCGTCGGCCACAACCGACGCCCCCTCCGGCAGTTAGGGACGTTCCAATGTGCCGGCACTTAGGGACACTCCTGACGCGGTCGATGAATGCCCTTCCGCGGCCGAATTCTGAGTTCCTCGCCACCCCGAGTGTCGTCTGCAAGCCCCGCACCCGCAGCAAACACCCCAAGGTTGCTCTTTTCGAGCCGGCCCCAAAGGGGCCGTGGGCAAAAAATGCCAAATATGAGTACTGATACCATTTTAGTAACAGGCAAAATGGCACAAAATGGAGTTCTTTCGGTCGCCATACCCCTTTGGACCGGCCAGAATAATCGGCTTAAAGCCTGGCTGTATCGATATTAATTAACAGATACTTTAGTTATGTTCATTATCTTCATTGTCTTAATTGTCACCGGATTAGCAACAGTACTCATATTTGGCATTTTTTGCCCACGCGTATATAACCAACCCCCTACATCAGGCAAAAACAGGCCGCAGCCCATGGCCACGGCCCGCTCGAAACCCAAAAGAGACGCTACGCGCTGTAGCCCATCGCCTGCAGAACAAACATGACGACCGTCAGCACCGTAATCACACCGATAGTCGCCCACGTGAGCACGTTCCACACGCGTCCGTTGCGGTTGGCGCCCATAATGTGACGATCGGCGGCGATAACCACTTGGAACACCAAAACCACGGGCAGCAGCACGCCGTTGATGACCTGCGAGGTCATCATAATCTGGAACAGGTCAACACCGGGCATAAGCACCAGCACGGCAGAGATGCCAATGATGGCCGTAATGATGCCGCGATAGACCGGGGCCTCGTCCCAGCTGCGATCGGCACCGCGCTCCCAGCCAAATGCCTCACAGATGGCGCTGGACGTAACGCCTGGCAGCACACAGGCGGCCAAGAAGCTCGCCGCGACCAGGCCCGATGCAAACAGCACCGTGGACCACTGGCCCGCGATAGGCTCCAATGCGCGGGCGGCATCGGCAGCGTCGCTAATCTGAATGCCTGCAGGGAACAACACCGTACCGGTCGTGATGATAATAAAGCCAGCGATGACATCGGCGGCAATCGAGCCGCTCACGGTGTCGATGCGCTGCAGCACGATATCGTCCTCGCCCGCATTCTTATCGACCACGTTGTTCTGCGCCAAGAAAATCATCCACGGCGCGATGGTGGTACCAATCGTTGCGACCACAAGCGACACGTAGCTGGGGTCATTTTGGATGTTGGGCACAACCAGGTCGACCGCCACCTCGCCCCAGCTGGGACCAGCCATAAATGCAGCGACAATGTAGGTCACAAACACGCAGCTCACCAGCAGCAGAATCTTCTCGATGCGCTGGAAGCTGCCCGACATGGTAAGCATCCAAACCAGCAGTGCCACCAGCGGCACCGAGATGCTCGCCGGCACGCCAAAGAGGGCAAGGCCGCTCGCGATACCCGCAAACTCCGAAATGGTCACGGCTGTATTGGCGATCAGCAGCGCCGCCATGGCCAACACGCTCCTGCGCACGCCAAAGCGCTCGCGGATGAGCGAGGCCAAGCCCTTGCCTGTGACGCAGCCACAACGCGCCGCAGTCTCCTGCGTCACGATAAGCAGCACGGTCATGACGGGAAGCATCCACAGCATCTTGTAGCCATAGCTGGCACCGGCGCTGGAATACGTGGCGATGCCGCCGGCGTCATTGCCCGAAAGCGCCGCCAGAAGGCCAGGGCCCATGGCGCCAAAGATGGCCGCGATGGTCAGCTTTTGCTTGGTGCTCGCCTTTTGCTTCGTGTTTTGCACGCGACCACCTACCCCATGACCGACATGGTGAGCAGCACTGCGGCGATGCAGTACGCCACGCATGAAATCATGACGGCAATGACGTTCATGGCGGTGCCCGACGTATTGAGGTCGTGCTCGTCACGCCAGAACAGCACCATCAGGTAAATCACGGCGCTCATGTTGCCAATCAGGCAGACGATGGCCGCGATGTTAAAGCAGCCGGTAAAGAGCTGCTCCTCAAACATGGGCGCGTCGAGGAACGCAGCGGTGCGCACCAGCTGGGCGCACAGGTAGGTCACGAGCGACAGAATCAGGCCCATGCCCGTGCTCTGGAAGAAAAATCCCAGATAAGGCTTGGGCTCATCGTCATGGCCGTCGTACTCCAAGAAGTAATTCTTGACGAACGACACCATGCGCGAGGCAGCCAGCAACACGAGCGGCATGGCGCACATGGGGAACACCACCAGATGCGCGGAGCCCAGCGCCGTCCCCAGCACTGTTGCCATGATGCACGAGGCAATGCCCCACACGACAACCCAGTACTGGCGATGGACAAACCAGCTGAGCACATTCGTCGAATCGTCGGACGCGCTATCGCCCGAGCCAACGCCTGCGATCTGCAGGTCCTCCTGGTGCTCCTCGGCGATAACATCCATGGCGTCGTCAAAGGTCACGATACCCAAGATGTGACGGTTCTCGTCGCAAACGGGAATGGCAACCAGGTCGTACTTGGTCATCTCGTCCGTTACGTCTTCCTGGTCATCGTCGGGCGATACATAAACCAGGTCGCGATAGGCCAGCTGGCCCAGCGTGGCGTCGCGGTCGGCCACGATCAGCGTGCGCAGCGAAAGCACGCCGGTGAGCATGCCGCTCGGGTCCTCGGTATAGACGTAGTAGACGCTCTCGAAGTCCTCATCAAGCTGGCGGATCGCCTCGATGGCGTCACCGACCGTCGCTGTGGCGGGCAGGGAGACAAACTCCGAGGTCATGATGCGGCCGGCGGTGTTGTCCTCATAGCCCAGCAGGTTACGAATCGCCTTCTCTTCCTGAACGCCCATCAGGCGCAACAGCTTCTCGGCCTTCTCGTAATCGAGCTCGTCGATCAGGTCGGCGGCGTCGTCCGGGTCCATCATGGCCAGCATCGACGATGCGTCCGTATCGGACAAGCCTTCGAGCATCTCGGTCATAAGCTCGTCGTCATCGAACTCCGAGATGGCCTCGGCGGCCTGGGCGGTATCGAGCTGCGCGAACACCTGCGCACGCAGGCGCGGGTCGAGCTGTTCGATAATGTCGGCAATGTCGGCGGGGTGCAGCTCGCCGAGCGTCTTGTGCGACACCGACAGCTGGATGTTTTTAGTCGAACGATCGAGCAGGTCCATATAGGACCAGGCGATAATATCCTCGCCGAGCGGTTTGCCCAGGTGCTTCATAAAGCCCTCGACAACATGCTCAAGGGCGGGGCTGATCGCGCGCAGCAGACCGCGGGCGCCAACTTCGGCACCCAGCAGGCGCAGCTGATTTTCGCCCGACATGGAAAACTTGATATCGTTCACGCGCACGACCTTCATGCCCTGCGTGTCGACGATCTGCTTGTTAAGCACGTCGCGAGCAAGTAAGAGTTCGGTCGGCTGCAAGTACGAAAAACGGATTTCGGTGGCCGGCGACTTAAGGTGTACACCCGTCTCGTCGATACGGTCGACCCATTTGCGCCAGCTGATCATAAATGGCGTCTTGCCGGGTCCGCGGAACGCGAGCGACGTCACGTGCGGAAAAACTTCGCCGGTAGCAATGCCAAAATCGTTCACAACGCCGAGCTTTTCGCCATCGACGTCCAAAACCGGCAGTTTGAGCATCTCACTCAGATAATTCACTGGTGCTCCCCATCATTATCCCTTCGGACTGCGACCATGCCGGCGCGCCGTCCGTGGACTTTTAGATATGTATACGCATGCGCGGGCGGCACGCCGCTCGGCGCTCACACCCCGTGCATGCGCAAGAAGCACCTGCATGGGGTCATCGACTGTATGGTCGAGGTTTGGATTTCACCTGCAACCTTTCTCTTGACCCTTGTTATCCGCAGTAACTATAGCATCAGCATCGCGCCGTGGCGCCAAATTTATGCTCCAAACATCGCAGGCATACCAAACGCCGACGCATCCGTGACATAGTCATTGGGGACGTTCTTAAATAACTAGTCTGTGGTGTCGTCATCTTCGGCGAGCTGGGGGAACACGGCGTTTTTGGGCATGGTGACCTTCGCCAGCGAGGTGAGCTTTTTGCTCAGCGATGCGTCCGTCTTGACCAGATCGCTCAACGTCACGATTTTGTAACCGTCGGCAATAAGCCCGTCGATAATCTGCGGCAGCGCCACGAGCGTCTGCTCGGCACATTCATCACTGTCGGTCAGCAGCACAATGTTGCCCGGCGTCACCGAATCGAGCACCGTCGAGACCTGCTCGTCGGCACCGTTGAGCAGCCAGTCGCCCGAATCGATATTCCACGAGACCACGGCAGACGCCAGGTCCATCGCATCAATCCAGTTTTGCTCGTCAAAGGCTGCGTAGGGAGCGCGCAAAAGCATCGTCTTCACGCCGGTCGCGGACTTGATCGCCTCGGTGCCCTTCGAAATCTGCTCGCGCACCGCGTCGCGGTCCTGACCCTTGAGCGACTCGTCGCGGTAGCTGTTGGAGCCGACTTCGCACCCGGCATCGACAATCGCCTTGGCCGTGGCAGGCGAGGCCTCGGCCGCATCGCCCGACAGGAAGAACGTCGCGGTGACACCCTTTTCCTTGAGCACCTGCAAGATCTGCTTGGTCGCTCCGCTCGGGCCCTCATCAAACGTCAGCGCCACGTACTTTTCGTTGCCCTTGGGCGCCACGCTCGCGCACTCGACCACGCAATCGGTGGCGGGCACGACCTCGCCACGGTCCTGCGTCTTGCCCGACTGCTCGCCGACCCACACCTCGGAGCGGCCCTGGATGCCCCACGTCTTGACATACTCGATGGCACCCGTGCCCTCGACCTTGAGCTTGGGCTCGATAACCGTCGCCTGGACCTCGTGCTTCTCATACGTGTCGCGGCCGTCCTTGACCGTCACCTTCTCGCCGCCCGTAAGCTCGCGGCTTTTCCACTTGCCCTGTTTTATGCGCTTGCCGTCCACCTTTACCGACAGCTTTTCGCCGCCATGGCGGGTCAGCACGCTGTCGTCAACAGCCAGCAGGTCCCCGGCATCGTAGGTATCGGCCAGCTCCTGGTCGTCGATGAGATTTTGCAGCGTAGAGCCGACGCGCACCGCAGTCTCCTGGCCATTGAGGATGACATCCACGCTGCGGTTGACGTAGCCCACGACGGCAGCGATAAACAACACGAGCGCACAACCCACGGCAATAAGCGCATAGGGCAGGCGAGACGAACGACGGGGCGTGCGGCTGTTGCCGATGCGAGCGCTGCGGTCGCTAAAGCCGCGGCTATGGTTGAGATACATCGCGCCGGGCTTACGGTGACGCTTGCGCTGACCGCTGGGCAGCTGCCCCAGGTCGCGGCGCGCCGTCGGACGCGCACCCGAGCGCCTGTTTAAGTTAGATCCGTTTTGACGCATGTGCCCTCCCCCATAAACGCAGCAAGCCGGAGCAACAGGTCTCCGGCTTGTCTCCCGTCATTTGGTACGTCGCTATTTGCTAGCTTTCGACGAGCCCCCGCTCGCCTTTTGATATTCGTCCTTAAAGGCCTTGAACATACCGCGCGTCTTGCCGAGCTGCTTGCCCAGCGCGCGGCTGCCCTTGTCCACGGCGACCGAACCCTTGTCATCGAGCACCTTGGCGCCCTTCTTGACCTTATCGCCCACCGCGACGCTTGCCTCGGCAGCCTTTGCAGCGGCACCGCCCGAATACCCGAGCGACTTGACCTCGTCCGAAACGATCATCGCGCCGTCCGCATAGCCGCGCAGCATCGTCGGCGGCATCTGCGTGTCGCCCACCAGCACACTCGAAGCAGCACCAGCGGTCACGTAGAACGTCTGCACGACACCCGAACGCGGCTTGAACTCCACATCCGAGCAATAGCCCACGACATCGCCCGACTCCGTGCGCACGTCCATGCCAACCCAGATAATGCAATCGTCCAGGTTGATGTCGAGGCGCTTGGCCGCAGCGGCATCGTAGGTGCCCTTGACGTCGTCAACTGCGATGGCGCCCTCGTAGACGCCAATGGCATCGAGCGCCACAAATCGGTCAGGGCGCTCGATCATACCCGCGATATCGGACTGGCGAACCATAAAGCCCACCACGCGCGTACCGCCCGGGGTAAAGACCGGAAAGTGAATCTTGCCGAGCTTTTTAGGGCTGCGCGGCGTGCCGTCTTTTTTGGTGCGCTTGTCCTCGGTAGGCTTGCGATAGATCTTGGCGCCGACAAAATCCCCGGCGCGCATTATGCCTCGGTCGAAGGCTCCGCGGCCTCGGTGTCGGCCTCAACGGCGTTTTCGACCACGACATCGGCGGCGGGCGTCACGTTGCCGCCCGAGATGGCGTCGTTGAGCTGCTCCCGCAGCTGGTCCATGCGCTCGCGGGCAAGGTCAACCTTGGCACGCAGGTCATCGGTCTTGGCGTCGACCATCGGGCCAAAATCGTTGACCGCGGCACGGGCCCCCTCGGCACCGTGCTCGTAGGTGTCGCGCATGTTATCCCAGGCGTCGTTGGCGATATCGGCAGCCATGGCGCGGGTCTCGGCGCCCGAGCGCGGAGCCAGGGCGACGCCGATGATGGCGCCGGCGGCAGCACCAAAGAGCGCACCCGAGATAAAGTTGAAAGTCTTACCCATGTTCATTCCTCTCCTGCGGGCACCTCGGCGCCCACCGTTTGAATGCTGTCCATTATACCCGCAGCACAGCGCTTGCCGTCTTGCTCATCTGCGTACGGTAAAGGCGCAGGTACATGATGGTGATAAGCGAGTGAGCCTACTCCTGCGGCACGGCCGGCATGGCCACCGTGGCGGCCGGGTCTTCGCCGGCGCCGTCAACGAGCGGCAGCGTTCCCTCGTGCGCGGGGGCAACCGGAGCCGTCGCCGCGCCACCGTAGACGGCAGCGGGGGCCTCGTGGCTCTCAGCGGTCGCGCCCTCGGTATCGATTGCCTCCTGCGGCTCGTCGTCAAAGTTCGGGACGCCCTGGGGCTCCGCGGACTCGGGCTCGGAAGCCGCCTCGGCAGGCGCCTCGTCGACAGGATCGACGGCAGCCTCGGCAGGCGCCTCGCCCTCGGTCGCGTCCCCGGCCTCGTCCTCGGCGTTCGCGGCGGCGACGGCCTCGTGCGGATCCTTGCCCTCGGCCTCGGCACGCATGCCCAGCACCAGGTTGCGCAGGCCCGCGACCGTACCGTCCACATCGGGAGCGGGCTGGTCCGCATGCAGATAGGCCCAATCCATCATAAAGGTCGCCGAAGACAGCGCGCCGATGGCCAGCGCGTCGTCGGGACACGAAAGCTCGACCTCAAAGACACGCTCATCGTGCTCGCTCACACGAGTGCGGCCGCACGAAATGCTGCCGGCAAGCCCGGTCTCGTTCATGAGCTCGACCGTCACGTGCTCCAGCAGATGGCAAAGCTCGGTCTGGCCCATGCAGTCCTGGAACTCGCGACCGGAATCGCCCAGGCACAGATGCTTGGCAATCGCGGGCACCAGGTAGTACACGCGCGCCGTGGCTTCGATGTCCTCCGAGGTCATGAGCGGCATGCCGGGGTTCACCAGCACATGCGCGCAGATCTTGTCCTCGCTGACGGTGACCTTAAGGATGTTGAACAGGCCTGCCATAACTCTCCCCTACTCTTCCTTGCCCTACTCGTCGCCGTCGTGCGGGTCCGCAGAGCCCGCACCCGACACCGTCGGCTTATCTGCCGAGGGCTCGGAATCCTTCTTATCGGTTTCGGCCGGAGCGATCACGCGAATGAGCGAGATGCGCTGGCCACGCATCGACTGCACCTTAAACTTGTACCCCGCGACCTCAAACACCTCTCCGATGTCGGGTACCGAGTCGCAAAGCTCCAAAATCCAGCCGGCGATGGTCTCATAATCATCGCTTTCCTCGAGCGGCCAACCAAGCTCAATCGCGTCATCGCACGAAAAACGCCCATCGACGAGCCACTCGCGGCGCGAAAGGCGCGTGAGGTACTTGTTGTCGGGGTCGAACTCGTCCTCGATCTCGCCCACGATCTCCTCGACGATGTCCTCGATGGTGATGATGCCGGCCGTGCCACCGTACTCGTCCACGACCACTACGATCTGGTCGTGCGAGGTCTGCATCTCGGACAGCAACGGCAGGATGTCCTTGGTGTCGGGCACAAAGGTGGCGTCGCGCAAAAAGTCGGCGATGGGCTGGTCGCCCTTGCCGTCGAGCGAAGGCTGGATCAGGTCCTTGATGTGCGCGATGCCGGCGACGTTGTCGGGATCCTCGTGATAGACGGGGATGCGGCTAAAGCCGGTCTGGCGCATGGTGGACAGCACGTCGGCGACCGTCTCGTCGTCCTCGCACATGGTAGTGTCCACGCGCGGCACCATGACCTCGCGGGCAACGGTGTCGCCCAGGTCGAAGATCTCGTGGATCATGCGCTTTTCCTCGTCGAGCAGGTCGTCCTGCTCCGAGACCATGTACTTAATCTCTTCCTCCGAGACATTCTGGCGGTCGTCGGCGCTCTTGATGCGCAGGATGCGGGCCAGACCATCGGAGCAAGCGCCGGTCAGCCACACGAGCGGACGGGCGATCTTTTGGAAAAACGACAACGGTCCCACGACCTGCTTGGACACGCCCTCGGCGTTGGCCAGACCGATGCGCTTGGGCACAAGCTCGCCAATCACGATGGAGAGGAAGGCGACCGCAACGGTGATGATGACCGGCGCCAGGCCGCGCGCGATGGCAGAGAGCGGCGCGATGCCAAAGCTCGTGAGCCACGTGGCAAGCGGGTCGGACAGGCTCGTCGAGGCGACGGCAGACGAGGCAAAGCCCACGAGCGTGATGGCGACCTGGATGGTGGCGAGCAGCTGGTCGGAATCGGCGGCCAGCTTAATGGCGCGCTCGGCGCGCTTGTCGCCCTCCTCGGCCTCGTGCTCCAGCACGGCGCGCTTAGCCGTGGTGAGCGCCATCTCGGACATGGAGAAGTAGCCGTTGATGAGGGTCAAAACGAGGGTGGTGATAAGGGAGATGGTTATGTCCATCGGGAGTTTCTCGAACCTCCAAGATTCGGGACGTCAGGTCAAAACGTTGATGGCGGATAGGGCAGTTGCACCCGGCGGGCGCCCGGACGGGCCCGCGGGCGCAGGCGCGATCGCTAGATTACGAAGAGGATCACCGCCATGAACTGGAAGATACTGCCGGCGAGCACCCACAAGTGAAACACACTGTGCAGGTAGCGCACGTTTTTGGCGATATAGAACGGCACGCCCGCGGTGTAGCACACGCCGCCGACGGCGAGCAGGGCAAGTGCCACGGGGTTGAGCAGCGCCACAAGTTCGGGCAGCTTAAAGACAACGAGCCAGCCCATCAGCAGGTAAACCAGGCCGCTTACCCAGTGCGGTTGACGCTCGCGCATAAAGCACTCGAGGGCGATGCCGATAATGGCGATGGCCCATACGGCAAAGAACAGCGCAGGGCCGCCGTCGTTTGCGAGCGTGATAAGGCAAAACGGCGTATAGCTGCCCGCAATGAGCAGGTAGATGCAGCTGTGGTCGATGATGCGAAACACGCGCTTGGCGCGCGCGGGCTGAATCGCGTGGTAGAGCGTGGAGGCTAGGTATTCGAGGATAATGCTGACACCATAGACAATCGCCGCGGCCATGTGGGCCGGGCCTCCGCCGCGCAGGGCAGCGAATACGATCAGGAGCACCAGGCCCGCGATACCCAGCAGGCAGCCGACACCATGGGTGACGGAGTTCATGATCTCCTCGCCCACCGTGTAGTGTGGAACGGCCGCGGTCTTGGGTCGCGGCTTAGAACTGTCGCTCGAATCGGACATGCCGGTTACATCCTCCAACGTAAAGAGTTCTCAACACTATATCAAAGCGTCTAGGTACGTGCGAAATTTGCACCATACGTGACCCTTTGTTTACCCATTCTTTGTCTGTTGACGCATCAACGGCGAACGTCCATAATGCGCTTGCATTAAATGTTGATGTATTAACATCTTATAGGAAAGCTTCTTATGTCTCAAAACGCACGTTCCCATCGAAAGCTCAAGATAGCCGGCGTCGTTGCGCTGGTGCTCGTTGTCGCGCTGCTGGGGTTTGCCGGCAACTTTTTGTTTGACTTTGCCCTGAACCCCCAAGCGCCGTACACCATGAAGATGATGCAGGACGGCAAGGACGCCGAAAAGGGCGAGCAGATGGACGCCGAGGAGGGCGAGGCACGGGCGTGGTTTAAGGAAAACCGCGAGAGCAGCAGCCTCACCGCGGACGACGGGACTGAGCTCGCCGCTTGGTATTTTGCCGCGTCGGAGAGCACGCACGACTACGCCGTCTGCCTGCATGGATATACCAACGAGCCCATCGGTATGGCCCGATACGTCAAGCGATTCCACGACCGCGGCATGAACGTACTCGCACCCGCCGCCCGCGCCCACGAGCGCTCCGGCGGCGACTATATCGGCATGGGCTGGCCCGAGCGCCTCGACATCGTCGCATGGATCGAGCGAATCGTTCAGGCCGACCCCGAGGCGCGCATCCTGGTCTTTGGCGAGTCGATGGGTGCGGCAACCGCCATGAACGTCGCGGGGGAATCTCTGCCCGCAAACGTGAAATGCATTATCGAGGACTGCGGTTATACGAGTGTTTGGGACGAGTTTTCTCTGCAGCTCAAGGACGTGTTCGGCCTGCCCAGCTTTCCCCTGCTCGATGTAGCAAACTTAGTGTGCAACGTGCGCGCAGGCTACGACTTTCATAAGGCGAGCAGTGTGGAGCAACTCAAACACGCGACAGTTCCCATGCTGTTTATCCACGGCGACCAGGACACCTTTGTACCGTACAGCATGCTCGACCAAAACTACGACGCGTGCGCCAGCAAGGTCAAGCAAAAGCTCACTATCCATGGCGCCACCCACGCCAAGAGTGCGCAAGTTGACCCCGAGCTCTACTGGAACACAGTCGACAACTTCCTCGACGAGTATTTTTAGGAAATAGTACGGTTTACTGGTCTATCTGACCCCCTAGCACTTCCAAAAAGCCGCCCGTGGGCACTGCGCTCACGGGCGGCTTTTGCTAACGTTGCGCTACAAAAGCGCTTGATATGTCCAATAGACAGGTGTTACTTGACCTCGATAAGCTCGTACTTGCTCGTGCCCAGACCGATCTTCTCGGCGTGCGCGATGCACGCGCGCCAGTCGGTGTCGGGATGCGTGATGCAGAAGGGGTCCTTGGCCTGCTCGCCCTCCAGATGCTCGTGGTTATGCTCCATCTTGGCGGCGCTATCGGTGAGCTCGGTGTTGGGCAGCGGCTCGGATGCCATGACGGCATCGGCACAGGCCTGGTCGATGGCGACCGGGTCGAAGCTCGCGAACATGCCGATATCGTTGACGATAGGCGTGTCGTTTTCGGGATGGCAATCGCAGTTGGGGCTGATATCCATGGCAAGCGAGATGTGGAAGCTCGGGCGGCCGTCGACGACGGCCTTGGTGTACTCGGCGATCTTGCAGTTGAGCACGTCGGCCGCAGCGTCATAGCCGGGCTTGATGCAGTCCTGGTTGCATGCCGCAATGCAGCGTCCGCAACCCACGCAGCGATCGTGGTCGATGGCGGCCACGTGCACCGTGCGGGTGTTGCCGTTGGCAAGCTCGCGCTCGCGGGTATCGTCAAACGAGATGGCGTTGTGCGCACAGATCTTTTCGCAGGCACGGCAGCCAACGCAGTGCTCGGTCGCGACGTTCGGCTTGCCGGCGGCATGCTGCTCCATCTTGCCGGCACGGCTGCCGCCACCCATGCCCAGATTCTTCATGGCGCCGCCAAAGCCGGCCTGCTCATGGCCCTTAAAGTGGGTGAGGCTAATCACGATATCGGCATCCATGAGTGCCTGACCGATCTTGGCCTCGCGCACGTACTCGCCGCCCTCGACCGGGACGAGCGCCTCGTCGGTGCCCTTGAGACCGTCGGCGATGATGATCTGGCAACCCGTGGCATACGGGGTAAAACCGTTCTGGTAGGCGGTGTCGATGTGCTCGAGCGCGTTTTTGCGGCTACCCACATAGAGCGTGTTGCAGTCGGTGAGGAAGGGCTTGCCGCCCAGCTCCTTCACGACATCCGCGACGGCGCGAGCGTAGTTGGGGCGCAAAAAGCTCAGGTTGCCCAACTCGCCAAAGTGAATCTTGATGGCGACGAACTTGTTCTCAAAGTCGATCTGCTCAATTCCGGCGTGACGGATGAGGCGCTTGAGCTTGTCGAGCTGGCTCTCGCGAGCATGCGTGCGCAGGTTGGTGAAGTACACCTTAGCGGGTGCTGCGGGTGCAGTTGCGGTCATAGATCTATCCCCTCGGTCTATATGGCGTTACAGACATAAGAGGATGGTACCCGTTAAAGTAGGGTCAAAGTCAAGCGCGACACCTAGTCATTGGGGACGTCCCTTTCCTGCCGGGCGGCGAAAGAATGTCCCCAGCGACTAGTCTTTTAGGAACGTCCCCGATGACTACTCTTGGACTTTGAGGGCTTCGGCCAGACTGACGCGCTTGATAGAACGCGTGTGTAGCAGCGCCACGACCAGGTAGGTCGCAAAGCCAATGCCCACGCACGCCGCCATGGACCAAGCGGGCACGTAGATCTCGATATTGCCGTTGTAGGCGAGGAGCATCGAGCGGAAGATGGCCGTGAGCGAGCCAATAATGACCGGCAGGCTTAGCACGAGCGACACCACCACGCACAGTGTGATCGAGCGGATGTACAGATGCGAGATCTCGCTATCGCGATAGCCAAAGACTTTCATGTAGCTGATCGAACGGGCGCTATGGTCGATCACAGCCTTGGTCAGCAGGTACATAAACAGCAGAAAGATAAACACCGCAAGCCCGACCATCATGCCGATCATTTTGCTCATCATGCCGATGAACTGATCGCCCACGGCGCGCATGTCGTCGGGCGTGGTGTCGCCGGCAAAGTAACGAGCATCGAGGTCGAGCTTCTCGTCGCTCACATAGCCGTTAAAGTAGGCGGCGTCGTTGTCGAACAGCTCGTTAAAGTCTTCGATACTCATATAGATATTCATGTCCGACTTGGAGCCCCAGGCACAATCCTTGCCCGCGTACTCAAAGGAATAATGCTCACCCTCGTACTTGTCGCCGAGCGCGACCTTCTGACCCTCGCTCCAGCCAAACTTGTCGAGCAGACCGCCGCCAAAGACGACGCGCCCATCGCCGACGTTGAGGTCTTTCCAATAGCGCGAATCGGGCGAGATGCCGTAGACGGAAATCGTCTCCTGACCATTACCATCGCCGCGGTCGTATTGCAGCTGGTAAACGGCATATTTCTCGGCCTGCGCGATTGCGCCCGCGCCGTTGTCGGTCGTATTGACCGGGTGAACATCGTCGTTGTCAGTGTCAATCTTGGAGGCTTTGTCGATCAGGTCGATAGCCTCATCGCGGTTGCAGCCGAGGGCATCGGCAAGATCGTCAAGGCGCGCGTAGAGCACATCCTTCTTGTCCTGGACCTTGGCAAGCGCATCCTGCGCTGCGGCCAGGCTCTCGGCAGACGGAGATGCGGTCGCAGCATCGGCTGCCGCCTGCGCTGTATCGGCCGCGTCGTCAAGCTCGTCATCGGCATCCTGGGCGGCGGAAAGCAACGCGCCGTCAACCGACTGCAAGCGCTCGAGTGCCGACCACTGCTCGCGCTCCTCGGCAGTGCCCTCGAGCTCCAGCGGAGCCTTGAGCGTGTACTGGTGCTCGGCGACCAGGCTCGTCTCGAGGTTGTCCGCGTAGTGCGTCATCGTGGGCAGAATCGCCAGGCCAAAGAGCAGCAGCAGCGAGGCAAACGCAATGCCCACGAAAAGCGTGGCGAAGTTGCCCAGGTTGCGCAGGAAGATACGCAGGCGGAAGCGGGAAACAAAACCCATGCGCTCCGGCAGCTGCAAGCCGCGCTTGGTGCCCGATTTGCCGCTCGCCTCGTGACGAAGGAATTGCAACGGCGTCTTGCCCATTTTGCGAAGCAGGCCCACCAGCGTGATGAGGATGAGCGCAGCGGCGGGGACCACGGCGCACTTCACAAAGATCTCCCAGCTCCAGTACACCTGGAAGGGCGGCAGGCTGTACGAGCCGTAATAGAGGCTGCGCATGGGCTCGGTAAAGAACACAATGCCAAGCGCAGTGCCCAAAAGCGCCGCGACCACGCCCACGATGGCGGGAAGCGCAAGGTAGTGCAGCACGATCTCGCGTCGACGATAACCGCTGGCGAGCAGCGTGCCGATGATGGCGCTCTCCCCCTCGATGGTGGCATCGGTAAGGACTACAAAGACAAACGCCATGATTACGATGATGATGTCGAGCAGCGTCATCCACATCATGGAGTCGCCGTCTACGTCGTCGCGCGCGTAGCCAATGCCCTGGTTGGAATCGGCGTCGATGAGGTCATCCACGCGCGCGTCGGCGTCGGTCAGCGCCTCGACCATATCCTGTTCGGCATCGGTACGGTCTGCAGTGGAGAGGTCGCGATCGGCAAAGGTGAAGGAGTAGGTGTAGGCAGGCGCGCCGCCGGCATCCTCGAGCGCGGCAAAGCCGGCGTCGGTGACCTCGGCCACGCCATAGGTGATGGTGTTCACCGTAAAGTCCGAATTGTTGAGGAACAGCGCCTGGCTATCGGGCTGGGTCATGATGCCGCAGATGGTGTAGGTGCGGCCCTCAAGCTCGACCTTATCGCCCACGGACAGGTCGTTGTTGGTGGCAAAGACACGGTCGATTGCCACCTCATCGTCCGTCTTGGGCTCCTTGCCCTCACAGTAGGACGCGATATCGACCTTGGTGCGGTGCGCATAGGTGCGCAGTGTGCGCTTGGTGCCGTCGTCGCCGGCGGTCTTTTTGATGATGGCGTCGATGGAGAAATTCTTGTAGAGCGTGACGCCGCCGACGTCGTCGGCCGCGTCCTCGGCTGCCTTGAGCTGATCTTTGGTGGCCTCGAAGGAGGTGGTCACGCGGCCGTCCTCAATCGTGTACGCATCGCGCATGTCGTCGATAAGACAACCGATGGAATGCGCCGCGAGCAAAAAGCCCGAGGTGAGAGCGATGCTTCCGCACATAAGCAAAAAGATGCCCAGGTACTTGCCAATATTGCGGCGCAGCTCGCGCGGGAGACGTTTTGCGAGAGGTGTCATGGCGCCGCCTACCAATCGAGCTCGGCGGCCGCGACGGGCGACTCGTTGAGCTCATCCTCGACGATGCGCCCGTCGCGCAGGCGCAGCACGCGATTGGCCATGCGCGCAATGGCGGCATTGTGGGTAACGATGATGATGGTGCAGCCGTACTCGTGATTGACATCCTCCATGAGCTGCAAGATCTCCTTGGACGTCTTGTAGTCAAGCGCGCCCGTGGGCTCGTCGCACAGCAGCAGGCCCGGGTTTTTGACGAGCGCACGGCCGATGGCGCAACGCTGCTGTTGGCCGCCCGAGACCTGGCGCGGAAACTTGTTGCGGTGCTCGTAGAGGCCCAGTGAACGCAGCAGGTCGTCGACATTGAGCGGGTTTTTGGACAGGTGCGCCGTGACCTCGATGTTCTCCTTGATGGTGAGGTCGGGCACCAGGTTGTAGAACTGGAAGACAAAGCCCAGCTCACGGCGGCGATACTCGCCCAGGTCGGTAGGCTTGAGCACCGTGAGGTCGCAGCCGTCCACCATGATGAAGCCGCCGTCGGCATCCTCCAGGCCGCCGATCAGGTTGAGGAATGTCGATTTGCCCGAGCCGGAGGGCCCCAGCATGACGCAGATCTCGCCGCGGTTGATGGACGTGTCGATGCCGTCGAGCACCGTTAGGCGTGCATCCCCATCGCCGTAGTGCTTTTTGAGACCCTTAACCTGAACGTAGGCTTTCTGCGTTGCCATGGTATCCCCCATTGTTAGCCTCGTACTACTTTATGAGCGTAATAGTAAACCTTAGCGAACTATTTTGGGGCGAGGCCGGGGATTTATTTCAGACCAGTCATTGGGGACGTTCTTAAATGACTAGGTAGCTAGGCGTGGGATTTGGTGCGTGCGAGGGCGAGGCCTGCGGCGGCGATGGCCACGGCGAAGAGTGCCGTGACGCCCAGGTCGCAGGCGATGTCGCCCAGCACGGTGGACGTTAAATCCGAGGCGAGCGCCTTGCTGATCGCGTCGTTCACCCAAAACGTCGGCACAAAGTGCGCCACCGTCTGCACGGCCGATCCCATGAGCGACAGCGGCATCCAGGCACCGCCCAAAAACGTCATGAGCATGCCGAGTAAGTTGCCCACGCCGTTGAGCAGCTCCTCGCGCGCACCCAGGCTCGACAGCGCAAAGCCAACGGCCAGCGGCGTGCACGCCAGGGCAAACGTCGCCGCCAGCGCCAAGCACACACGGTCCACGCCAACCTCAGCGACCGCACCGGCAAAGCCCACGACGCCCATCATGCTCGACACAAACCAGATGCAGACGGTGATCACGGCGGCGGCCGCAAACACGGCAAGCGAGCGCCGGCGCTCGGAGATTGGACTGGCATCCATACGACGCACGCGCTCGGGCTCGTTCATGCCCGAGAACACCAGACCCACCGACACGATGACCGACGAGATAATCGCGTACGCACCAAAGTTGAAATACGACTCGAGCGTGGCGGCGGCCGTCGAGTCGACCTTGACCCGCTCGATCTCGACCTCCGCACGCTTCGCGGCCGCATGCTCGGCCGCCTTGGCGACGTCACCGTTGGAGGCAGTGGGCTCAAGTGCCGCCGCAGCGCCCGCGAGCGAGATCCAGCGCGAGGCCTCGGCAGACGAAAGCGCCGCCGCCATGGTGCCGGAGCCGTACGTCACGTCGAGTTTGGGCAGGGACTCCCCCGCGCGAGCGGCCGCAACGAGGTCGCCCTCAAACCCCTCCGGGATAAAGAACACGCAGTCGGCGCTGCCCTTGGCGCTGTTGCTCTTGGAGAGCGCGTCCGCAAGGTCGTAGGTGTCGTCGCCGACGCCCGTGACCAGCTCAAAGCGCGAACCCAGATGCTTGGCAAGCGCACGCGAAAGGTCGCTGTCGTCGCGGTCGACCACAATCACGTTGGCATCGTAGGGCTTGTACTCGGTGAGCTGCGACGAGTTCCAGCTCACCGATGCCGCGATGAATACGCCCATCAGCGAAATGAACACCGTGTAGATAAGCAGGTAGAACGGGTGCGCGAGCGCCATGCGAAGCGCGGTCTTAAAGGTGCTCATAGCGGCTCCTTCCAAAGATCAGCGTGGCGGCGGCAACGAACAGCAGCGCCATAAGGACCAGCGCGCCGGCGCGAACGACAAAGGGCCCCAGGTCCTCAAAGAAATACAGGCGGTTGAACATGTCGCAGATAAGCTTGACGGGGTTGAGCCAACACTCGGCTGGGCAGGCGCGGGCGACGTCGTCGGCAAGCGCCATCGCCGGCTCGCCGTAGAGCCCGGCGAACAGGGCGCACGTGGTGGCAAAGCCCGTGAGGATGCCGGACTTGGACGCCTTGCCGCCCTTAACGGGAAGCGTGCCCACAAAGAGCCCCAAGCCCGTGGCGGCAAGCGCGGAAGCGGCACCGCCCACCAGACACAGCCCCTCGCGCCCGCCAAAGTCAACGCCCACGACCAGGCGCACGTAGCCAATCGCAATCGTCATCGAGGCGAAGGAGACCAGCCACGAGCCCACAAAGATACCGGCCAGCGACGCCGTCTTGGAAAGACCGCCCACACAGCGACGCGCACCAAGGCCCGACAGATTGGGCTGCAGATCGACGACGCTCAAGGCGGCAAACTCGGCAGACATCATCGCGACCAGGCCAAAAAGCGCGTAATAGTAGATGACCGTGCCGTCGGGCGTGGTGCGTGTCAGGCTTACGCGGCGGGTGCCGCCCTCAAGCGACAGGGCGCGCGCAACCGCCTCCGGGTCGGCGAGCGCCGCCGGGTTGTCCTGGGCAATCTGGGACATGAGCTCGGCATTTTGCGTATACGAGCTTGCCACCGTCTCCAGAATGCTGCGGTCGGTGAGCACCGACGACGCACGCGAGTTGTCATAGCTCGAAAGCAGTGTGAGCTTGGGCGTGCCCGCGGCATCGACCGTGTAGATGCCCGCGACCTCGCCGGACTTGAGCGCACGGTTCGCATCGGCTGCGTCATCGCACTCGCGGATCTCGAGCAGCCGGTCGTCGCCTTCCTGGGCAAGCGACGTCGCCACGTCCTTAAAGGTCGAGGCGCCCCAGGCCTCATCCGCAACGACGGCCACCGGCACCGGGTCGACCGTGCCGTCGGAGCTGAGGTTCGCAAACATAAACATGAACATCGTGGAAAGCGCGACGGGAAAGATCGCGCCCCAGACCAATGTGCTCGGCCGACGCAGCAGCGTCTTGACCGTGGTGATGATAGTGTTGAACATGGCCGCCCCCTAGTCGCGCAGCTCGCGGCCGGTGATCTCGAGGAACACGTCGTTGAGGGTCGGCGGCTCGCTCCACACGCGGCCGAGCGCAACGTCGGCGGTGCGCAGCGTGTCGAGGATGTCGACCAGATTGTGCGGACTCGCCTCGCAGGTGCAGACGAGCTCGCCGCCGGACAGCTCAACCGAAAGCACATGCTCGAGGGCGCGCAGCCGCTCGACCGTGGCGGCCTCGACGGCGCCGACCTCGACGGTCACGCGCTCGCCCATCTGAATCATGCGCTTGAGCTCGTCGTTGGTGCCCTGCGCCAGCACGCGCCCGCCGTCCATGATCATGATGCGGCTGCAAATCTGCTCGACTTCCTCCATGTAATGGCTGGTATACACCACTGTGGCGCCCTCGTCGCGCAGGCGGCAGATGCCCTCCAGGATGGCGTTGCGGCTCTGCGGGTCGACCGCCACCGTGGGCTCGTCAAAGAAGATGAGCTCGGGCTTGTGCGCGATACCGCAGGCGATGTTGAGGCGTCGCGCTAGGCCGCCCGAGAGCTTACCGGGGCGGAACTTGGTAAAGTCGCCCAGCCCGACAAAGTCGATGGCCTCGTCCACGAGCGCGCGGCGGCGCTTGCGGTCGTTGACGTAAAGGCTGCAGAAATAGTCGATGTTCTCGCGCACCGTGAGCTCGTCAAACACCGCCACCTGCTGCGGCACCACGCCGATGCGGCGCTTGAGGTCGTAGCGGGCGGGCGTCATGGGTTCGCCGAACAGCTCGATGGCGCCTTTGTCGTAGGCAAGCAGCTGCAGAATACAGTTGATGGACGTAGTCTTGCCCGAGCCGTTGGGGCCCAGCAGGCCAAAGATCTCGCCGGGGGCAATGCTCAGGTTAAAGTGGTCGAGCGCGATAAGATCGTCGTAGCGCTTGACGAGGTTTTCGACATGGACGATGTCTGTCATGAGTCGGCCCTTCCGTTGATTGCGGCCCGGTACGATTGCATCATCGCAGGAGCCGCCGGCGCGCGCCAGTGAGCTTTGTCACGAATGCGGGGCTTGGCCGCGTGGCCCGCCGGCGCTCCCAATTTACCGTGCGGGAGGAATGTCACGGTTGCGCGGGCGGCCCCTCTACCACACGCGACTTCGCGTACAATACCCGTATGAACAGGCTTTTCGACAAATCGATCGTGCTGGCGTGCTGTATCGCAGCCGCCACGGGCCTTGCTGTGGACGCTCGCCTGGTCGCGGCGTTTTGCCTTGGCGTTATTACCACCTCGCTGGCCGAGCTCGCGCAGAAGGATCGCACGTGCCGCACAAGCGAGGCCGCGAGCTACGCTTACATCATCGCGGCCGTCTTCGTGCCGCCGTTTGTGCCGTTTGCGCCTCTCGCCCTCTATGACATTGCGCGACGCGTGCGCCGCGAGCACGCCCGGGTCGCGCTGGGCATTGGCATCGCCTTTGTCTTTGCGCTCGTCGCGGACCTTCGTGCCGATGCGCTCACCGCCCGAACGCTCCTGCTGACCGCCATCCTTTCGGTTGCCGCCACCTTGTTATCGCTACGTACCGCCCAGTTGGAGCGCGAGCAGCAGCGTATGCGCCGTACCCGCGACGAGCTGCAGGAACGAGCCCTCGTGCTCGAGGCGCGCAACCGCGATCTTGCCGACCGTCAGGACTACGAAGTCGAGCTCGCGACGCTCGCCGAGCGCGCCCGCATCGCGCGCGAGATTCACGACAATGTGGGCCACCAGCTCACGCGCGCCTCGCTGCAAGCCGAAGCCCTGCGCGTGGTCCACGCCGACGAGCCCGGCGCCGCCGCCGATTTCGCCGACGTTAAACGCACGGTTGACGAGGCGCTCCAGCTTGTGCGCACCAGCGTCCACGCGCTCAACGACAACGCTGTCGACCTTTCCGTGCAGCTCGAACGCATTGTTGAAGGCGCGCGCTCGGACGGCGGTCCGCAGATTGAGCTTGAAGTTATGGCCGAGCATGCACCCGCAAACGTCGCCAACTGCTTTGCGGCGGTCCTGCGCGAGGCGCTCTCCAACACCATGCGCCACGTTTGCGCCCAGACCGTCACCGTACGATGCATGGAGCATCCGTCGTTTTACCAGCTCATCGTTACCGACGATGGCGCGTGCGGGGTCCAAGCAAGCAGCCGCGGCGCCGCGGAGGGCATGGGGCTTGCCTCCATGCGCGAGCGCATCGAGGCGCTTGGCGGCACCTTCACTGCCGGCCCGCGTGCCAGCGCCGGCGGCTGGCGCGTGTTTGCCACCGTTCCCAAACAGCAAGGAGATGAGGACCGATGAGGCTCATCGTTGTCGACGACGACCGCTTAGTGGTCGATTCGCTCAAGATTATCCTGGGCGCCCAGCCGCAGATCGAGGTGGTGGGTACCGGCGCCAACGGCAACGACGCGGTTTCGCTCTATGCCGAACACGCACCCGATATCGCGCTGCTCGACATTCAGATGCCGGGACGCGACGGCCTTTCGGCGGCACGCGAAATCCTTGAGCGCGACCCCACGGCGCGCGTGGTGTTTCTGACGACATTCTCGGATGACGAGTACATTGTGTCGGCGCTTAAACTGGGCGCCCGCGGCTATCTGATTAAAACCGATGTCGCCGCCATTCCTCCAGCGTTGGCGCAGGTCATGGACGGCAAACGCGTACTCGAGGGCAAGGCGATCGAGGATATCGACTTTGATGGGGCGGGGTCCGAGGCCGACACGCCTCGCCGGCCCGCCGCCTTTGCCAGCCTGACCGACCGCGAGTTCGAAGTCGCAGAGCTCATCGCCCGCGGCCTCGACAACAAGGAGATTGCCGCCACCGCCTACATGGGCGAAGGCACCGTGCGCAACCACATCAGCTCAATCCTTGCCAAAATGGGCCTGCGTAACCGCACGCAGATCGCCATCGCCTACCTGCGAGGGTAATTACCCGACGACCGACCGCCCCGGCATAGCAAAATGGCCGTTATCGATTTAATGCCATTTCAAAACCATGCCGGATTACGGGGCTAAACTCAGGGCCCCCATCCATACCCACGTTTTCTGCAAAATGACGGCTCGTCTACCTGCGGTTTTATTTTCACGAATATCGGCATGGTTGGGGACTCGTGATTCAGCCCCGTAAACCGGCATAGTTTTGTTCAGGCGACCCCGCACGAGTGCCTCCGCCAGCCTCGCGGGACCAAAATAATCCGTTTTCCTTCGCCCCCAAGGAATCAGCCGGAACCGTTCGCCACGAAACCGGCCCATCTACTACGTTTGACTCAATACCCCCGACCATACCCCCGTTTTGAACAAAACCGCAAGCGTTCTACCTGCGGTTTTGTTTTCGCGTTTTTGGCATGGTTGGGGGTAAGGGGCTAAACGTAGTAGATGGGCCGGTTTCGTGGCGCACCCTCCTCCCCCACGCTCAAAAATGCCGCCACGGAGGAGGGAGATGCCTCCGTGGCGGCTGGGGCTGGGGGTGGGGCTATGTTCTGGCTCCCCGCCGGCCGCCCAGGGCCTTTTGACCCCGGGCGCCACCAGCATGCCTAGCGCTTACGGATACCCCAGACCAGGGCTCCGACGCCGGCCATGGCGATGACAAATGCCATGAGCAGTGCGGCGGCCTGCTGGTCACCCGTGGTGGGCAGGAAACCCTTGACCGTCTTGACGATGTTCGTCACGGTCTTGGGCGTGCCGGGGTCGGGCGTCGGCACGGGCGTCTCGGGCTTCTTGTACGTGTTGTTGAACACGATACCCTCGACGCTCTTGTCGCCCTTGGTAAAGGCAACGTTCGCCTTGAGGTTGCCCTCGCCGTCGTCGACCACGTTGACGGTCGCGGTAAAGACGGACTTGTCGTAGGTCATACCGGCCTCGTCACCCTTGACCTCGCTGATGGTGTAGACGTACGTACCGAGCTCGTCGTACTCGAGCTTGTCGAAGTTGATCTTGCCGTCAGCGTCGTTGGTGACGGTGGACTCGACGTCCTCGCCAACGAGCTTAAAGCTAAACTCGTCCTTCTTGAGTTCGCGTCCCTCGAGCACCTTGATAGCGCCGATGGAAACCTGCGTAGGCATGGCGTGATACTTGTTGGTAAAGCCAGCCGACTCGGTGGTTCCCTCGAGCTTGTGCGTCGCGGTCAGCGTGCCGTCGCCGTTGTCGGAGACGGTGGTCACGACGGTGTAGGTCGTGCTGTCATAGGCGACGCCCTTGTACAGGCCGAGCGCGTTGGGGCAAGCCTCGCGCAGCGTGTACGTGTGCGTGCTGGGTGCCTCGTAGCGAATCGGGCTCAGCGTCACGGTGCCGTTAGCGTCGTTGGTGCCGTTAGCGACAACCACGTCGTCCTCGAGCAGCTCAAACGTGAACTCGCCTGCTGCAAGGTCGCGTCCAGTCAGGCGCTTGACTGTCTTGACCTGATCGGTCACGGACGAATCGGTAGGTGCCACGCCGTAGGTGTTGGTAAACGTGAAGGCAGCACCGTCGTCGCCTTCGCGCTTGACGCTCAGATGCCCGGCACCGTCGTCAGACACGGTGTAGGAAACCTTGCGCGTGGCGTTGGTGTCATTGGTCACGCCAGGGGCACTACCGGACTCGGTCACCGTGTAAGTAAAGGTGTGCGAGCGCGGAGCGGTGGGGGCTGCGGGCTCGGGCTCGTCGCTGGGCTCGTCGGCGTTGGCATCGGTGTCGGCCTCTTCAGCCTCTGCCTCGTCGGCCTCTGCCTCGTCGGCCTCGGCTTCGTCAGCTTCGTCTGCCTCGGCCTTATCGGTCGCATCGTCCGTCACGCCCAGAGCGCGGTTGAGGTCCTCGAGCGTAAAGTGGATCTTGCCAAAGTCCACGTTGCCAGCCGCGTCGTTGGTTGCGGTCGTGCGCTCGGGCATCGGGGCACTAGCCTCGTCGGCGGTCACGGTAAAGGTGAACTTGCCCGTGATGTCAGCCGGGGTCAGGCCCTCGGCAGCTTGGAGCTTCTTAGTGCCGGTGAGCGCGGCATCGACGGCTTCGGCGCCGTAGACGTTCTCGAACAAGGGCTCGACGCCGCCGTAGTCGACCGTTGCCGTCAGGGTACCGTCACCGTTGTCGACGACGATAACCTTAAAGCCAAAGCTCCACGTTGTAGCGGAAACGCCATTCGGCAGCCCGAATAAATCTTCGTAGGCCGTGTAGTTAATGGTCCAGGCAAGCTTACCGTCCTTGTCGGTACGATGGGCAAGCCCAGCAGCCTCAAGATTAGCAAGCATCTTGGTGTCGTAGTGCAGCGTATCAAAGCTCACGTGCCCGCCGATATTGGGCTTGAGGTTTTCGTATGCCACAAGCTCACCCTGATAGGCGATGCCGAACCAGAACTCGCCGTCGGCCATCGGGCGGCCGGTCAGAGTCTTGGTGGCAACGACCTGAGCAGCGGTGCCACCAGGCGTGTTGGTCGTAGCGCTGTAACTGTTGTGGAACGGCACCAGGGCTTTCTCGACCTTGTTCTCGCCACTCTTGTGGACCGTCTCATGCGTGCCCTCGGGACCACCGGAAACGGTCGTCGTAGCAGTGAGCGTACCGGCGGTGTCGTCGGCGATGGCGATCGTCACCGTGCGTACGGCGTCATCGTAGGTGTAACCGGGCTGGCCGTCGTTCTTTTCGGCCACGGTGTACTTGAAGGTCTTGCCGGCGTCAGCCTGCGTAAATTTAACCTCATGACCAGCCAGAATGTCGATCAGTCCGACCGTTGCCTCTGCCGTCGCAGGGGACTTGAAGTTGTTGGCTCCGGGCAGCAGGCCAAGCGCGTTGGCCGAGGCCTCGTCGGCAGACGTCACGGTAAACGTGAACTGGCCCTCGGTCATGGGGCGGCCGTCCAGATACTTGCTGAGCCACAGACCGCCGGCCGCGGTGTAGTTAAGCTCAGTGCGGTACGTGTTGGTAAAGCGTCCGTTTTCCTTCTTGGTGACATTGGCGGTCAGCTTGCCCTCGCCGTCCTCGGTCACGGTTACTTCGGCGGTCGCGACGTGGGAGTCATACGTCATGCCGACCGTATTACCCGCGTTCTCGCGGATCTCGTACTTGTAGGTTCCGGCAGCCGTGTAGCGAATCTTGCCGAACTTGATGGCGGCAATGCCGTCCTTCGCATCGTGCTTGCTCACGGTTACGGTTGCAGGATCGGGTAGCGGAGCGCCATCGGGGGCGGTAATGGTAAAGCCGAACTCGTCCCCATCCGTCCACTCGCGACCGTCGATGGCCTTGCTCAGGTCAAAGTCGAGGTCTGCATCGGTCGGGGTCACGCTGTAAGTGTTCTTGAAGGTTGCGGTCTTGGCGTCCTTCAGGACATGCTCGGCCTTGAGGGTGCCGTCGCCGTTGTCCGTGATGGTGGTCTCGATGGTGTACTCGGCGTCACTGTAGGTGATGCCCTTGCTGGTGGTTCCGCCGTTGGCCTCGCGCAGCGTGTAGGTGTGCTTGCCGGCCTTGTCGTACTTCACGGCGCCCATCGTGATCTTGCCATCGGCGGCATTGGTGCCGGTGGCGACGACCTTGGCGTCCTCGTCCTCGCCCTCGACGAGCTCGAAGGAGAACTCGCCGTCCTTGAGGTCGCGGCCGGTCAGGGACTTGGTCGCGGTGATCTGGTCGGTGACGCTGAACTCACCAGGATTCGGCTTGTAGCTGTTGCTGAACTTCGCCTCGCCGTCGCCCTTCAGGACATGCTTCGCCTCGAGCGTGCCGTCGCCCTTGTCGGTGATGGTGGTCTCGATGGTGTAGGTCTTGCCATCGTAGGTGATGCCGTTGCCGGCGTCGCCCTTGACCTCGCGCAGCGTGTAGGTGTGCTCGCCGGCAGCGGTGTACTCGATGGGGCTCATCTTGATCTTGCCGCGGGCATCGTTCTTGCCGGTGGCAACAACATCGTTGCCCCCGACGAGCTCGAAGGAGAACTCGCCTTCCTTGAGATCGCGCCCGGTCAGGACCTTGGTCGCCGTGATCTGATCAGTAACACTGAAGCTCTTGGGGGTTACGATGTAGGCGTTCTCGAAGGTCGCCTTGTCAACATTCTGCAGCTTGTGCTCCACGCTGAGGGTGCCATCGTTGTTATCCTTTACGGTGGTCACAATAGTGTACTCAGCGGTGCTGTAAGTAATGCCATTTTCGGTGGTGCCGGCCTTGGTCTCGCGCAGTATGTAGGTGTGCTCGCCAGCCGCAGTGTAGGTGACAGGATCCATTACGATCTTGCCGTCGGCATTGTTGGTACCGGTGGCGACCACGTTATTGCCCTCGACGAGCTCGAAACGGAACTCGCCAGCCTTGAGGTCGCGCCCGTCCAGGACCTTGTCCGCGGTGATCAGGTCGGTGACGCTGGAGCTCTTGGGGGTCACGTTGTAGGAGTTCTTGAACTCGGCAACCTTGACGTCCTTCAGAACATGCGTGGCACTGAGCGTACCGTCGCCGTTATCGGTGATGGTCGTCACGATGGTGAACTTGGCATCACTGTAGGTGACGCCCTTGCTGGTGGTTCCGCCGTTAACCTCGCGCAGCGTGTAGGTGTGCGTTCCGGCCTTGTCGTACTTCACGGGGCTCATCGTAATCGTGCCGTCGGCGGCGTTCTTGCCGGTGGCAACGACCTTGGCGTCCTTGCCCTCGCCCTCGACGAGCTCGAAGGAGAACTCGCCCTCAGTCATGTCGCGCCCGGTCAGGACCTTGGTCGCCTTGACCTGGTCGGTGCCGCTGGACTCAGTGGGGGTCAGATTGTAGGAATTCTTGAACTCGGCAGCCTTGGCATCCTTCAGGACATGCTCGGCCTTGAGCGTGCCGTCGCCCTTATCGGTGATGGTGGTCACGATGGTGTAAGTCTTGCCGTCGTAGGCGATGCCCTTGCTGGTGGTTCCGCCGTTGACTTCGCGCAGTGTGTAGGTATGCGTTCCGGCCTTGTCATACTTGACGGTGCCCATCGTGATGTTACCGCTGGCGTCGTTGGTGCCGGTGGCGACGACCTTGTCACCCTCGACGAGCTCGAAGGAGAACTCGCCGGCGGCAAGCTTGCGCCCGGTCAGGGACTTGGTCGCGGTGATCTGGTCGGTGACGCTGGAGCTCTTGGGCGTCACGGTGTAGGAGTTCTTGAACTCAATCTTCTTGACGTCCTCGGCGCCCTTCAGCTTATGCGTGGCCACAAGCTGGCCCTTGCCATTGTCGGCGATGGTCGTCACGACGGTATAGACGGTTTTGTCGTAGGCGATGCCGCCGGCATTGCCCTTGACCTCGCGCAGCGTATAGATGTGCTGACCGATCTCGGTGTACTTGATGGCGCTGAACGCAACGTTGCCGTTGGCATCATTCTTAACGGTTTCGACAACCGACGCGTCCTCGTCCTCACCCTCAACGAGCTCAAAGGAGAACTCATTGTCCTGGAGCTTATGGCCGGTCAGGACCTTGGTAACTGTAATCTGATCGGTGACGCTCGACTCAGCGGGATTGGCGGTATAGGTGTTCTTGAACTCGACCTCGCCCGAGGTCTTCTTCACAGAAGCCTCGAGCTTTCCCTTTGCGTTGGGTGTCACCGTTACGGTGAACTCTGCAACGTTCTTGCTGTAGGCGATGCCGTCGACCGTGGTCCCGGCATGCTTCTCGCTAACCTTGTAGACATACGTGCCCAGCTTGTCATAGGCAATCTCGCCAAAGCTAATGTCCGCATGGCCCTTGGTTGCAAACGCAGTCGTGGACCTGGGCATCGGGGCGTTGTCCTCGGACGTCAGGCCAAACTCAAACTTGTCCTCATCCGTCCAGTCGCGGCCCTCGAGCACCTTGGTCAGGCCAAAGTCGGCAGTTGTCAACGTTGTCGGCGTGGTATTGAGCGTAAAGCTAATCTTGCCGTTATTGCCCAGGTAGACATTGACCTTCGTCGCACCAGAAACAACCTTCGTGTTGTTCCACTGGGGATTGATCACGTCGCGTGCGGTGCCCGTCGGGTTTCCGCCCACACGCTCCTTGGTGGTGTGAAGCTGGTTGATAAAGGCGAGGCGCGCGGTGCCAGCCTTAATCGACCAGTGATCGCCATCCTTTACCAAAGCACCTTCAAAGTTTTCGAGCTCGCTTCCCTTAACCGGGATCGAAACGGAATCATCGTACGGCGCGCCCGACGAGTTCTGCGCCATAAACTCATCTTTGTACCAATAGGTCTTAGAGCCCGAAGGCTTTTCCGTTGCGAGCTTGGTGCAAGCCGCGTCTGTGTAGACGGGTGTTAGCTTTTGGAAGTAGTAGTAGCTGTTCATAGCAGCAGGCTCAAAGCTTGCGACCGTATCGCCCGCATCGTCGCCGGTCCACTTGTTGGCGTAGAAGCTAACGGTATTGGAATCGGCGTCCTTGTGCTCATTGATGTAATCCTGCAGTCCCGGTACGTTATTGGGAGTAAACAGGTTTTTGCGTGCAATAGCCTTTACGCTCGATGCATACGCAACGCGGATAGGCGAGATGGCATCCGTGGAGTCAACCACAAACGTGCCCGCAGACTCGTCAACGGTAAAACGGCGCAGCGGAATGAGCGATGCGGGGACCTTGACCGTCACGATGTCGCCGCGCTGCGGATTGTTCTCGTCCGCGCGATCAACCGTAATTACAAGATGGGCGAGCTCGCCATCAAACGTATAGGTATCGATATTGCCATCGGTCGACTTGGTGGCGGCCCCATAGGTCTTGCCGTTGTACTCGGCACCGGTAAAGCTATCGACCTGCATAAAGGCGCCCAGCTCGTCCTCGAATGTGATGTAGCCGGAACCGTTGGAATTGTTGCCCTCGACCTTGGTCGGGAAACCCTTGCCCGACGTAATGGCACTCGAGATGTCCTTAAAGACCTGATCAAGCTCGGCGGCGTTGGTCGCCGACTTGTAGTAGCTAGCACCGGCAACGGGGTTGCCGAAATTGACATTCCACTCCTCAGTTCCAAAAAAGCCATGGCTTACGGACGATGTGGCATCCGGATAGTTACTCGACACGGCATGCATGAATTTATTCTCGTTGCTCGTGCGGCTGCTTGTTGGATCGTCGCCCGGCTTCGCACCGTTGAAGATACCGATGGTATAAATGGTCGCCCCGCCACTCTTTATGGTCTTGGCGATATTGATGGCATCCTTAGCAACCTCGGCCTCAAAACCATTAGAACTCGTAGGAGAGCCATCGGTGAAGAACACAACGATCTTCTGGGCGTCTTCACGACCAGCGATGCCCTTGGCCAGGTCCATGCCATAGTCGGCACGAGTAGAGCCAGCAGGCTCGATTAAATTAACCGTGTTCTTGAGGCTCTTTGCGCCCCCATCCTTGCAGACCGTGAGGCCCAACATGGTCTGGGAGTAGTTGTAGGTGTTGCCGTCGTCGCGATAGGTATCATTACCAACCTTATCGCTCTTCTTGCCCGCAAACTTTACGATGGCAACCTGGTGCTGCTTGCTCGCGTCCTTAACGTTCTTGTTTTGCTCGGCAATGGTGTCGATAAAGTGGTTGGCAGCATTCTTGAGCGCAACGATACGCTTAGGGGACCCTTTACCACCCATAGGATCATCCATTGAGCCAGAGGCATCGAGCACCATCACGATGTCGAGCGGCTTGGAAACCAGCGACGTCGTATCGGATGTCGAAGACATCGCCGAAAGCGTAGTCAAAAAGTCCGATTTCCCGTCATCGATTGCTTGGACCGTCTTATCCGTCCAAATTCGGCCGACGTTTTGCGTCGTGACCTTGCTGCCGTCATAGCCGCCCGCCCAGAACTTCCAATGGTTGCTGGTGTCGTGGTCGACTATCTTTGTCGCTTCCGGTCCGTCCATTCCTGTGCTGGACCTGGCGTTGGCCTCGGGCAGCATGGCGAATGCTGCGGCTGGCAACACCAGCACTACGGCCAGTATCACCGCCAAGAGACCCCTCGTGTACTTACCCATCGTGTCTCCCTTCTCGCGGTCTCAGACCTTGCATCAGCCTAAAGTTACGGAATGAGACACAATTAGGGCAGGTGACACATGTTCCAGATTCGGTTTTGAGCGTGAGACAAATGTCTCACCAAAGTTGAGACACGGGATTTTTGCAGGTAAACGAATGCAAATGAGGGCCGGCGGGCATTTTTGCCCCACCGGCCCTATTCCAGCTCTATTCCAGCGCTATTCCGGCTTGGTTTCTACCGTGGGAGTCTTATCCGCCGCAACTGGAGTACGGGCGGTGTCCATAGTCAGGCAGTGTTTGGGACAGCTTTCGATACACTCGCCGCACACTACGCAGGCATACGGATCGATCGACCACGTTCCGCCCTTGCGATCGATCGCGAGCGCGCCCGCCGGGCAGCGACGCGCGCACATGCCGCAGCAAATGCACACGTCCATGTCGTTAACGATGTGCCCGCGCAAGCGCTCGGGCGCCGCGAGCCTCTCATGCGGATAGCACACCGTTACCGGCTGCTTGACCATAGAACCCAAGGCCGTCTTGGCAAATGTCAGCAAACTCATGCCGCGCCTACCTTTCCGTGCAGCTAATGCAGGGGTCAATGGTCAGGATAATCATGGGAACGCTGGCAAGGAGTACGCCCTGCAGCGCATGCGTCAGACCCGCCAAGTTCTGCGACGTCGGCGTGCGCACGCGGAAACGGTCCAGGTTCTTGGTGCCGTTGCCGCGCACATAGTAATACGCCTCGCCGCGCGGCTGCTCAATCACAACCTCGCCGCGCGCGCCGTCGGCCGGTGTGAGCTTGGTACGCCCGCCGATGCCGTCGTGCGGAATCTTGCCGACAAGCTCCTTGATAATGTCCATGGCCTGCGTGACCTCGGCACAACGCACCTGGCAGCGGGCATAGCAGTCGCCGTCGGTAGCCACGATCGGCTCAAACGCAGCCAGATCCGCATAGGCGCCGTCACCGAACATGCGCACGTCGTAGTCCACGCCCGAGGCGCGACCGAACGGGCCGACCATCGAAAGCTCCAGCGCGTCCTTCTTGCTGATCACGCCTACACCGTGCAGGCGCTCGCCGCAGCTATTGTCGTCCAAAAACGTATGCAACAGGGCCTCGTAGTCGGGACGCATGGCGTCGAGCGTCTGGACAATGCCCGCCAGCTCGGAGTCCTCAATGTCGTGTTTAAGGCCGCCGATCTCGTTAATCGACAGAATCACGCGCCCGCCGCAAGTGCTCTCAAAGATCTTGAGAATCTGCTCGCGCAGGGTCCACGAACGATAGAACAACGCCTCGAAACCAAAGGCGTCGGCAAGCAGGCCCAGCCACAGCAGGTGCGAGTGAATGCGCGAAAGCTCGTGCAAAATGGTGCGGATATACTGCACGCGGCCGGGCGCCTCGATGTCGAGCATGCGCTCGCAGGCGCTGGCATAGCCGCAGCTGTGACCCACGGCGCAAATACCGCAGATGCGCTCGGCGATGTAGCCAAACTGATGCATGTCACGCTTTTCGGTGAGCTTCTCGAGCCCGCGGTGCACAAAACCGATCTGCGGAATTGCCTCGATGACGCGGTCGTCCTCGATTACCAGGTCTAGATGAAGCGGCTCGGGCAGCACCGGGTGCTGCGGGCCAAACGGGATGACGGAGCGATGTGCCATGGGCCTTACGCCTCCTTTTTCTGCTTGTCGCGGGCGGCCTTGGCGGCAAGCGCCGCGCGGACCTTGGCTGCTTTCTCGGGATCCATGGCAGCGAGCTTTGCCTCCATCTCGGCAGCCTTGAGCGCGGCCTTCGCAGCAGCCTCATCGTGCTGAGCATCGGAGCCGGCAGCCGCAGCGGGCTGAGCAGCGGCGCCCGCGGCATCGCCGGCGCTCGCAGCGCCCTCCCCTGCAGCAGCCGCAGCCGCGGCGGCCTTTTCGGCAGCGGCCTTGCGCGCCTTGGCTTCGGCGGCGGCACGGACCTTCATGGCCTTCTCGCGCGCGGCCTTCACCTCGGGCGTGATAACGCTCATGGGCTCGGCAGTCGAAACCTGGTAGAAAAAGCCCTTAAAGTCGATCTGCATGTCGGTGATGGCAAGGCCAAACAGGTCGTGGGCCTCATTTTCAAACGGGAACACCGCGGGGTAATACGAGCTGATGGACGGAATCTCCTGGTACTGGTCGATGCCCTCAACCACCAGGTTCTCGATCGCATAGCTGCCGTCCTGCGCAATCTGCTCCTGAGCAGCACGAACGTTGATAAACGTATAGACCAAGCGATACGAGCCGTCGTCGACGTTGCGTTCAGCGTGCATTTGCACAAAGCGCGCGCCGACGCCCTTAAGCGCCTGGACATGCGACAGGAGCTCCTCGATCCCGACGGTGGTATAGATAGCCTTTTGCATTACTCGGCCTCCTTTGCAGCGGCGGTCGCGTCGCCGGCCTCCGCAGCAGCCACAAACCCGTCCTCGCCCAGCTCAACGCCACCGTCCCAAGTAGCGGCACCTCCCACGGTAAGCGGGTCGCCGCCGGCGCGCATCACGGCCTCCTTCTGGTCCAGGATGCCGCACGCCTCCACGATGGCATCGATCACCGTCTCGGGGCGAATGGCGCACCCGGGCGCGTACACGTCCACGGGAATCGCGCGGTCCACGCCGCCGATCACGTTATAGGCATCGCGGAACACGCCGCCCGAACACGCGCAGATGCCGCACGCCACCACGCACTTGGGCTCGAGCATCTGGTTGTAGATCTGGCGCACGACGGGCAGGTTCTGGGCATTGACCGACCCCGTCACCAAAAAGATATCCGCATGCTTGGGGTTGCCGGTGTTGACCACGCCAAAACGCTCCGCATCGAACAGCGGCGTGAGCGAGGCCAGCACCTCGATATCGCATCCGTTGCAACTCGAGCCGTCGTAATGAATAACCCACGGCGAGCGCGACATTTTATGATCCATGGATGCCGCCTCCTAAATAAACACGTCGACGAGGATGGGCATAAGGTTGAGCAGGCCAAACACCAGCGCCACGCCCCAGCCGAGCTTAAAGCAGCTGCGCCAGGTGCTGCGCGCGAAGGTGTTGTCGATAAGCACCTCGACAAAGTACGTCGCAGCCATCACGACCAGGGCGACGACCCAGCTCACCGGGTTGTCCCAGACAAAGAACATGCCCACCCACATCAAAAACAGCACGGTCTCGCACCAGTGCATAAGGGTCATCTTGGCCAGCGTGCCGCCGCTCATCTCGGTGGCGACGCCCTGGACGATCTCCTGATGCGCGTGATGCGAGTACGAAAGATCGAACGGTGACTTGCGCAACTTGATGGTAAGTACCGCGAGCAGCGCGAGGAAGATAGGCGCGCTGTACACGATGATGGGGGCCGACTGCCCCGTCACGGCGATGGAATCGAAGCTGTCGGTGGCAAGGTACAGGCCCACACTCATCAGCAGAACGGCGGGCTCGTAACTCATGACCTGCAGCAGCTCGCGATCGGCGCCGACCTGGGCAAACGGGCTTTGCGTCGAGGCGGACGCCAGCACCACAAAGATCGCGGCGAGCGTCACCATAAAGGCGCACAGCAGTGTGTTGGAACCCGACACAAAGATGCCGCCGCCCACGACGGTAAAGATGAGCGCGCACGCCATGTAGGTGTCGTCCATGGTGTTTACGCTGGCAGGGGCTTTGCGCAGCAGCTTGGCAACGTCGTAGAAGGGCTGCAGCAGACTTGGACCCACACGGCCCTGCATGCGGGCCGAAAGCTTACGGTCAAGGCCGTCAATCAAACCGCCCACAAGCGGCGCCAGCAAGGCAAACGCCACGGTGCCTATAAAGATGCCCACGACGCCCGAACCTTCAAAATACTTGCCGCGCAGCACCGAGGGCGCACTCATGGCAAGCCGCTCGGGTCCAATCCACGCGCAACACAGCAGCGCAAACAAGATAATGCTGCAGCACACGACGCTGCCCGCGGGGCCAATACGCTTCTCGCCAAGGGCGTCCTCCGAGTACCAATTGCGCTTTTCGGCCTTCACCTCGTGTCCCATCGAGCCGCGGAAATGGCGGTAATTGTCGGTTCCCACACCCGAAAGATATACGTTTACGTGCGGTTTGTTGCTCACGCGGAATGAAGTCAGCAGCACCACGGCGATAAACGCCACGATAACCACCATCAGATACATGGCGTCCTTGCCAATAACGTACGGCACGCGGCCAAACACCATGGCCAAGTAAGGCGACACCAGATCGCTCGAGATAACCGGAAACGCCACGCAGCACAGAATCAGCAGCGCGGCGATGGTGTTGAGGGCCATCCATTCGGTCTTATGGACATTGACCTCAACGTTTTGAGCCGTGGGGTCGACGCCCGAAAGCTTGGCAAGCCACTTGCCCCAAAAATAGAACGTCGCGGCCGAGCCAAAGGCAAGCACCATGATCATGAGCACGTTGCCGGTCTGGGCAAACGCCACCAGGGCGCCCCACTTGGACACGAGCATGCCAAACGGCGCCACAAACATGCCCATAATGCCCAGCATCATCAGACGCGTCAGGTGCGGCATACGGCTGAACATACCGTCCATGTCCTCGATATCGCGGCTGCCGATATGATGCTCGGCCGTGCCCACGCACAGGAACAGCAGCGACTTGGCCACCGTGTGGAACAGGATCAGGAAGATGGCCGCCCATACGGCCTCGGGCGCGCCGACACCCAGGCAGGCACTGATGAGGCCCAAGTTGGAAATGGTGGAGTACGCGAGCACGCGTTTGGCGTTGCTCTGCGAGATGGCCATGAGGGCAGCGAGCAAAAACGTGATGGCACCCACACTCGTGACCATAAAGCCGGTCACGGGATAGATGGCATAGAGCGGGCTGAGCTTGACCATCAGGAACACGCCGGCCTTGACCATGGTTGACGAGTGCAGCAGGGCGCTCGTGGGCGTGGGGGCAACCATGGCACCCAACAGCCAAGTGTGGAACGGCATCTGTGCGGCCTTGGTAAGGGCGGCGAGCGACAGCAGGATGACCGGCATCACCAGCAGCGCGGATTGCACGGTTCCGGTGCCGGAAAGCTTGATCATGCCCGAGATGGTCAGCGGCATGCCGTTAACGTGCAAGTACATGAGTCCGGCCAAAAACGCGATACCGCCCAGCATGTTGAGGATGATCTGGGTGAAGGCGTTCTTGATGGCCTCGGGCGTGCGCGTGTAGCCAATCATAAGGAACGAGCACACGGTGGTGATTTCCCAGCCGCAGAACAGCCACTCAAGGTTGTCGCTCGTCACGATGACGAACATGGCCGAGAGGAACAGGAACATAAGCGCCAGGAACTGCGGGCGACGGTCGGGCGCGGTCTGCCCGCGCAGCGCGGCCTCATGCTCGTCATGGGCCTGGAAGTCCTTCATATAACCCAAGGCATACACGCAGATTAGGCTGCCGACGATGCCGACGGCGAGGACCATGATCACGCTCATGTAGTCTAGGTAGAGCGGCGTAGCGGTGACGACCTCGACCGCAGGCAACGCCATGGCCGCAAAGACGAACGAGCCCACCAGCTGGACTGTGCCGAGCACCGTGGCGAGCGTGCTCTTAAATTTGCGCGCGTTGTACAGGATGACGTCGCACAAGATCACGTCGATGGCGGAGATGATGATCGAGAGCGTAGACGAGGTGCCGGGGGCAACCTCAAAGCTCTGCGGACCCGTGCCAAAAAACATGACGGCGACTACAACTGTCACCGCCATAATAATGCCGGAACCTATGAGCCCCACCGCATCGCGGGCGCGGTCACCGCGAGCGAGCAGCATGCCCAGCGCCGGTACCAGCGGAAACAGGGTAAGGAAATACAATAGCGTCATACCATCACTCCCCCATGCAAAAACGCTGCAATTGTTTAACGTTATAGCTCAATTGAGGAGTAGCGGCGGCAGGTTTTCGGTCAACTGGGGAGTTTTAGTCGTACAGGGCAAGGGCGCGTCCGCTTTGGAGCAGAGAGGCGACGTTTCCTTACCGCGGCGGCAGGCGCGCGGGCCACTGCGCGCGGTTTATTGGCCACTTTGGAGGATGTCCCGATAGGCTCGCGCCGGTCCAAAAAGTTGGCGCGGCAAGAAAAATGCGCCCCCGTGGGCGCACCATCCCGTTTGCTATTCCGCCTTTTTAACGCGCGGCTTACGGCCCCGCGGCTTA
>CABUTN010000009.1 GCA_902494565.1 uncultured Collinsella sp. | reverse complement strand
GGGGTCGCCCGAGCGGACGAAGCCGTCGCCCGTGCGAACCGTCAGGTAGATGCCATAAAACGCCGAGCCGCCATAGGTGGCATCGAGCGGCGTTCCCACATAGGCGGACGCCGAGAGCCGCGGCGGCATCTGCGGCGCCAGTTCGTGCACCGGCGCAGCATCGCCCACGGCCGTGTATGTCGCACGCGGCAGCAGGTCATCGCCCTCGGCGTCAGCGCTGTACCACACGACCGGACAACCCGAAAGACGCGCCAGCTGCGTGGCCATGGCGTGAACGATCTGTTGCTCGTCGGCGCAGCGCTGCAGCATGCGGTTGGTCTCGAGCACCATATGCGTGCGGCGGTCGCTGGCAGCGGCCTGCGCCAGGGCACGGCGCAGGGCCAACGCAATCGAGCTCGACACAAGCGAGACCACAAACATGATGAAGAACATGCCGGGATAGACACGGTCGATAAACGACAGCGAGCAGCGCGGGTCGACAAACAAGAAGTTGTAGATCGCCACGGCGACAGCCGAGCTCAGCAGGCAATACAGGCGACTCCAGGTAAAGAATGCGCACAGCTGAACGGCGAACACATAGACGATCATGATGCTCGGCGCGAGACCCGGATGGTCGAGCAGCGCGCCCACAATCGTCGCCGCGACCAGCAGCCCCACCGATACGCAGGCGTCATACAGAGGAGTGCGGCGCGTCAGCGTTGTGCGCCGCCACCAAAAGCTATCGGCAATATCGCCGTCCGTACGGACGTCCATCAGCGCCCCGCCCCTCTCTCAAAAACAAAAACCACCACAAAGGGACAGGCACCTTTGTGGTGGTTTCCCTTGTGGTGGTTCCAAGTGTAAAGCCTTCTACGGCCGGCGGTCGCTAGACAAACAGCACGTGCGCGAGCAGGGCACACACGCACACCGCTCCAAATACCAGTGCCACGATCGAAATTACGCGGTCGGCCATGTCCATGTTGGCACGATTCGTAAAGAACCGATCTCCGGCGGCGTCGGCGCGTGCCTCACGTACCAGCTCGGCAACCACCTCGCGGCCATCAAGCATCTTTGCGTCCATGTTTGCCTCCCCGGTCTCAATCTTGTCCATCGAAAACCAACTCCGTGCAACCCGTCGGCGCCTACGGCCGCTCGTTGGGGGCCAGGCGCTGCATCTTGTTCACGGCCTTGAACTTGGTGAACAGCGGCACGTACTCAAAGCTCACGTTGGAGTTCTCCAGGCCATACCAACGCGCAGGCGTGCCGGCGGCGCGGCGGATGATGTACTTGAGCGTGATGGCCGTGCGCTCGCTGGGCTCAACGTCGCTTTCGGGCGCCAGAAGTTTACGGATCAGGACGAACTTGAACGTACCGATGTTACCCGGATCCTTGTAGACCGAGTAGTCATGCGTCTGCGGCGGCAGCTCGCCGGTGGCAGCCAGGTCCTGAACAACCTGACGCAGATAGGCATTGACGCGCTGGTTGATCTTGTAGCCCAGGTACAGATGCACGCGGAACACGTAGTCGGTGCCGAACGTCTCGACCGAATAGGCAAAGGTATGCGGCTCGTCCATGGTCTCGACATTCACGAACCACCAGGCGCGAGCGCGCTTGGGATGCTTGTCCAAGATCGAGTAGACGATATCACGGTCGATGTAGTCGGTATGGGTGTCCTTGGTCAGGTACACGATGTTGTCGCTCAGGCGCTCGTAGCGATCGTCATCGCGAAGGCGCTTGAGCTGCGGCAGGTAGCTGCGCAGCGGCAGCAGCGTAAACTGGCGCTGCTCAACAGCCGTACCGTTGTACCAGCACACCATGATGCCCATGATGAGCGCGGCCATGAGGATGGTGAAATAGCCGCCGTGGAAGAACTTGGTGAGCGAGCTCACGAAGAAGAAGCCTTCGAGCAAAAGGAAGAAGGCCGCGAAAATCCACGGAGCAACCTTGAGCTTGCGCTCCTCGTGCAGGTAGAAGAAGAGCAGCAGCGTGGTGCACATCATAGTCAGCGTAATGGCAAGGCCGTAGGCGGCTTCCATATGCGCCGAGTTCTGGAACAGCAGCACCACAATGACGCAGCCGACAAGCATGACGTTGTTGACCATGGGGATGTAGAGCTGGCCCTTGGTCTCGGCAGGGTAGAAGACCTGCATGTGCGGCATGAGGTCCAGACGGCTGGCCTCGGACACCAGCGAGAATGCGCCGGTGATAAGCGCCTGCGAGGCAATGATGGCCGCGACGGTGGAAAGGCCGACGGCAAACGGGCGCAGGCCCGGGGCGAGCATCTGGTAGAACGGGTTGAGATCGGCAATGCCCATGAGCTCGGGGTTGGCAGCGTTGTTCATAAGCCAAGCGCCCTGGCCCATATAGGACAGCAGCAGGCAGCACTTAACGAACGGCCAGGTAGCGTAGATATTGCCGCGGCCGACGTGGCCCATGTCGGAGTAGAGCGCCTCGGCACCGGTGGTGGCGAGGAAGCAGCTGCCCAGAATCATGATGCCCGCGTGGTTGTTGGGGCTCAACAAAAAGGCGATGCCGCGGAGCGGGTTGAGGCACAGCAGCACGGCGGGGTGCTGGAAGACGAAGAACAGACCCGTGCCGCCCAGGAATAGGAACCACAGCGTCATGATGGGGCCAAAGGCGTGACCGATCTTGGCCGTACCGATGCGCTGTACCAAGAAGAGCACGATGATGATGGCGAGCGTAATGGCGACGACGCGGCCCTGGTCATCGCCCAGCACGGCATGAACCGCCGGGATAGTGCGCAGGCCCTCGATGGCCGTGGTAACGGTAACGGCCGGCGTCAGGATGCCGTCGGCGAGCAACGCGGCGCCACCCAGCATGGCGGGGATGATAAGCCACTTGCCGCAACGCTTGACCAGGCTGTACAGGGCAAAGATGCCGCCCTCACCATGGTTATCGGCGCGCAGCGAGATGAGCACATACTTGATGGTGGTCAGCAACGTGACCGTCCACACGACAAGGGAGAGCGCGCCGAGCACGAACTCCTCCGTGACGCTTCCGATGCCGCCGTTGCCGGCAACGAGCGCCTTGGTTACATACATAGGGCTGGTGCCGATATCACCATACACCACGCCCAGCGTGACGAGCATCGCCGAGATGCTCACAGGAATCGCAGCGTGCGAGGCTGCCTCCTTGGCCTTTTGTTCCATAAGCCGGTTTCCTCCCAACTTTAATGTTCGAAGGGATTATAGGTAATCGACCTGCGCTTGCACGGCACTGTTTTCCCAGCTAGATAAAGATTTATACAGTCTTTAGGCTACCGCGGCGATATGGAATGTGACAAAGGGACTGCCCCTTTGTCACATTCGTCATTTTCCGAGCCAGTTTTTGAACCACCACTCCATGGAGCGGCTCATCTCGGCCATAAAGGGACTCGTGTGCTTACGGGTATAGATGTCCACGACGCGCTCCCCCACCTCGCGGGCATGCGGGCGAAACATCGTGTCCATCTCGGCCACCTGCGCATCCATAGTCGCAGCGTCCGCACGGCGGTAGCGTTCCTCGTGCACCAGGTTCACCACAGGATGCGCAATCGCCGGACGCTCCTTGCGGGGCGTGCCGATGATGAGCATCGATAGCGGCATGGTATAGGGCGGCAGATCGAGCAGCTCGGCAACTTCCTCGGCGTTCTCGATAACATCGCCGATGTAGCAGCTCCCCAGCCCCAGGGCCTCGGCGGCGACCACGGCGTTTTGGGCGGCGATCACGGCATCCTGCGCCGCGATGGCAAAGTCGCCCAGACCCGGCGCGCGGCGGGGCGCCTTGCCCGTACGCTCTACAAACTCGGGCTCAAAGCAACCCACATGCTCAAACAGATCGATCCACTTGGCATAGTCGACCACAAATATTAGTGCCCAGGGCGCCTTGGCGATCATGGGCTGCTGGTCGCACAGGTCGGCCAGGCGGTCGAGCGTAGCCTGCTCGCGAATGCTCACGATGGAATACATCATCATGGCGCCCGCCGACGGCGCGCGACTCGCCGCATGCAAAATTGCCGCCCGCTGCTCGTCGGTCACCGCCACGGGACGGTCGTCGTCATCACGCGCGAAGGCACGCGTGGAGGAACGGTGCTCCAACGTGTCCAGCACCGCATTGCCCGTAGTCTCGACCGGATAACCGTTCGTATCCACGCCCGCAGCTCCGCCGCAGTACTCGGCACCCGTCATACAAACCTGCTCGCCCATAGCTCTATCCTCGCTAATTCTTTAAGAAGCCTTTACGTTTCCGTGTAATTCCCGTCCATTATCGCGCAGGTCGCCACTACATTGCGCCACACCGCCGCACGTGCGCGTTAATATGGCTGGTTGTTGTGCGCAGCCACCAATTGCAGCGCATATCTTGGTAACAATCGGGTAAACCCCCGCTTTCGTACGTTTTAGTTTGTGAGGAGTCTCAGCATGTTCGCTGCCGCCATCTCGCTCGTCGGTCTTGCGGCGACCGTCTACCTTGTCTTGCGCGAGGCCAAGGCCATTTGCGCTCAGTCGGGCACCGTTGCCAAAAGCGCTCTTGGGTGGAGCGTCGCCTTCGGCCTGTTCCAGCTCTTTTTGACCATTTGGGGCGCCATTGGCCTCGTCGCCCAAAACGAGCCGCTCGCCTTTGTGATGCTCATCCTGACCAACGCCATCCTCACCGGCTGCGCTTGGGCCAGCATCGCACGCGACCGCATCGCCCCGCGCGTCTTTGCGTTCGCCAAGCCCGACGCCCCCGCCCCCACCGGCAAGCTCGCCCGCCTGCGCGGCGCCTTTGTGGGCAAACCACTCGTCGCCGCCGTCCTGTGCCTGCTGCTCGCCGGCGTCTTTGCGCTGCTGGGCATGGAGGTCTCGTCCAACCACGACTTTACCTGGGTCTACCCCCTGTGCATCCTGCTCGAGTGGGCCATCATCACCGTGCTCATGGTCGGCCTGTTCTTCCTGTTCCAGCGCCACGGCGTAGCTCCCGCGGTCCTGGCCTTTGCCCTCTTTGTCCTGGGCATTGCCGAGTTCTTCGTCATCACGTTTAAATCCATGCCCATCCAGCCGGGCGACCTTTCGGCCATCTCCACCGCCGCCGCGGTCGCCGGCACCGGCTACACCTTCTCCATCTCGCTGTTCTGCGTGCTGTCCATGGGCTTTACCGCCATCGCCATGCTGCTGTGCGAGTACGCCGGCCTGGTGGCACCGCACCGTCAGAAGGGTGCCGCCAACGCCAAGCGCATGCTGCTCACCAACCTGCTCGTGGCAGTGCTGTGCCTGGGCGGCGTAACCGCGCATGTCGCGCTCATCGACTACTACAACACCCTCGGCATCACCGTCTACACCTGGCGCCCGCTCGAGAGCTACTGGCGCGAGGGCTACCTGCCCGCCTTTATTAGTGCGGCGCAGTCCATCAAGCCGCCCAAACCCGCCGACTACTCCGTCGACGATGCCAAGGCCACGCTCAAAAAGTACGCCAAGGCCTACGACAAGTCCGACGCGGCCAAGAGCGACGAGCGCGCCGCCGCAAAGGAGCAGTTCGACAGCGAGAAGCCCACGGTCATCGCCATCATGAACGAGACCTTCTCAGACCTTTCGATCTACCAGAACATGCGCGCCGGCTACGAGGGCCCGCAGTACTTTAAGAACCTGTCCAACTGCCTCAGCCGCGGCAAGCTCTATGTGAGCGCCTACGGCGGCGGTACCGCCAATACCGAGTTTGAGTTTATGACCGGCAACTCCATGGCCAACCTGGGCTCGGGCGTGTACCCCTACACCATCTACAACATGGAGACGACCGGGAACCTGGCAGAACAGTTCAAATCGCTCGGCTATTCCACCACGGCCATGCACCCCAACCACGCGACCAACTGGAACCGCGAGAACGTCTACAAGGACTTTGGCTTTGACCAGTTCCTGTCTATCAATGACTTCCAGGGAGCCGACACCCTGCGCGGCATGGTGACCGACCAGGCTACCTACGACAAGATTCTTGAGCTGCTCGACCAGAACGCCGATCCGCAGTTTATCTTCGACGTGACCATGCAGAACCACTCGGGCTACGATACGGGCCTGCTGCCGGTCGACAAGCAGATGCACCTGAATATCGACACGACCGATTTGGACGCCAAGACCCTCGAGGACGGCACGCTCTCCGATGTCGACGAGTATGTCTCGTGCATCGAGCAGTCCGACCAGGCGCTGCGCTACTTCCTCAACGCCCTGAGCAAGCTCGACCGTAAGGTGGTCGTGGTATTCTGGGGCGACCACCAGCCGTTCTTCCCGTCCAAGTTCAATGACAAGTGGTTTACCGGCGAAGACGATGCTACGCATCAGGAGCGCCTGTGGCAGACCGACTACATCATCTGGGCCAACTACGACGTTGCCGGCTGCGACCAGACGAGCGAGACCGACGACCTGTCCACCAACTACCTGTCCACCCAGCTGATGCAGCTGATCGGCGCCCCGCTGACCGACTACCAGAAAGCGCACATGACGCTGCGTAAGTCGCTGCCCGCCATCAACTCGGTGGGCTACGAGGACGCCAGCCTGCGCTGGGCGCTCTCCTCCAACGTCACCGGTGACGACGCCGCTGCCGCAGCCGCAACCAAGGCGCGCGAGGATTACGCCAAGATGCAGTACTACGAGATGTTCCGCGACGGCAAGAACGTCTACACCAAGCACTTCCAGACCGAGGCCAACGAGACCGACCCCAACCTGGCACCGGGTACGACCAAGATCAAGTAGCGACTAGCTGCGAGTTCATAACTGAAACGTCTGTCCGGACGGAGGCATATAAGGTTCCCTGCTCGGACAGACGCCTTGTTGTTGAAGCGCGGCTTGTCATGGGGGCACCCGCAACATATATAAGTTAAAGGCCACGTCATGTGGCCTTTTTTGCATCCGGAAACCGTGTCCCACTCTGAATACATCCAGCGAACGCATGCGAGCGTGTCGTCCAGGACGGCCTCGTCATCAGGGCGATGGAAAATATCGCCCCAGACGCTTGCCATCGTTGCGCCCACGAGCGTCAAGAAAAAAGCCTCGAGGATTTCGAGGCTTTCACATTTGTATTGTTTTGCACGAAGCACCACAAACGACGAAGCTACTCGCCCAGCACAGCCTTCTTGGCGGCTGCGGCCATGTTGCCCAGGTCCTCCTTGGTGGGATGGTCCTTCGCGGCAACCCAGTTGTCGAGCAGCATCTTAAATCGGGCGTTGTCGGGATCTTGCTCGAGCATGGCCTCGTAGCGCTGCTTGACCGCGGGGCCCATCTTGCCCTGGCACATTGCCCAGCCCGCAAGCTCGGCATCCCCAGCCAAATTGGAAGTTACGCGGTCGATAATCTGCTGATAGTAGCTCTGGTCGGCGCCAAAACCGCAGGTGCCAAACAGGAAGACGCGCTTACCGTGCAAGGCGGAGAGCAACGCCGCGACCGAAGGCGTGCACGCGCCCTTGTCGCACCAAAAACCGACGAGCACCGTGTCGGCCGCGCAGGCGCCCTGCGCCTCGAGCGCAACCTGATCTGCATCCGCATCATCGCTCAACGCCGCGGCATGGACAAACTCAACACCCGCAGCCTGCAGAGCGCGCTTGATCGCGCCCGAAACCATCCTGGTATTACCGCTCTTGCTGTTAACCACCAAAGAGCACGTCATAGTCACGTTGCCTCGTTTCCCCCAAAACTAAAGCCACTAATGCAATTTATTAGATGAATATCTTAGTACTAACGTGACAGATGTAAACCACCGTCTGTCGATTGATTAATTTGCCCCACGGGCTTGCTCACTGGGCAAACTGGCTGCGGTAAAGATCGGCATAGAAGCCGTCTGCCGCCAGCAGCTCGTCGTGCGTGCCGCGCTCGATAATCTGGCCGTCGCGCATCACCAGAATGCAGTCGGCGTTGCGGATGGTGCTCAGGCGGTGCGCCACGACAAAGCTTGTGCGACCGGCCATGAGCTCGTCGAATGCCGCCTGCACCTGCAGCTCGGTACGCGTATCGATGCTCGACGTTGCCTCGTCCAGCAGCAGAATCGCCGGATCGGTGAGCATAACGCGCGTAATGCACAGCAGCTGTTTTTGACCCTGGCTAAACGTGCCGCCGTCCTCGCCGATGACCGTATCGTAGCCGCCTGGCAGCTGCACGATAAACTTGTGCGCATGCGCGCGCTTGGCAGCTTCGATAACCTGTTCGCGCGTGGCGTCGGGACAGCCGTAGGCGATGTTTTCCGCCACCGTGCCCTCGAACAGCCACGTATCCTGCAGCACCATGCCAAAGGCGCGGCGCAGGCTCGCGCGCGTGTAGTCACGCGAAGACCGGTCATCGACCATGATGCGTCCGGCATCAATATCGTAAAAACGCAGCAGCAGGTTGATGAGCGTTGTCTTGCCGCAGCCCGTGGGGCCGACCAGGGCAAAGCGCATGCCGGGTTTGGCCTCGATGCAGATATCCTGCAGCAGCTTGCGATCGGGCACATAACTAAAGTCCACGTGCTCAAAGGTCACCTCGCCACGCGGGACGGCAAGTTCCACGGCGCCCGTCGCATCGGGCTCCTGCTCGCGCGCGTCGAGCAGCGCAAACATGCGGCGTGCCGAGGCGTACGCCGTCTGGATCTGCGTAATGACGTTGGTGACCTCGTTGAACGGCTTGGTGTACTGGTTGGCGTAGGACAGGAAGATCTGCACGCCGCCCACCGTGAGTGCCGCGGGCACGCCCGTGATCACGCCCACGCAGCCAATCACGGCAACCACGGCATAGATGATGTTATTGATAAAGCGCGTGCCGGGGTTGGAGAGCGAACCCATAAACTGCGCGCGCTCACCTGCCGCATAGAGCTCGGCGTTGAGGGCATCGAAGCGCTGCTGAGCGTTGGGACCATAGGCAAAGGCGTCGACAAGTTTCTGCTCGCCTACGTACTCCTCGATATGACCACCGAGCTGCCCTTGAATACGCTGCTGTGCCGTAAAGCTTTTGTTGGAAAGCTTGGCGATAGCACCGGCTGCAAAAATGGAAAGCGGCGTGACGAGTACCACCACGAGCGTCATGGTCAGGTTGATGGAAAGCATAAACGCGAGCGTACCCACGATGGTAATAACACCGGTGAAGAGCTGTGTGAAGCCCTGCAGCAGACCGTCGCCCACCTGATCGACGTCGTTGACCACGCGACTCATAAGGTCGCCGTGGGCATGGCCGTCGATAAAGCTGAGCGGCATACGGCTGAGCTTGTCGCTCGCCTCCACGCGCATGTCGCGCACCGTCTCATAGGACAGGCGGTTGACGCAGTAGCCCTGCAGCCACTGGAAGGCAGCGGCACCCACCACGACGAGCGCGAGTTTGGTAACGAGCGGCAGCAGTGCATCGAAATCCACCTGGCCCGCAGCAACAATCAGGTCGATGCCCTCGCCGATAAGGATAGGCGTGTAGAGCTGCAGAATCACCGAGATAGCGGCGCTCACGAACGACGCCGTAAACGAAATACGGTGCGGACGGACGTAGCCCATCAGGCGGCGGGTCACCGCGCCCACGGGATAGCGCTCGGGGTCGCCGGGCTGGCGCGGACCGTCGCCCAGGTCGTTGAGGTTATCGTTACCGGACACGTTGGCCGTCATCGTGGCGACCGAACCGGAGGAAGTGTACGGATTCATTTAGCATCCCTCCTTTGCGCAGACGGATGCGGGGGCGGTCGGAGCGCCTGGGGCGGGCGCGGGCCTTAGGGTGGGCGCGGGCGCCGCGCCCCCCTGCTGGCCCTCGAGCTCCTCGCGGCGCAGCTGCGACTGGCAAATCTCGCGATAGAGCTGGCAGGTCGCGTACAGCTCGTCATGCGTGCCCAGGCCCGCAACCGAGCCGTGGTCGAGTACGCAGATCATGTCGGCATCGCGAACGGTCGAGACACGTTGGCTCACGATGACGGTCGTGAGCGGCAGCCCGCCCTCGGCGGCACCGCGCACACTGCGCTCGCGAATGGCATGGCGAAGCGCCGCGTCGGTCTTAAAGTCGAGCGCCGACGCGGAGTCATCCATGATCAGAACCTGCGGCGAGCCCACCAGGGCACGCGCGATGGTCAGGCGCTGGCGTTGGCCACCGCTAAAGTTCTTGCCGCCCGCCTCGACCGGGGCGTCTAAGCCCTGCGGCTTGCTGCGCACGAACTCGCTCGCTTGCGCCATATCGAGCGCTGCCCAGAGCTCCTCGTCGGTCGCCGACTCGTCACGCCAGGTCAGGTTGCTGCGGATGGAGCCGCTCACCAGCGATGCGCGCTGCGGAACGGTCGCGACCACACGGCGCAGCTGGTCGAGCGGCCAGGTGCGCACGTCGGCGCCCATCACGCTCACGCTGCCGGTGCTCGCATCGTACAGGCGCGGGATGAGCGAGACGAGCGTGGACTTGCCGCTACCCGTACCGCCGATAATGCCGAGCGTCTTGCCCAGCGGGAGTTCCAGCGTCACATCGTTGACAGCATTGGCCGCGCCAGCGCCAAACGAGAAGCTCGCATGGCTCAAGCTCAGCGCGGGAACTGGAGCGACATTGCCCGGCTTGGGCAGCGCGACCGGCTGGTTGCCCTCGTCGGTGATGCTCGGCACGCAATTGAGCACCTCGTTGATACGCGACGCGCTGGCGCTCGCCTTGGTAAAGACCACGACCAGGTTGGCGACGTACACGATGGAGGTCAGGGTCTGCGTCATGTAGTTCACAAACGCCATGACCTGGCCCTGCGTAAGCTCGCCCACGCTGACCTGGATGCCGCCCACCCACAGGATGGCGCACACGCCCAGGTTCATCACCAAAAACGTGACGGGGTTGAGAATCGACGAGAGCTTGCCCACCGCGATGGCAGTATTGGCCTGGTCATCGGCGGCTTGGGCAAAGCGCTCGCGCTCGTGGTCCTCGCGCACAAAGGCGCGAACCACGCGGGCGCCCGAAAGACCTTCGCGGCAGATAAGCGCGATGCGGTCGAGCTTTGCCTGCAGCTGCTTGTAGTAGGGAATGCAGCGCGCCATGACAAACCAAAACACCAGGCCGATAGCGGGCGTGCAGATCAAGAAGATCATGCCGAGCTTAAGGTCGATGGCAAGGGCCGCGCACATAGAGCCCACCGCCAAGAAGGGCCAGCGGATGAGCATGCGTACGCCCAGCGCCACGGCCAGCTGCACCTGGTTGACGTCGTTGGTGATGCGGGTGATAAGCGACGGCGTGCCAAAGCGGTCGAGTTCGGCATAGCTCAACTTGTTGATGTGCTGGTAGAGCGCACCGCGGATATCGGTGCCCATGCCCTGCGAGGTGAGCGCCGCCATCTTTTGGCAGACGAGCGTAAACGAGATGCCGATCACAGCCATGGCGCCAAGCAGCATACCGTAGTGGACGACGGCGTTGACATCGTGTGCGCCAATACCCTTATCGATCATCTGGGCAATCACCAGCGGCGTCAGCAGGTCAAAGATCACTTCGATCAGCTTGCACGCTGGGCCGATCACCATATACCGGCGAAACTTACCACCAAAACGCCTGAGCAGCTCAATCATGTATAGGCGCTCCCTATCATCATTCACACTCAATTCGAATCATGATAGTACGGTGAACCCAAAAGAAGCGTAAACAACTCTTCATTTCTAACGGGATTCAGTTTTCAGAGGGGCATACGCGCACACCCAGTCAGTGTCGGGTCGACCACTTGGTATACTTGCATTAGTGCTACCAGGTTAGTCGCCGACCCTTGAAATGAGGTGCCGAGATGAACGACATTCTCGCAAGAAGAGCAAGACGAGCAACTGTGGGCATCGCCCTTTCCGCGGCACTTGTCGCGGGAATCGCCCCCGCAACGGCGATCGCGGCAGAAACCAGCTCCCCCACCGGTGCGGCCGTTTCGCAGACGAGCGCCGCCAACGGCAATTCGGGCGCCCCGCAGACAGAAGACGCGGCCGCCGCAAAAGAAAAAGCGTATGCAGCCATGCAGGAAGCGCTCAAAAAACTCAAAGCAGCGGAGGACGCCGCAAGTCCCGAGAGAATTGCGGGAATCAATAATATGATTGCCAGTGATCAAGAGCTCCGCGACATTATGCTGGCGCATGCCGCCGAATGTAGGGAACTCCTTCCCGCCATGCAAGCGAACGTCGATGCAGCCCAAGCCAAATACGACGAGGCCAGCAACCTGGTAAGCAGCCTTCAGGCAAAATTAGAGGCACTTAAGGCACTCGGCGACGAGGCGCCCAGCGAAGCTATTAAACAGTTGCGCTCCGAAATCATGGCGGCAAAATTGCAAGAAGAATCTTGCAAAACGACGCTTGACAGCTACCAACGCCGCCTCGAAAGCCAGGAAAGACAGGTTCGGAGATTCGAAAGTGCGGCGGAGGAAGTCAAAGCCCACATCGACGAGGAAACAGCCAAGCGAGATGCGCTCCTCGACAATTTGGATAAGGCGCAAGCGGCATATGACGATGCCTGCAAGGCATACGAAGAGGCAAAAGCCGCAGCAGACAAGGCCGCCTCGCCCGAGATAGCGAAACCGTCCGAGACGACAAAACCCTCCAGCTCAGCGCAGCCGGCCGAGACGACACCGCCCGCCAGCTCGCCCGCGACCGGCAAAGACACCGCACCGAGCTCCACCAAGCAGGCGAACACGAGCAGCGGCAAGCCCGGCAAGCTCGCAAACACAGGCGACACAGCGCCGAGCGCAATCGCACTCGCAGCAGTCGCCGCCACAGGCCTCGGAATAACCGCCACAGCCACACGCCGCATCAAGAACTCGAAATAGCTGCCAGCGGTTATTGTCTTCGCTAATCCACGAGCCCAAAAACAAAAAGGGCCCGTTTCCCCAACCCAGGGAAACGGGCCTCTTTAACTGCAAAAAATCAAGCAACAGCACCGCCGCCTCTTGAACCACATAGCCATCAATGCCCAGACAACACCAGCAAGCCGCATTCCGCAAGGGATAGATTTAATTAGATAAACGCGCCTTTACGGGTGATTTTTGGACGACGGGGCCCGGCCGGCGACGAGGTATTTGGTAGTCGAGCGATCCCGCAGGAGCAGCCGAGGACCAGCGAGACACCAAATACCTCGTCGCCGGCCGGGCCATGTCGCGGCACCAAAAAGCGCCCGCGCACTCGATGGATTCGGATGCCCGACAGAGGCTCCTTATGGCTGCTTCCTTCCGGACCTGACCAGATTCGGAACATGTCGTCATCCGAACCCATCGAACGCGCTAGGCGCTCGGTATATCTTACCTGCTCCCGCCCGCCAGAGCAAGGTAGCTAATTTGGGACGGGGCTTTTTTGACCACTTTTTGACTGGAGGGGCATCAGGGTGGCGAAAGTAGTCAAGTAAGCCCCATCCTAAATAGACTGATCTGGTGCCGTGCCACGAAAAGGGCCTATCTACTACGTTTTGGTCACAGAGGTCAACCATAGCCGGCTTTTTCGAAAATCGGCAAGCTTTCTACCTGCGGTTTTGTTTTTGTAAATTCCGGGATGGTCGAGAGTGGCCGGTTTAACGTAGTAGATGGCCACGTTTCGTGGCAAACGGTCCGATCCAAGACCCAAGGCAGCCAACCTCGAATGGCCATTCTCGAAGTTGCGGTGGAATACGGACTGAATTGGCCCCTTAAAGGCAAAAACACTCCGTATTCCACCGCAACTTATAGGGAGATAGGCCTTAGAGGCGAGCGAGGTCATAGGCTTGTGCGGCTGACTCGCCGGCACAGATGAGGTTGGTTGTGGCTTCTTGCGGATCGAGTGCCTGTTCCAGGTCCATGGGCTTGCGGCAGATCGGAAGCACCAAGTCGATGCCCCGCACACACACCGCATCCAGGTTGTCAGCGCGACCGCCCACGACAGCGATCACCGGTTTGCCACACCGCTTGGCACGGCGCGCCACGCCCACCGGCGCCTTACCGGCGGCGGATTGCTCATCCATATTGCCCTCGCCTGTAATGACCAGGTCGACATCGCGCACGCGCTCGTCAAACCCCACGAGATCGAGCACCGTCTCCACACCCGAGCGTAGCTCCGCGCCGAGCGCCAGCAACGCCGCGCCCAAGCCACCGGCAGCGCCCGCGCCGGGCACGCCAAGCACCGAGCCAAATGTCCGCGAGCCCTCGGGTGTGCGCAACAACCCCTGGGCTCGAGCTCCGGCAATCGCGGCGTCGAGCAAGCGACCGTAGCCGACCATCCAGCTGTCGCACCTGCGCAGGACCTCGGCATCATCCGCCGGCAGACCCTTCTGTCCGCCGAACACCGCAAGCGCGCCGCGACGCCCTACGAGTGGATTCTCGACATCCGAAAGCACAACGATACGAGCGCCATCCAAAGCCTGTAGCGCTGGCGCCAAATCAACGCTCGCCACCTGCTCAAGGCCGGCAAGACCGGGGACGACCTCGCAGCCCTGATCATCGACCACACGCGCGCCCAGCGCCCGCAGCATGCCGGTGCCACCGTCGTTGGTGGCGCTGCCGCCCAAGCCAATATAGAGTGTCCTTGCGCCCGTGCGAACTGCGCGAAGCATAAGCTCGCCCACGCCATAGGTTGTGGCCGCCAACGCCGCCGACTCCGTGCAAGGCGAATACCCAATGCCGGCCGCCTCGGCCATCTCAATTACAGCCGACTCGTGCTCGCCGTCCACCAGCATCCGGGCAGACACGCGGTCGCCCAAGGGGCCTGCGACATCACAGGTTGAGAGCTCGCCACCGCATGCGGCGATGGCATCGAGCGTTCCCTCGCCACCATCTGCCAGCGGCAATGCGCGCACCTCGGCATCGGGCCAAACGCGGCGCACGCCTTCGGCAACCGCCGCCTCCGCCTGCGCGCTCGACACGCTGCCCTTAAAGGAGTCAATCGCCAACAGCACACGGCGGGGTCGGCGGCACGCAGGACCAAAGTCAACCGCCGTGCCAGCATCCCCATCGGCGTCCGCAAGCGCCTCGGCATGAGCAGCATGCGCCTCAAGATCGGCCCCACAACCGCAATCAACGCCGCCCGTTCCGCGCAGACCGCCAAAATAGCTACTCAGCAGCTCGCGGCATTCATCCGCCAGGACCCCAGCCGTCACGTTAAACCGATGGTTCAGGCGCGAATCGGCATTGAGGTCATACAACGAGCCCAGCGCACCCGCCTTGGCATCGGCCGCGCCATACACGCAGCGCCCCACGCGCGCGTTGACCATAAGGCCCGCGCACATGCAGCAGGGTTCCAACGTCACATAGACCGTACAGTCGGAAAGACGCCAGCGGCCAAGCGCCTGGGCAGCGGCGCACTCGGCCGCGAACTCTGCATGAGCCGAAGGATCCTGGTCGAGCTCGCGCCGATTGTGCGCCCGCGCGACAATCTCACCCGCACGCACTACCACGGCACCAATCGGTACCTCGCCCACCGCAGCGGCGGCGCGAGCCTCCGCCAGCGCCTCGCGCATGAACTTCTCGTCGATTTCGGTGATCGTCATCGTTCGCCTTCCCTGTTGCAAATTCAAAACGATGCTATCATTACGACTCACGGAGAGATGGCAGAGCGGTTGAATGCGGCGGTCTTGAAAACCGTTGAGCGCGAGAGCGTTCCGGGGGTTCGAATCCCCCTCTCTCCGCCACTTTAGTGATTCACCGGTGTCATGGTCCGCTCAAACAGTGCATCGACCACGTCGGCTATCTCAGGTCGACGCTCAAGATCGTGGCCCGATTCCCACCATATCGTGAAAAGTCGAATAATACCGCCGGCGACAAACTCAGACGTCGTCTCAAGTGACACGGGGGCCAGGGCATCCTCGGCAAGCACGTTCATCACACGCTCGCGGATGGAGCGGGCAATGCGGTCGCAAATAACGTTGGTCAACATGCCCGACATGCTGCTTGCCAAAATGTTATCCATGAGCCGCTCGTGCGTCAGAATCAAATCCATGGCATCGTCCAAAATCGCGTGTCGAAGCGCGCGCACGTCCTCGGCAGATACCGCGCCGGCCTCATCGGGCTGTTTTTGCGGCAAGCCCGACATGAGCTCATCGATATAAAAGGCAAAGTAATCGTTCTTGTCGCGAAAATGCTTGTAGAACGTCGTGCGGCGAATCATGGCGCGGTCGCACAGCATGGCAACCGTCAGGTCCTCAAAACGATGCTCCTCGAGAAGCTCGGTGAAAGCATCGAACAGGGCGCGGTAGGTTTTCTTAATGCGAAGGTCCACTGGTATCGCCATCCTCAGGGCAAAGACAACACTCGTCAATCTGTCGCATATCTTACACCTGTACCTCGCGCGCTTTGCCCCGGTACCAACCCCGCCGAAAACATAACGCTTGCCGGAAAGTTCGGCACGGCAAAACGTTGCGGGTATACTAGTAGCGTTATACCAACGGCAGCTGGCGCATGCCGCCGCGGCCATTCGAAACGGAGACATCATGATTACCGTCATCATCGGCATCGTTGTTGTCATTGTGATTGTCTGCGCCATCGCCGGCATCTACAACAACATGGTCACCAAGCGTAACCGCATCGATAACGCCTGGCAGAACATCGATACACAGCTGCAGCGCCGCAACGACCTGATCCCCAACCTGGTCGAGACCGTCAAGGGCTACGCCAAGCACGAGCAGGAGACGCTCTCCGCCGTGATCAGCGCGCGTAACACCGCCGTCAAGGCCACCACGCCCGAGGCCAAGATGGAAGCCGACAACGTGCTGACCGGTGCGCTGCGTCAGCTCTTCGCCGTAGCCGAGGCCTATCCCGATCTTAAGGCAAACACCAACTTTACGCAGCTGCAGGCATCGCTCGAGGATACCGAGAACAAGATTAGCTATGCACGCCAGAGCTACAACGACTGCGTACTCAGCTACAACAACGCCATTCAGACGTTCCCGGCTGTCATCTTTGCCGGCATCTTCCAGTTTAAGGAGCGCCAGGGCTTCGAGGCCGCCGAAGCAGCCCGCCAGGCCCCGACCGTCAAGTTCTAGTAGGCACGGCCAAGCTTCCGCCATCACATTGATCCTTTAGGGGTCCAGGGCAATCGCCTTGGACCCCTTCTTTATAAAAAGCGCGGCCAAAAGGCCGCGCACCATCTTTATTCAGATTAATCATTGCCCGTTGTGACAACGCCGAACCCGCAGGGCGGAGAGCAAGTTCCCTCCCGGCGCACTCCGCAGGACGCAAGAAGCCCTCGCCGCACGAAGTGCGCAGCGAGGGCTTCTTGCATGTCCGAGGACGCGCCGGGAGGGAACTTGCTCTCCGCCCGGACAGGTAAGACAGCTTTACGCGACGGTGTAAACCCAGTTGTGCTTATCCTCGACAGCACCGGACTGGATACCAGTCAGGGTCTCGCGGAGCTTCTTCATCACAGGGCCGATCTCGGTGTAGCCAGCCGGGAAGGTCACGGTCTCGTCGGCGCCGTAAACCTTGTTGTCGATTTCGCCAACCGGAGAGATGACGGCAGCGGTGCCGCACAGGCCGCACTCGACAAAGGTGCCGGCCTTGACCTCGGCCCACTCGACGGGACGCTGATCGACGGTCATGCCCAAATCCTCGGCAACCTGAACGAGCGAACGACGGGTGATGGAGGGCAGGATGGAGTCGGTGTGCGACTGCGGAACGACGAGCGTGCCATCCTCTTTCACGAACAGGACGTTGGCGCCACCGGTCTCCTCGACATAGGTGCGGGACTCGGAGTCGAGATACAGGTTCTCGGCATAGCCCTCGCGATGGGCCTCCATCGTGGGCTTAAGGGACATGGCGTAGTTCAGGCCGGCCTTGATGTTGCCGGTACCGTGCGGTGCTGCACGGTCATACTCGGAAACGCGCAGCTTGACGGGCTTGAGGCCACCCTTAAAGTACGGACCGACCGGGGTCACGAGGATGCGGAACGTGTACTCAGGAGCGGGAGCCACGCCGATCACGTCACCGGAGCCGATCATAAACGGACGCACGTACAGGGTCGCGCCGGAGCCGAAGGGCGGAACCCAGGCGGCGTTGGCAGAGACGACCTGCTTGACGGCCTCAACGAACTTGTCCTTGGGGAACGGGGGCATCTCGAGGCGCTGGGCAGAGTTATACATGCGCTCGGCGTTCATGTCGGGACGGAAGCAGACGATGCTGCCGTCCTCGGCGGTGTAGGCTTTCAGGCCCTCAAAGACCTCCTGGCAGTAATGGAAGATGCCGCCGCACTCGGAGACATGCAAGGTGTGGTCGGTGGTCAGGCCGCCCTCGTCCCACTCGCCGTCCTTCCAATGGGCCTCGTAGCTGTAATCGGTCTTCATGTAGCCAAAGCCGAGGCTACCCCAATCGATATCCTTCTTCTCGACAGTCATGTGTCGCTCCTTACATACACAGTTGCATACTCGCGAACTCGCACGCAAGGACCGAGGCCGACCGCGTCGCAACGTCGCACGCCCGGAGCGTAGAGCCGGACGGGACACGCGAACAGCATCAAAGCCGATGGCACGTCGATTCGCATGCACGAGATTGTACTCCGCACGCGCGTCGGATAAAACGTTTTTCTTTAACTAACTAAAGTATTTTCATTTGACCGAAGCAAAAAGGCCCGCCACCGTAAGCGGTGACGGGCCTCAACTGCACGGTTTGCGCGCTGGCTCGAGCTACGCGTTCTTTTTGCCCAGCTTAGCCTTAACCAGGCCGACCACGGTCGGGATGATCGACACGGCGACGATACCGATAATCAGCAGCTCAAAGTGCTCCTGCACAAAGGGAATGCCGCCAAAGAAGTAGCCCAGCAGCGTAAAGACCGTCGACCAGGTAATGCCGCCCAGCACGTTAAAGATGACAAAGTTGCGCCAGTGCATACCGCCCATGCCGGCGATAAAGGGCACGAAGGTGCGGATAAACGGAAAGAAGCGACCCAGGAAGATGGCCAGGTGGCCCCACTTGTCCAAGAAGTCCTCGGACTTTTTGATGCGCTCGGGCGTCATGGCCTTCACCTTGCCCGAAGCGATAATCTTTTTGCCAAAGAAGTGGCCGATCATAAAGTTGCACTGATCGCCCAAGATGGCTGCGGCCCATGCGGTGGCCAGAAGCGCCACGATGTTAAAGCCGCCGTTGTGGGCAAAGAAGCCCGAGGCGAACAGCAGCGAATCGCCGGGAAGGAACGGGAAGAACACCACGCCCGTCTCGATAAAGATGATCAAGAACACGCAGCCGTAGGCCATAAGCGGGCCGGCGGCAATCCAGCTGGCGATCGCAGTGCGCGGATCCTTAAGCAGCTCGGCGATAAAATTGATGAAACCCATGAAGTAAAACCTCTCAGTTGTGGGCGCGGATACGTCCAAGTTGACCAGTATACGGTTGCGGCGCCCCCTCGTGCGCAACCCCACAAAAGCATGACTCCATTACCAGCAAGTTTGCATAACTGACACCTGTTGCGCAATGCCGCCAAGATTGTCCTTCCTAATCCCTAGCGAATCGCTATACTTTATTGAATCGCATTGCCATGGCGCTAAGGGAGGGCGGCCGGTGAGCTTTATCAGTACCATTCGCGAGGACATCAAGACCGTCCAAGCGCAGGATCCCGCCGCGCAAAACGGTCTGGTCATCTTCCTTTCCTATCCTGGCCTGCACGCCAAGTGGAACCACGTGCCCGAGCACTGGCTCTGGGAGCACGGTCATCGCTCGCTCGCCCGCGTGCTCTCACAAATCACCCGCCACATCACCGGCGTCGAGATTCATCCCGCCGCACAGATCGGCAAGCATTTCTTTATCGACCACGCCATGGGCGTCGTCATCGGCGAGACCACCATTGTGGGCGACAACTGTGTGCTTTACCAGGGCGTTACGCTCGGCGGCACCGGCAACGAAACCGGCAAGCGCCACCCAACGCTCGGCGATAACGTCACCGTGGGCACGGGTGCCAAGGTGCTCGGCAACATTCGCATCGGCAACAACGTCAAGATCGGCGGCAACTCGGTCGTCGTCAAAGACGTGCCCGACAACTGCACCGTCGTGGGCGTGCCGGGACGCATCATCAAGCGCAACGGCTGCCGCGTGTTCGAGGAGAGCTTCGATGCCAAGCAGCATCGCGAGTACATGCCCGATGACGCCGCCGAGCAGAGTGCCCTCAACCGCCAGGGCATCACCGAGAACGCCCGCCGCGTCAAGGAACTCGAGCGAGAGGTGGCCGAGCTCAAAGCCCTCGTCGCAAAGCTCGTGGACGAACGCTAGGGCTGCGAACGGCACAAGCCCGCATCAACACAAGAAGGCGCGCCAGGGAATTCATCCCCGGCGCGCCTTTGCGTTGATGGGACATGTGGGACTGTCCCTTTGTCACATTATGCGAACTGGCTCAGATAGAGGTCGGCGTAGGCACCCTCGGCAGCCAGCAGCTCCTTATGCGTGCCCTGCTCGATAATGTTGCCGTGATCCATGACCAAGATCAGGTCGGCATCCACAATCGTCGACAGGCGGTGTGCGATCACAAAGCTCGTGCGCCCGCGCATAAGCGCATCCATGGCACGGCCGATGGCAAGCTCGGTACGCGTGTCCACGCTTGAGGTCGCCTCGTCCAGGATGAGAATCGCCGGGTTGTTGAGCAGCACGCGTGCGATGGTCAGCAGCTGACGCTGGCCCTGGCTGATGCTTTCGGCATCGTTGGCCACGCGCGTGTCGTAGCCCTGCGGCATGGTGCGCACAAAGAAGTCGACCTGCGCGGCACGAGCGGCGGCCACAATTTCGTCGCGCGTCGCCTCGGGGCAGCCGTAGGCGATATTCTCGGCAATCGTGCCGTCGAACAGCCAGGCGTCCTGCAGCACCATGCCAAACTGCTGCCGTAGCTCGCCGCGGTCCATGCGGCTCGTATCCACGCCGTCGAGCGTAATACGCCCGCCGTCAATCTCGTAGAAGCGCATGAGCAAGTTGATGAGCGTCGTCTTGCCTGCGCCCGTGGTTCCCACCACGGCAATCTTCTGGCCCGGCTCGGCGGTAAACGACACGTCGCGCATAAGCGGCTTGTCGGGCGAATAACCAAAGCGCACATGCTCAAAGGAGACGCGGCCCTCCACGCGACCCGGCAGCTTGGCGGCCTTGTCCGGCAGCGGATCGGCCTCCATCTCGGGCTCATCGAGCAGGTCGAACACGCGCTCTGCACTCGCCAGCGCGCTCTGCAGCGAGTTGAAGGTAAACGACAACTGCGTCATGGGCTCGGACGCCTCGTAGATAAACTGGAAGAACGCCTGGAACACGCCGACGGTCATGTGACCGGCAACCAGCATGCTGCAGCCCACAAGCGCAATAACGATCTGCGCCAAGCGGCCGATAAAGCGCACCGCGGGGCCGACAGCATTGATCATAAAGTCGGCCTTGGTGCTCACACGAGCCAGTTCCTTCGAAGCCTCGTGCACCTCAGCGGAGCTCTGGCGCTCGCGGTTAAACGCGCGGATCACCAGACGGCCCGAATAGCCTTCCTCGACCGCACTCGTAATCTTGGACACCCACTCCTGGCGCTCGCCCGTCACATCGTGTGTGCGGCGCGAGACGACCTTCGTCACCAGCAGCGACAGTGCCGTAAAGAACAGAAAGACGAGCGTAAGCTGCACGCTGAACACGAACATCACGCTCACAGCACCAACAACCGTGCCGATCGACACGAGCAGCTGCAGCAATCCGCGCTGCATGCTCTCGGACATCTTGTCCAGGTCGTTGGTCGCGCGGCTGACGACCTCGCCGGGACGATGCGCGTCAAAATAGGCGAGCGGCAGACGGTTGAGCTTTTGCGCGATGCGGTTGCGCAGGCGCAGATTGAGGCGTTCGGCCACGCTCGACATCAAAAAGCTCTGGAGCGCGTAGAACGAGGCGGCGGCCGTCCAAATCAAAAAGTAGATGAAGATAGTCCTGCCGCAGTTCTCCCAGGTGATGCTGAAGGTGGCGTTGTTGACAAACGCTACCTGAATGTGGCCCCACAGCTCATCGATCACGCGGGCGCTATATGCCGGCGCCGCGGTGTTAAAGATGACATAGAACACGATGCTCGCGAACACGATATAGAAGCGCCAATGGTCGCCGGCAGCCTCACTCCACAGGCGGCGCACCGTCGCCCAGGTATCCCGAGGTGTCTCGTCCTCGTCTTCGTCGTCCACGTCGCGCATACGCTCTGCCTCGGCGCGGGCGCGCTCGTCCTCGGCACGTTCGTTTTCCTCGTAGAGCGCTTGGCGGCGAGCCTCGCGCTCGGCTGCAGCCTTGGCGGCGTCATCCAGCTCGGTCGACGCGGCAGCCGTTTCCTCGACCAGTCCCGCGGCAGCGGCGTCATCAACGCCGCCCTGCTTCTTGAGCTCCTCGGTCATGCTACTCACCTCCCTTCATCTGCGATTCCGCGATGGCGCGGTACACCTCGCAGGTTTCCATAAGCTCGCCATGCGTGCCCAGACCCACAACCTCGCCATCCTTGAGCACGACGATCTGGTCGGCGTGCAAGATCGTCGAGATGCGCTGCGCGATGATGAGCACCGCAGCGTCACGCGTCTCGCCCTGCAGCGCATGGCGCAGGGCGGCATCGGTCTTAAAGTCCAGGGCCGAAAAACTGTCATCGAAGATATATAGATCGGCATGCTTCATGAGTGCGCGGGCGATCGCCAGGCGCTGGCGCTGACCACCCGAGAAGTTCGTACCGCCCTGCGCCACCGGGGTATCGAGCCCCTGCGGTTGGTCGAGTACAAAGGTGCTCTGGGCAACCTCAAGCGCGTGAAGCATGTCGCCCTCGGTCGCGCCTTCGTTACCAAAGCGAAGGTTGCTCGCCACCGTGCCCGAGAACAGCCACGCCTTCTGCGGCACATAGGCAATGCGCCCGCGGATTTCGTCTTGCGTAAGCTCGCGCAGGTCCACACCATTCAGGCGAATGGAGCCCTTGGTGGCATCGTGGAAGCGCAGCAGAAGCTTTGCCACCGTCGATTTGCCCGAGCCTGTCGAGCCAACGATCGCAGTCGTCTGACCGCGACGGCAGGCAAAGCTCAGGTCGCACAGGGTGTCCTCGTCGGCATCGTCAAAGCGAAACGACATGTGGTCGAACACGGCCACCGCATCGGCTTCGTCTTGGGGCTCGCGCGCCCCGTCATCCAGCGTGCGCTCGCCATCGACGATGCTCGGCTCAATCTCCAACACCTGCTGCGCACGGCTTAGGCATGCCGCGGCGCGTGGCAGCGTCAGCACCACCATCTGCGCCATCATCACAAAGAACAGGATCAGAATTGCATACTCCAGCACCGCCGAGATACTCGCAATCTGCATGGCGTGGGCGCCTACGCGGTTGCCGCCCACCCACAGCACCGCCACCTCGGCGATGTTCATCAAAAAGAAGCTTGAGCTGTCGAGGCCCACAAACAGGTGGTTGACTTTGATGGCGTTGGCGGCGTATTCGCTAAACACCTCGTCCAGACGCCGTTCCTCGTGGCGCTCCTTGTTAAACGCACGGATGACGCGCACGCCCACAATATTCTCGCGCAGCACCACGTTCATGCGGTCGATAAAGCCCTGTAGGCGCATAAAAATCGGCGCCGCGTTGGCAACCGTAAAGACCGCCGCCACCAGCACAATCGCAACGACTACGCCCAGAAGCGTGCCCATGGCGGGATCGATAAACCAGGCGAATATGATGCCCGCCACAGCCAAAAACGGCACGGGCAGCACCAGCTGAATCGTCTGCAGAATCGCCTGCTGAATCACGTTGATGTCGTTGAGCGAGCGCGTGATCATCGATCCGGTGCCAAAGCGCTCAAAATCGCTGGCCGCGAGCTCGAGCGATTTGTCGTACACGGCATTGCGGATATCGCAAGCCACGTTGGCGGCCAGGCGCGCCGAAAGATAGCAGCCCAGCACCGTGCCGCCGCTAGCCATGCTGGTCGCGATAAACATGTATAGGCCGTTGCGTAAAATGTAGTCGACATCGCCCGTGGTAATACCGGTGTTGACCATGTTCGCCAGCATCGTGGGAACCAACAGCGTACCGACGTTATCCACCAGCAGCACCAGCAGCGTCACTGCGACAAGCCCTCGATATGGCTTTAGAAACCTCATTAACAGTCGCACGACTCCCCCTCACCTTGATTCTCGGCTTGGCTCTCGGCAGCGATATGCTGCTTAAAGGCATCGCACTCATCGCCGAGCACCTGAGAGAATTTGCCGATCAAGCGCATAATCTCGCGCTGCTCACATGGCTCAAGCGCGCCAAAGGCTCGCTGCTCGGCCTTGAGTGCCGGCAGCGCATAACGCTCGGCAAATCGCCTGCCCTCTTCGGTCAGGCTCACAACCTTGTTCTTACGGCTGCCTTCGGCAAACTCCAACGCTGCGAAGCCCCGCGCCGTCAAGGTTTTAATTGCCGAGTTGATGGTCTGCTTGCTGTAGAACCATTCGCTTGTCAGACGGCTTACGGCAATACTGCCGCCCGCCGTGCTGGTATCGACGAGCATCCAATAGGCGCAGTCCGAAAGGCCGCAGGCGCGCGAGAACTCCGAATAGATATGGTCGAGTCCATTGAGCAACCGGTCGAAGTCGACCAGCGTAACCGCACTATTCATCTATCCCACCATTCAATTGTCCGATTTTTGACCAATTATGTGTCTCTAGATTAGTCCGAGTTTTGACTATCGTCAACAGGCTCTCCGCAAATGCGTGCATTTTTATGGCCTATCGGCAGAAAAAGACCGCCGGCGCGGGGGCGGCGCCAGCGGTCACGTGAAAATCGAGTTTTATTGCCTGTTAAGCGGCGACGGCCTCATAGACCGTAGCGCCCGAGAAGCTGTCATGCAGGCTCTTGCCGGCAATCCACGGCAGCTCGACGACCTCGCAGACCGTGTTGACCAGCTCGGAGCAGTCAGTAAAGTGGCCCTTGTCGTTGAGGGCCTCGCAATCCTGAACACGCCAATAGCCATCGGTGTGCGTGATGTAGTACTCGTGATCGTTGATCGACACGAAAGCGCGCGTCTTGGAACGCAGCAGCTTCAGAAATCCTTCGAAATCGGTCTCGACGACATCTCCAGCCTGGAACATGATGTTACCTCCTGGCCCGGCGCCACCACGGCGCATTGATAAACGTTGGTACTCCTTTAGTAAAACCTTTATCAAAGGTTATGCGTTCGTCATTTAGGCAAGTGGTAAAAAACCGCAGGGTAGACGGGATAAAACGTTTAACCATCCCATTGGTTTGTCACATTCTGAAGGTACTTTTATGCAAACCTACTTTCCCAATTGGAATCTATCCTTTTGGCCGGGCAATTGACCGTCTATCGTTTGAGCCCGACGGGTATGAACGGGGCATCTGCAACGCCACCGCGAGGAGACACCATGGAGACTATCGAAGCACTCATTCACCGCCGCAGCTGCCGCAAATACAGCAATCGTCCCGTCGAGGCCGAAAAGCTTGCACGTATTATCGAAGCCGGCCAATATGCACCGAGCGGCATGGGCCGCCAGCCGGTGACGTTTGTCGCCGTCACCGACCCCGCGACCGTCGAGCGTCTCTCACAGCTCAACGCCCAGGTCATGGGCAGCAACAGCGACCCCTTCTATGGCGCCAAGACCGTTGTGGTGGTGCTAGTTGACCGCAGCGTGCCCACGCATCTGGAAGACGGCTCGCTCGCCATGGGCAACTTGCTCAACGCCGCCTATGCGCTGGGTGTCGATTCGTGCTGGATTCACCGCGCGCATGAGGTCTTTGACTCGCCCGAGGGCCTGGAGCTGCTGGCCAGCTGGGGCCTGCCCGCCGACGGCAGCCTGCGCGGTGTCGGTAACTGCATTCTTGGCTACGCCGAGGACACGCTACCCGAGGCAAAGCCGCGCCGCGACAACGTCGTCTACGTAAGGTAATTCGTTCCGCCGTTCTACCGAACGGCGGGCTCGTTGACGCTGCGCGGGCCGCATTCACGCCAATCTGACGTTCAATTTCGAGGGCGCGACCAGAAGGTCAGCGCCCTCTCATTTCACGTCACCTTGGCGCAAATGCGGCTCGCTCGCTTTTGGCGACTGGCATCGAATGAGCCACTGTCTTGGGCAGCTAAAAAAGTCCCGTCCCAAATTAGCTGCCCCACTCACAACTTATCTTGCCGATGGAGTTGTCGTCGTTTCGTTCATCTGGGCCGTTTCGGCGCCATCGCCCTGTTCGTCCTCGTCCTTTTGCGCATCGGCGATGGTGGAGGCCGCCGCGACGATACCGCGTTGGGGCGCGACGCCCGTCTGGGCCTGAGCGCCCTCGACAACTTCTGTGCCTGCATGCGCGAGCTCGGGCGATTTAAACATTGCGTCCAAGTTGGCGCCACCGCCGGCGTAGCCAAGCGCAGCGAGTGCGATGACGATCACTGCAACGGCGGCCACGATCGGCACGTAGCGATGCCAGCCGGCGGGATTGAGCCCGCTGCGGCGAGCCGCCCCGCGGCTGATGTAGCCGAGCGTTCCGTCGTGCTTGAGCTTTGAGCCCACCACGCGTTTGCGGCCCCACAGCGAGGACTCTGCCTGCATTGCCAAGCGGGCGCTTGCCGAAGGATAGCCGTATTTAGTGCGCTTGAACGAGCCATCAAACCCCGAGGCGTGTTTGCCCCACGTCACCGATGTCGTGCGTCGGTTGACCGGCGCGGCACTCCGCCTTCTGCGGCTCGGTTTTGAAGTCTCAGCCATATGCCCTCGCACGCCGTAACCAAATCGAAACAATAACGCTTTGGACTGTAGCACACGCGTCGCGCGCGGTCACGGGCGCCTCGCTCAACGGTCATCGTCCTTCAGCAAGCGCCACAGCGTTGTACGGCTTATGCCCAGCACCTCCGCCGCACGGGTTCGGTTGCCGTGGAGATGGTCTACAACCAGATGCGCGATATCTCGCTCGGTATCGGCCAGCGGTCGCAGGATATACAGGTCACTTTCGAGCGTCGGGGCGCCAAAGGTTGCGGTCTTAATCACGTCCTCTTGGGCGAGCACTTCCTCCGCCACAGCGCGGTCCACCGTGCCCGTCCCCGCCAATATATACAGTCGTTCCGAGACCTCGCGGAGCTGCAGATAATTGCGCGGCCAGCGGTAAGCATCGAGCGTCTTCGTCGCCGCGGCAGACAGCGTGGGTGCTGCCGTCTCAAATGCATCAGCGAGATATTCCAAATAGCGCGCAACCTTCGTCGACGCGGCTCCCTGCTCGGCGATTGCCGGCGCCACGCTCACCGCACAGGCGAAACGCTCGGTCACAAACGCGGCTTGATCACTTTCTCCGCCGCCCGGCATGTCATTCGCTGTCAGCACCACATGGCAGCGCGTCGCCAACGCGGTGTCGGCCATCGTGGAGACCAGCTCGCGGAGGCGCTGGGGGCCAACCGCGTTCCAGCCCTCAATGCAAAGGGTCAGCCCCATTTGGAACAACGGCGATTCGGCGCTTTTGAGCACATGGCGCCAACCGCGCTCGGTGAGCTCATCGAGCGCAACGGAAACAAAGGGCTGACCGGCAAAAGGACCGTCCAGATAGAGGCGCTTGGCGATCTCGACCTGACCCGCTCCCAGCTCGCCCTCGAGCATAAGGGGCACACCGCGCGCGTAACTCTCTGCAACCGGCGCAGCCACCGAGGCCGCCCCCTCAACGATGCCGTACGCGCTCGATTCGTAGCGGGCCTCAACCTCGTCGGCGTTGAGCCACTCGATGCCCGCATGCGCCGCGGCACCGCGCACCTCGCGGACCACGACGACCCAAAGCCCCCCGCCCTCTTTGTCGGTGGGGCGAACGGTCAGGCTCAGGCGCGTAGCCGCACGCCCCATAACCAGACGCGCGCCGTCTCCTATACGGTCGAGACGCTCAGCGACAAAAACCGCCACATCCCGCTCAAGCGCCGCGTCATTCATGGTCGAGATCGCGACGTCCCCACGCGCATCGATTGCCAATGCCGAGGCCCCGGCAGCATCCAGGGCCTCGGTCAAGATGTCCAGCTTGGCATCGCTATCCATGATTTGCCCCTGTCCGCGGCGACATGCAGCCGCCGCCGGTCGCACGACCGAGTGTTTCAAAATTGAACGATATTGCTCACCAAACACTATAGGTCAGAAAGCGCCGTCCTGCGAGTATAGGTGTTGCCCCGCATCGCCATCCTGGCGGGGCGATAAGAGCTCTTCGGGACTTATAAACCTGCGGACAAGCCATACCCGCAAGAGCTCCTATCGCTCCACCGTGAGAATGCGCTCACCAGCACGCAGCACGCAAACAAGCTGCTTCTCTACCAGATTCCCAGTACGTGTTGCATTCCCAAACTCATGCACGCAATGCCAATCCAGCAGCAAAAGCCCAGCGCGATGGGCTTGCCGCCCTTTTTGACCAGCTCGACGATATCGGTATTAAAACCAATAGCCACCATGGCCATCACGATAAAGAATTTCGACAGCTCCTTGATGGGCGCCGTGATGGACACGGGAAGCTGAAACACCGTGGTGATCACGCTCGCCAGCACAAAGAACAGCACAAACATGGGAAACGCGCGTTTAAGCGAGAACGTGCTTTTGGCGTCGCCGCCGGCCTTGCGTGCCAGATGCATCTGCCAGCATGCGAGGACCAACGTGATGGGAATAATGGCCAGCGTCCTGGTGAGCTTGACCACTGTGGCGCTCTCGAGCACATTGGCGCCGGGATGCATGCTGTCCCAAGCGCTCGCCGCAGCCGTTACGGACGAGGTGTCGTTGATGGCGGTACCGGCAAACAGGCCGAAGCCCTCGTTGGTCAGCCCGAGCATGCCGCCGAGCGTCGGAAACACGAGCGCCGCGATAACGTTAAACAGGAAGATGACCGAAATGGCCTGGGCAATCTCGCGATCGTCGGCATCGATGACGGGTGCGGTCGCGGCGATGGCAGAACCGCCGCAAATCGACGAACCCACACCCACAAGCGTCGCGATCTTGCCCGGCACGTTCATAACGCGGCAGAGCACAAAGGCGATGACAAGCGAGGTCGAGATTGTTGCCACGATAATCGGTAGCGACTGGGCGCCCTTGGACAGAATCTGGGAGAGGTTCATGCCAAAGCCAAGCAGGATAACCGCGTACTGCAAGACTTTTTTGGACGTATAGGTAACGCCGGCGGTGAGCTGTTCGCGACGATTCTTGGGAAAGACGAGCGCCAGGACCATGCCAAAGAGGATGGCAAATACCGGACCGCCGACCACCTCAATTTGTTTGCCGAGCAACGTCGCGGGAATGGCGATGATCAGGCAGAACAAAACGCCTTTCCAGCGCTCGCGTACGATGTTTGCCAGTTGCATATGGGATTCCTTCTTTCTATTTCACGTTTGCGACGGCTTATGATACGGCAACATTGAGCGCAGCCTTGCGCAAACACAGACTAAGATGCCGCAATAGTTCTCGGGCGACAGCCGAATTACCCACCGCGGAGAGCTGATTCGCGGCATAATTAACAACTGACATATGAGTTTGATAGAACAGTTGCGAGGCGCTATGGAAGAATCGATGCACGTCGGCGAGCAGGAAACGAGCCTACAGGACCAGTCCTACCACACCATTCGACGCAAAATCGTCTATCTGGACTACAAGCCGGGCGAAAAGCTGGGCGTCAAGCAACTTTGCGATGACCTGGACATGGGTCGCACGCCCGTGCGCGAGGCTTTGGTTCGCTTGGCGCAGGAAGGCCTGGTGCGCACCGTGCCCCAGAGCGGCACCTACGTCTCACCCATCAACCTCACCCTTGCCGAGAGCGCCTGTTACATCCGCGAACATCTGGAAAAGCAGGTGATCGTGGAGTGTTGTGCGCGCGCCACGTCGGCCGGTATCGAGCAGCTCGACCGCGCCATCGCGCTGCAGGAAAAGGCCATGGCCGAAGAGGATCGCATCGGCTTCTTTTTGAGCGACAACCTCATGCATCACATGATTTTTAGCATCGCATGTCGCAGCACCGTGTGGTCGTGGCTCGAAGAGACCAATGCCGACCTGGAGCGCTTCCGCTGGCTGCGCGCCGCCACGCAGGTTCTCGACAATCAGGACATCGTGAACGAGCACAAGCAGATTCGCCGCGCTATCGCCGGTCGCGACCCCATCGAAGCGAGCTTTTTGGTCAGCAAGCACCTGCACATGATGTTCCGCAATCAAACCGAAGTTCTGGACCAGTTCCCCGAGTACTTCGAGACCAGCAAGCTCCGCTAACCTGCCAAAAAGGGACAGGTTTATTTTGGCAGGTTTTATCTGGGCAAATACAACAAGGCCCGGCTCCGCCACAACGGAGCCGGGCCTTAGTCGCTAGAACGGCGGAACCAACTACTCTACCGTGACGCTCTTGGCCAGGTTACGGGGCTGGTCGACGTCGCAGCCGCGCAGGATGGCGACCTCGCGGGCGAGCAGCTGCAGAGGAACGCTCGCCGTGATGGGGCTGAACACGTCGCGGACTGCCGGCACGCGGATGATGCAGTCGGCGATCTTGTTGATCTCCTCGTCGCCCTCGGTGGCAACCACGATGACCTTGGCACCGCGCGCCTTGCACTCCATGAGGTTCGACACGGTCTTGTCGTAGGTGGCGCTCTTGGTGGCCACAGCGATGACGGGGAAGCCCGGGTCGATCAGGGCGATGGGGCCGTGCTTCATCTCGCCGGCGGCGTAGGCCTCGGCGTGCAGGTAGCTGACCTCTTTGAGCTTGAGCGCGCCCTCGTAGGAAATAGCGGCACCCATGCCGCGACCCACGAACAGCGCCGACTGCGCGTCCTTGCACAGCAGGGCGGCCTCATGCACGGACTCGGTCTGGGTATCCAAAATCCACCGGATCTGCTCGGCCGTATCGGAAAGCTCGCGGAACAGCATGCGCGCCTGCTTGGTGGTCAAGCGGTACTTGACCTGCGCCAGCAGCAGGGCCAAAAGCGTAAGGCTCACGACCTGGCCGATGAAGCTCTTGGTCGAGGCGACCGCGATCTCCTTGTTGGCCTTGGTGTAGATGACGCCGTCGCTCTCACGCGCCACGGGGCTGCCCACCACGTTGGTGATGCCGAAGACCTTGGCACCCTTGATGCGCGCATCGCGAATGGCGGCAAGGGTATCGGCCGTCTCGCCCGACTGGGACACGGCAACGACGAGCGTCGTCGGCGTGATGATGGGATTGCGGTAACGGAACTCGCTGGCCGCCTCAACCTCGGTGGGAATGCGAGCCCAGCCCTCAATGAGATTCTTAGCAATGAGGCCAGCGTGATAGCTGGTGCCGCAAGCGATCACGTAGACGCGGTCGATGTCGTTGAGTTCCTCGAGCGAAAGGCCCAGCTCGTCGATGTCGAGCTCGCCGGCCGGCGTCATACGACCGACCAGCGTGTCGCGCACGACGCGCGGCTGCTCGTGGATTTCCTTGAGCATAAAGTCGGGATAACCGCCCTTTTCTGCCATGTCCAGGTCCCAGTCGATGTGGGTGACCTTGGGCTCGATAACGTTGCCGGCCTCGTCGGTGTACTCGACGCCTGCGGGCGTAAGCTTGGCAAACTGACCGTCCTCGAGCACCACGACATCGCGGGTGGCGTCGATGAGCGCGATGACATCGGAGGCAACATAGGCGCCGGTCTCGCCCGCGCCGACCACGATCGGGGAATCCTTGCGGGCCACGGCGATCACGCCGGGCTCGTCAGCGCACACGGCGGCCAGACCATAGGCACCGACCACGTGGGTGCACGCCTCGCGCACGGAGGCCATCAGGTCGTGCGTCTCGGCATAAGCCTCTTCGATCAGATGCGCGAAGACCTCGGTATCGGTCTCGCTCTTAAAGTGGTGGCCGCGACCCTCCAGCTCTTCACGCAGCTCGGCGAAGTTCTCGATGATGCCGTTGTGGACGATGGCGATACGACCGTCGCAGCTGGTGTGGGGGTGAGCGTTAACGACGGAGGGCTTGCCGTGGGTGGCCCAACGGGTGTGGCCGACACCGCAGGTAGCGTCGCTGTCGATGCTGGAAAGCTCGCTCTCCAAGCCCGCGACCTTGCCCACGCGGCGGATGACATCGAGGTGCGCCGCGGCGCCCTCGCCCACCTCGAGCGCGACGCCCGAGGAGTCATAGCCGCGATACTCCATACGCTTGAGACCCGTGACCAGGATGTTCTTTGCAATATCAGAGCCGGTGTAGCCGACAATTCCGCACATAGGATAAATCCCTTCGTCCGCTTGACTGCAAGACGTCCACGCACAGGGGGCGCTGAGACGCATAACGTTCGAGTATTGTACTCACGCAAACGCAAGCTGATATACCAGAAGTGGTATCTCAACTTAGATACCACCCGATGCACACACGTCCAGCCGGTCCAAACCACCACAATGGGGACAGGCACCTTCGTGGTGGTCGCGCTGGCAACGGCGTTTCCCCAGATAAAACCCGCCAAACTAAACCTGTCCCTTTTTGGTAGGTTTGGGATGCTACAATCTGGCTTGTACTTGAAACGCATCAAAGGGGCCGCTATGGCAAAGGTAAAAATCAGCGACGTCGCGCGCGAGGCCGGGGTTTCGTTGGGCACGGTCTCCAACGCGCTCAACCACCCCGAAAAGCTGCGCCCCGAGACCCTCAAGCTCATTAACGAGACCATCAATCGCCTTGGCTACCTGCCCAATCAAAGCGCCCGTCAGCTCGCGGGCGGCGCCACCAAGTCCTTTGGCCTGGTGCTCCCCCGTCTCGATCACGGCTTTTCGCTCCAAATCGCCAGCGGCGCCCACAACGAGGCCCGCAAGCACGGCTACGACTTGCTCATCGCCAACGCCGATAACGACGATATTCTCGAGGACCATTACCTGCGCTACTTTATGGGCACCCAGATGTCCGGCGTCATGGTTCAGCCCATGGCATCCCCCGACTGGCACCCCGCCATGACCAAGATGCCCGTGCCGATCGTCCATCTGGACATCCATTGCTCCGAGCCCGGCTACTACGTAGCGGCCGACAACGAGGCCCAGGGTCGCATCATTGCCGAACTTGCCATCGCCCGCGGCGCGCACCATATTGTCGTCGTCGGCCGAGCAGCATTTATGCAACTCACCCTGCGCGTCCTTGGCATTCATAAAGCGCTCGCTCTACACCCCGATATCAAGATCGAAGTCATCGACGCCGGCGAGTGGAATACCGCTGCCGACGGCTACGGCATCGGTGCCCAAATCGCCGAGCGCCCCGCGGACGAACGTCCCGATTTTGTCGTCGGTCTGACCGATGTGTTGGCCTCGGGCGTCATCTCGGCGCTGGTCGACAAAGGCATCGCCGTCCCCGGGCAAGTACGCGTAGCAGGTTGCGATGGCAACCCACTCGCTTGGAGCGGATCGGTCCCGCTCACTACGGTAGCGCCCCCGGGCTACGAGATTGGCCGCAAGGGCGTTCAATTGCTCATGGAGCAAATTGAGAACAAGGCCCCGGCAAAGACCAAGCACGTCCACATCGGCTCTGCCGCGCGCACCGTCACCGCGGTCACGGCCATCGAGGACATCAACCGCCAAGAACTCGTGCGGCCGTTCCTGCTGGAACGCGCCAGCACCCAGGCAAGCAGCCAGACCGACGCCACGGCCATCAACCTCGGTGCGTATCTATAGCACGCCCGCAAGTATGCTAAGTCGCCGCTCAAGCAAAAGGGGCCCGACCATTGCCGGACCCCTTTTGCTTGAGTGCAAACGTGGGCAATTGCTCGTTTCAACGCCGCAATTGTCTAGCGCACGGCCTTGACCGCCGCCGCCAGATCGAACAGCGTATCGAGCACGGCCTCGCAGCCATCCACCACGTCCTGCGGCAGCGGCACGATATCGGGGACGGCGAAGACATGGCATCCGGCCGTGATGCCCGAGACGCAGCCGTTGCGCGAATCCTCGACCACGGCACATTCCTCGGGAGCAAAGCCCGCGCGCTCGCAGGCGAGCAGATACATCTCGGGGTCGGGCTTGCCGTGCACGACGTCCTCGCCACACGTTACCGTTTCAAACTTGTCAAAAAGACCGACCATCTTAAGGTTGCGCTCGGCCGTAACGAGGCGCGACGACGTCGCTAGACCCACGTGATAGCCCGCAGCCAGCAGCTCGTCTAGGCACTCGGCGGCACCGGCCTTAAGTTCCAGTTCGGTCTTGACCATCTCGTCGCGAATCTCCTTGTGGCGGACATAGACCGCCTCGGTGGTTTCGTGGCTGCCGTAATGCTTATCGAGGATGTCCATAACATCGGGCAGCGTGCGGCCGATAAACTGATGGATCAGCGCTTCATCAATCGCGAGCCCCAGCTCAGCGGCGCCTGCCTTCCAGGCCTTAATCCCCAAACGCTCGGTATCGACCAGCGTTCCATCCATGTCAAAAATAACAGCCTTGATCATATCGGTCCCCCATCGACTCTCGCTGTCGTATTGCCGCAACTCTACCGCATTTGGCAACTTGTATATAACGTATATACCATATTGCACTTTCGTTACACAGATAGAAGACTTATGGCAAGTAACGCATTAGGATTATAGTTTTCGACCGAGTACTCAATGGTAAGGATCGTTTCATGATTTTAGACACCACGGCACCCGCAGAGGAGCTTCAAGACAAGCTATCGGCGCTCGAACAGCTGCTTTTGGCATACGGGCGCGTGGCTATCGGGTTTTCCGGTGGCGTCGACAGCAGCTTTTTGGCCGCCGTATGCGCCCGCATCATGCCTACCAATACCCTCCTCGTCCATCTCACCACGCCGCTCATCGGCACGCCCGAACAGGCCTCGTTTGAGCGGTCCGTTGATGGGCAGGCCAATGAAGGGGCGCATTTTAAGCTCCCCGTGCTCAATCTTTCGGTCGATCAGCTGCAGCTCCCCCAAGTAGCCTGCAACGATGCCAATCGCTGCTACCACTGCAAGCACGCTGGCTTTACCGCCATCGTCAACCACGCCAAGTCGCTCGGCTTTCCCACCGTCATCGATGGCAGCAATGCAAGCGATCGCGGTGACTACCGCCCCGGCATGCGTGCGGCAGAAGAGCTCGGCGTACGCTCACCCCTTATGGAGGTCGGCTTTACCAAGGACGAAGAGCGCGAGCTGCTGCGCGCATGGGGCTATCCCGTTTGGAACCTGCCGGCGGGAGCCTGCCTTGCCACGCGCGTCCCCACGGGCGAGGAGCTTACGCGCGAGAAGGTCGATTTAATCCGCGCCTGCGAGGATTACCTGCACGATCTTGATCTGGCACAGGTACGCGCGCGCTTGATCGGCGGCTGCATGCATATCGAGGCCGCCCCCGCAGATGTCACCAAGATTGCCGCCCTCGGCGGCACCGCCGTCGATGCCGAGGGCAAGACCCCGCTGCCCGTCGCCATCGAGTCCGCGCTGCGCGAGCTGGGCTGCGGCCATATCTCCCCCGAGGTCACCCCCTACATCCACGGCAACATGAACCAGTAACCTGCCAAAAAGGGACAGGTTTATTTTGGCAGGTTTTACCTGGGAAATATCGCAAGGCAATCGCCCCTCTAGCACCCATCCAACTTCGAGAGACACTAGAGGGGCGACCCGGCTGCATCTACTTCTTCCGATATCGGCGATTGCGGCTCGTCGATGAACCCATTACCTCGATGAGTCCTTTATCTGCCATTTTTGGCAGATGGTAGCTGACGGACGAATTTTGGCATTCCGTCTCTCTAAAACAATAGATTTATCTCTCTAACTTTAGAGAGATAAACGCCTTGTTTTAGAGAGATGTATCGAATTCGCTGCTAGATTGCCTAATGCTATCTCTCTAACCAACCTTCTCTTTAGAGAGACATTTAGAGAGACGAGTGCGACCTCTCTAATCATGGGCTCCACTCTTTAAGGTGCACACTTCCTAACCGTGCCCTAAGTTGCGGTGGAATAACTCACGATTAGCCTGCCAAAAAGGGACAGGTTTATTTTGGCAGGTTTTATCTGGGGAAACGCAAATAGGGCCGTGACACCCATACGGCGTCGCGGCCCTTTTCCTTGGAGAAGGATCAATTGATTGAACGGGATGACCGTTCTAGTCTTCGAGTCCGCTATTGATGAGCTCCGCAATCTCAACGGGATCGGTGCTCGCACGCACTTTGTCACGGAAGCCGGCGTCCATCAGCATCACGGCAGCCTTGGAGAGCAGACGCAGGTGCGTGGTTCCAGCCTCGCCGGCGGGCACGTACAGCGCGAGCGCAACATCGACGGGCACCCCATCGAAGCTCGGCCATTCAACGGGCTCGACCAGCTTAAGCACGGCCACACCCGGCGTATGGATCGCATCGCTCTTGGCATGCGGAACGGCAAAACCGGCGACAAGCCCGGTCTCGGCCTCGTTCTCGCGAGCAATAAAGGCAGCCTCTACGGCAGATGCGTCATCGGCAAAGCCGAGCTCGATTGCCTGCTCGGACAAATAATGCAGGGCGTCCTCGCGCGAGGCGGCGGTATACCCTATCGTCACTTGGTTGGCAGATACAAATCCCATGGAAACCTTCCTTACAACACAGACCTGACCGCAGCTTCGATACCGTCGGCGTCCAAACCGTACTTGTGCAGCAAATCGACCGCAGGGCCGGACTCGCCATACACATCGCGCACGCCGACGCGTCGCATCGGCACCGGATACTGCTCCGCGAGCACCGAGGCCACAGCCTCGCCAAGCCCGCCGATAATCGAATGCTCCTCGGCGGTGACCACGCGACCAGTCTTCTTGGCGCTGGCAACCACCAGGCGCTCATCGAGCGGCTTGATCGTGTGCATGTTGATGACCTCGGCATCGATACCATCGGCAGCGAGCGCCTCGGCAGCCTCAAGCGCCTCGGCGACCATAAGGCCACAAGCGATGATGGTCACATCGGACCCCTCGCGCACGACCACGCCGCGACCAATCTTGAACTCATAGTCCTCGTGGTCGTTGATGACCGGTGTTGCCAGGCGGCCGAAGCGCATATAGACTGGCCCCTCAAACTCATAGGCGGCGCGCACGCAGGCACGAGCCTCGACGTCGTCGGCGGGAACGACCACCGTCATACCCGGAATCGTGCGCATGAGTGCGATATCCTCGCAGCACTGGTGCGTGGCGCCGTCCTCGCCCACCGAAATGCCGGCATGAGTAGCGCCAATCTTGACGTTGAGGTGCGGGTAGCCGATGGAATTGCGGACCTGCTCGTAGGCGCGACCGGCGGCAAACATCGCAAAGGTGCTCGCAAAAGCAACGCGGCCCGTGGTCGCGATGCCGGCGGCAAGACCCATCAGGTTGCTCTCGGCAATGCCGGCGTCGTAGAAGCGCTCAGGGTGCGCAGCCTTAAACTTACCGGTCTGCGTGGCGGCGGCCAGGTCGGCATCGAGAACCACAAAGTCATCGCGCTCATTGCCCAGCTCGACAAGTGCCTCGCCATAGCTAACGCGCGTGGCGACTTTCTTGACGTCTGCCATTAGAGCTCCTCCCCTGCTGCTGCGAGCTCGGCCATGGCCTGCTCAAACTGTTCATCGTTGGGTGCCTTGCCGTGCCAGCCCACCTGGTTTTCCATAAAGGAGACGCCCTTGCCCTTCACCGTCTCGGCGATAATGGCCACGGGCGAGTCGCTCACTTTGCGGGCCTCGGCAAAGGCGGCGGCAATCTGCGCCATGTCGTTACCGTCGGCGAGCTCGATCACATGCCACTTAAAGGCGCGGAACTTGTCAGCGAGCGGCATGGCCGAGTTGACTTCATCGATCGTGCCGTCAATCTGCAAGCCGTTGTGGTCGACGACGGCAACAAGATTGTCGAGCGCATGGTTGCCGGCGAACATGGCCGCCTCCCACACCTGGCCTTCCTCGCACTCACCGTCGCCCAGCAACGTGTAGACACGGTAGCCGTCGCCCCAGTGCCTAGCGGCAAGCGCCATTCCAACTGCAGCAGAGATGCCCTGACCGAGCGATCCGGTGGACATATCGATGCCAGGGGCGTCGTTCATGTTGGGATGGCCCTGCAGTCGGCTGCCAATATGACGGAGCGTCTCGAGCTCTTCGACGGGAAAATAGCCGCGATTTGCCAACACCGAATACAGGCCCGGCGCCGCGTGACCCTTGGAGAGCACAAAGCGATCGCGATCGGCCTTGTGAGGGTCGGCAGGATCGATATTCATTTCCTCAAAGTACAGATACGTCATGATGTCGGCAGCACCGAGCGATCCACCCGGGTGTCCCGACTTGGCCGCGTGAACCGCAGTCACGACACCCTTCCTGACCTTATTGGCGACCTTCGCCAGCTCCTGGTTGGTCATACGAATTCCTCTCTTGAGAACAACCCCGGCACCGGATGACGCGATGCCGGGGCAATCCACTCGTTAAGCCTGAGCGACGACCTTCTGCCAGTCAGCCTCAAAAGAGGCGAGGCCCTGGTCGGTCAGCGGATGATGCAGGCACTTCTTGAGAGCGGCCATGGGCACGGTCGCAATATCGGCACCGAGTAGCGCGGCCTGGGTCACGTGGTTGGGCGTACGAACCGAGGCGGTGATGATCTCGACGGTGTCGTCGACGTTCTTGCCCGTCCAGTCGTAGTTCTTAATGCAGGTCACGACGTTGTCGAGCTGCGAGATACCGTCCTCGGCGATGTCATCGAAACGACCGACAAACGGGCTGATGTAGCGGGCACCGGCATTGGCGGCCATAAGGGCCTGCGTCGGCGAGAAGACGAGCGTCATGTTGACGCGCACGCCAGCATCGGCCAGCGCACGGCAGGCGGCAAGGCCGGCCTCGCACACGGGAAGCTTGACCACGATGTTGGGGGCGAGGGCGGCAAGGCGCTTGCCCTCCTCGATCATACCCTCGGCAGTGGTAGCGGTAGACTCGGCGGAAACGGGCAGGCCCTCGCAGAGCTCGGCAATCTTGAGCATATGGGGCTCAAAGTCGGCAAGCTTGCCGCCGGTCTTGGCGTACAGGGACGGGTTGGTGGTAACACCGGCCAGGCAGCCCCAGCTCTTGGCCTCAGCAATCTCGTCAAGGTTGGCGGTATCGATAAAGAACTTCATGGTGCAAAACTCCTTCAAATGAATAGCTAGCAATCTAAGGACAACGGGTCAATCACTGGTTGAACCAACGTCAGCGAGCGGGCAGCTGCCGTGGCAAGGTGGTGCGAAAGAGGAGCGACGCGTACTTTGGTACGCGAGCGACGGCTTGAGCGCCAGATTGCCCGGCAGATGCCCGCGCAGCGTCGACCGGTCCGGCGTTTGCCAAAACGCCGGAACTACTTAGTCCTCAAGAACCTTCTCGATGCGGCTCGTGACGCCCTTGAGGTTAAGACCGACGACGTACTGCTTGATCGGGCGCTTGATGTGCTCGATCACAAAGCGCTTGCCGTCGATGTCCTGGGCGGCGAGGTTGCTGTAGAGCTTCTCGACCTGCTCCTTGACCTCGGGATCGTTGAAGGCGTAGTGGCCGGAGACATCCAGAATCTTCAGGCTGAGCTCGTCGTCAGCCAGGATGTCGTCAACCTGCAGGTTAACGTCATCGCCGGTCATCCACTTGCGCCAGCGCTCGGTCTTGATGGCCTTGACCAACAGCGTGTGATACAGGTCGGAGGGATCGTCACACAGGCCGTTGTCGACCAGGATCTGCTCGGTAGCGCAGAGCTTGAGGTAGGCGCGGGTCTCCTCGGTGCCGTACTGAGGGGCGACATTGGAGGCCGTCACGTGAGCCGGGATGTGCTCGAGTAGCGTTGCGTCATCCAGATAGTCGGCGTTGTGCTCCTTCAGGCCCACGCCGTAGCGCTTTGCCATGTCGGCGAGCTCGCGGGCGTTCTTAAAGTTGTAATGGCCGACCTGCTCGGTCCAACGGGTGAGCGTACCGGTCTGACCGACGATAAAGGTGGGCATGGGGCAGCCGCGCTTCTCGAGCTCGGGCTGCAGCTGAGAAATGAACTCCTCGTACTTATCGGTAGAGGTCAAGCCGCCATTGGTCTCCTCGGTACCGACCTCATAGGCGACCTCGGGCAGGTTATGCTCGCGACGGTACTGCTCAAGGTAGTCGATAAGATCGATCGTGCGGCGAAGCACCACGTCGAGCGGAATAACCTTGCCGATCTGATAGGGGTCCTTGGTGGGGTCGACCATCAGCAGGTCAAAGCCTGCCTCCATGTCGGCGACGAAGGACTTGCGAGCGAGCTCCATGGCCTCGTCCTCGGGCAGGTGGGCGTTACGCTCCTCGTCGCGCTGCCACGGACCGCCGTGATCGCGGCACAGGTAGTACGGGCCGGTGTAACCCACCTCGTCGGCAACCTTCTTGATGTCGGCGGCAAAGCGCGTCTGGTCCCAACCGTTGACGTAGCCGGCGCCCATCTCGTCCATATCGACCTGGTTGCGGCTGGCGATAAACATGGGCGGGAAATCCTCGTCCTTGGCAAGCTCGAACACGGCCTGAATCAGGTTGGGGCTCATGGGGCCAATGCCGACCATGGTTGCGTGATCGCCGCTATCCTGCAGCTTGAGCATGCCCTGAACGGTCTGGCGGATGGTGAGGTTGGACATTTTGTTCTCCTTCTCCAGAGGATTTTTGACAAAAGTTCCCTGGGACCCAAATGCGGGCCCTATCAATACGGATGGATTTTGTTGTGTAGGGGCGGTTGTGCGGAGTCAAATCCATCCCTCCGCACAACCGGAGTCCTTAAAGGTTTACTTGGCCTGCTTATCGAGCGTGGGCTTCATGGCAATCAGGATTGCGGCGGCGACCACGGAGCCAATCACGATGTCCAGGCAGAACAGCGCGACGTTGTTGGTGGCAAGGGCGACGATAAAGCCACCGTGTGGGACGTAGCAGTCGATACCCTGGAAGGCGGCGAGCGCCGCACCCACGGCAGAGCCGATGCAGATGCCGGGCAGGGTGTGGCCAAGGTCCTTGACCGCGAAGGGGATAGCTCCCTCGGTAATGCCGATGCAGCCCATGAACAGTGCGGAGATGCCCATCTGGCGATCGGCGTCATCGAACTTGTTCTTGGCAATGAGCGCTGCAAGACCGCAGGCAATCGGGGGAATGGCGACGGCGACGCGGAACATACCGTTGGGGCCGTAGATGCCGGAGGCCATGATGGCCATAGTAAAGGTCGAAGCGGTCTTGTTGATGGGGCCGCCCATATCGAAGGCGGTCATAACGCCAATGACCAGGCCCAGGACGACGGCGGAGCCGCCCTGCAGGCTACCGAGCACGCTAGTAAGCCAATCCATCACAAAGCCAAGCGGCGTGGCCAGGATGTAGATGTAGGCCATGCCCAGGACGAGCGAGGTCAGAATCGGGATGATCAGGATCGGCATGATGGTCTGGATGGTGTTGTTGACCTTCCAGGTCTTCATCCAGCGGACAAAGTAACCGCAGATGACAGCCATGATCATGGCGCCCAAGAAGCCAGTCGAAACGCTGTTGCCGCTCGGGGTGACGACGGCGTTGTTGACCAAGTAGCCCAGGACAAAACCGGGGGCGAGCGCGGGCTTGCCGGCCATCGAGTAGGCGATGTATGCCGCAAGCACCGGAATCATCATGGAGATGCCGGCCATGCCGATGGTGTTAAGGCTCACCATCAGCGGATTCGTAACCTCCATGCCGTTGGCGCCGGCGGTACCGGATGCCAACGAGAAGGCGAGGAACACGCCACCGATAACGACAATGGGGATAAAATAGGAAACGCCGGTATTGAATGCATTGAGCAGCGTCTTGCCAGGATCGGCAAAGATAGACTGCTTGGACGCCGGTGTCGGGGCCTGCGGGGCAGCGGAGACGGCCTTCTTCTCTGCCTTGGCCTCGGCCTTGGGCGCGTCAACGGCACCGCCCGTCGCCTTGATAATCTCAACAGCCTGGTCGATGATCTTGACCGGATCGGCGATCACATCGGAAGTACCGACCTTGAGGAACTTGCCCTCGGCCATCTTCTGCTCAAAACGGTCCTCGTTCTCGACACCCACGTCGACGGACTCCAGGACCAGGTCGGCGGAGTCCACGTCTTCCTGCGTGAGCTCATTCTCGATACCCAGGCCACCCTGAGCCTCGACCTTGCACTCGATGCCACGGGCGGCGCATTCATCCTGAATCGCCTTCTGGGCCATATACGTGTGGGCGATACCCACGGTACAGGCGGCAACGCCTACGATCTTCATTGCTTCCCTATTTTCATAGAGTTGCGTGCGCAAGACACCGTTTGCGGAGGCCTCCGGAGCATCCCCTGCCGTTTGGACTTGCTGTCTTTTCGACAAGACCAATATAGGTGCTCGTTTTTCTTAATGCCAGCTTATTTCGGTAAACGCGCAGGTCAGAGCGTTGGTTATGCGATTTAGTTATGCGTTTAACCAAAAATGAATCCTGCGATTTTACCCTCGATTTCAAAAGTCAAGAAGTATTTGATTTTCTCGGTAGACGGCAGATGCGCATGCCGGTCACAAATTTCGACCCCACCCGTATGCCGCATTTGTTGCATACTCATATGAAAGGATAAAACCGCTCACCGAAGCGCATCCCTCACCAAGACTCAAAGTCATCATGTTGGAAAATGCTCATCTGTCGGAAGGAGTCGCTGTGGCAAAACAGCGCGTTACGATCGCAGACGTCGCTCGAGAGGCGGGAACCTCGACGGCAAGCGTCTCGTATTACCTCAACGACAGACGAGAAAAGCTTAGCGAGAAGACGCAGAACAAAATCGCGCGCGTCATTAAGGAACTCGGATACGTTCCCAACGCCCAAGCGCAGACGCTCACCGGCAAGCAAACCCACGTCATCGCCATCATCATTTTGGATAACACCAACAAATGGGCGGGGCTCGTTCTCAATGGCATGGAGCAGGTCATGCTCCCCGCGGGCTACCAGACGGTCGTTTGCACGAGCAACTTTAACCCCGAGACCGAGCTCATGTACGTCGACAAGATGCTCTCGCTGGGCGTCGATGGCTTTATCATCCAGCCCACGACAAACTTCAAAGCCGTGCACGACCGCATTAGACGCGCCGGCAAGCCGGTCGTCTTTTTCGATGCGGCCATCTATAGCCCAGGTACCAGCTGGATCAAAACCAACCTTTACGACGGCGTGTACAACGCCACACAGGCACTCCTCGACGCCGGCTACGAAGATTTCTTTTCCATTGCCGCCAACATGACCGAAATGCGCACCCGCATGGAGCGTTTTCAGGGGTATGCCGAGGCGCTGGCCGCGAATGGGCAGCTCTACAAAGCGATTCCCATCGATCACAACAAGCCGTCAATCAACGAGCTCACCGAATACTTTAAATTCAAGTTCAATCCCGCCAAGCGAACCCTTATCTTCGTGCAAAATCAGTGGGCACTTCCCCGTGTCTACAAGGCCCTCCAGCCAATGGCCCATCTGCTTCCGCAGCAAATCGGCCTTTTGGGACTCAACTGCGAAGACTGGACTAATCTCACCACACCGACCGTCTCCACCATCATCGAGCCCGTCGACCAAGAAGGTCGCGAAGCAGCCGAGATGCTGCTCGCCCTACTTGACGGAAGCAGCGAACCCGGCGAGCAGCGCATTCTCGAGTGCAAGCTCAACTGGCTCGACTCCACCTCGATCTAGACCGCGGGACAAATGAATCAGTAGCGTTTGTCTCAAATCTTAAGTATTTGTTCGACAGAGCGGCCCTTGCCGGCTCCTGCTAGACTGGTAGATTCCCAACCGTCCATCCAGGAGCCTCAATGTCGCGCAAGCCCGCCTACAAGCAAGTACTTTCCATCGGCACCACCGTGGTGCTAGGGTTTGCGCTGTTTACGGGATCGCTTGACGGGGCGCCCAAGCTGCTGTCGCCGCAAAGCGATGAGCAAGCGGCGGCTCTGGCCGAAAAACAAAACGAGAGCCCCAGCCGTACCGACGACGAGGCAGACCTGGTTGCCCGGCTCGAATCGGGAACGGCGAGCTCCCCGGACCCTCAAAACGGCCAGGACTCTGGCGATGGCTCCGATTCCGCCGCAACCGACACCGATGACGACGTTTCCGCGGACAGTGCCGCCACCCCCATCGACGAGGTCGAAAACCCCGACCTCAACCGCGCCCGCGGTGTTTATCTCAGCAGCATTCCCGACTACGCCGGCAACCCCTACGTTGCCCTTCGCACCGACAGCACGCACCCGCTCGGCACACCATCATTCACGCTCGATGAATACGAGCGCGCTACAGAAGAGGGCTGCTTTAAGAAGTTCTCCAAGCTCGACAGCCTGGGCCGCACCCGCAAAGCACTCGCCTGCGTGGGCCCCGAATCACTCGGTCAAGGCGAGCGCGGCGATATCTCGCGTATCCATCCTGCCGGTTGGCACCAGCAGCGCTACGACTTTATTCCGGGCCAGAGCCTCTACAACCGCTGCCACCTTATCGCCTGGTCGCTCTGCGGCGAAAACGCCAACCGCAAAAATCTCCTCACCGGCACGCGCTATCTCAACGAAACGGGCATGCTGCCGTTTGAGGAGCAGATTCTCGGCTACATCCGCGACACGGGCAACCATGTGCTCTACCGCGTCACGCCCATGTATAACGAAGAGGAACTTGTCTGCCGTGGCGTGCGCCTTGAGGCGCAATCGGTCGAGGACCACGGCAAGACCCTCTGCTTCCACGTATATTGCTACAACCTGCAGCCGCACGTGCAGATCGACTACGCCACCGGTCGCAACCAGGCATCCGGAGACTAGTGCCGACCGCGCCACCCGTAACCCAAAGATGATCTGTTTTCCTCCGTCCCCCAGGGATCAAAAAGGACCGCCCTGGGTTACCCAGAGCGGTCCTTGCATCGGCATATATGTTGCAGGCAACGCCACACGCTACTTGGCGCGACCCTCCTCATAGCGCTCGACCAGCTTGGCCTGAACGTCATAGGGAACCTGCTCATAGCCTGCGGGCTTCATGGTAAAGTCGCCCGTGCCGCGCGTGATAGAGCGTAGGCGCGTCGAATAATCCGTCAGTTCTGCCAGCGGCGCCTGGGCAATGACCACGGTATCGCCGCGCTCATCGGTCTCCATACCCGTCACGCGACCGCGCGAGGCCGAGATGTCGCCCATCACGGCGCCGGCGTAGCTCTCGGGAATAGTCACCGTGATTTCCTCGATGGGCTCCAGCACCACCGGGTCGGCATCGGCACATGCCTTGCGCAGGCCGATGCGAGCCGCCGCGCGGAACGCCATCTCGTTGGAGTCGACGCTGTGATACGAGCCGTCGTACACAGCCACGCGAATGCCCGTGAGCGGATAGCCGGCAATGATGCCGTCCTTCATGGTCTCCTGGACGCCCTTGTCCACGGCGGGGATCAGCGAGCGCGGAATGCGGCCGCCCACGACCTCGTCCACAAACTCATAGCCATCGCTCGTGCCGTCGGGCCCAATGAGCGGCTCCACGCGCAGCCAGCAGTCGCCGTACTGACCGGCGCCGCCGGTCTGCTTCTTATGGCGGCCCTGGGCACTTGCCGTACGGCGAATGGTCTCGCGATACGGAATGCGGATCGGCACGCTCTTGGCTACGACCTTGGTGCGATCCTCCAAACGGTTGAGCAGCACCGAAACCTGCGCCTCACCAACGGCGGAGATAATGGTCTGGCCGGTCTCCTCGTCGCGGTCGATGCTCATGGTCGGATCGGCCTTGCAGGCCTTCTCGATAAACGTGTAGAGCTTCTCTTCGTCGCCGCGATTCTCGGCCTCGATGGCAATGCGGTACTGCGAGTTGGGGAACTTAAACGCCGCAGCCTCGACCTTGCCGGTAATCGAGAGCGTATCGCCCGTCTCGGCCGCCAGCTTGGGTGCCACGATAATGTCGCCGGCATAGGCGTGACCGACCTCGGTCATGTCGCGGCCGCACATCACATACAGGTGAGCCAGACGGTCGCCCTTGCGGGTACGCGCGTTGATCAGCTCAAGACCCGGCTCAAGCGTACCCGTCAGCACCTTGATAAAGCTGATGCGACCCTGCTGCGGATCGGCCAGGGTCTTAAACACAAACGCCACCGGACGGTCATCGTCGCTCGAAATCTTGAGCGAATCGCCGTCGATAAGCGGCATCTCGCCGTAGTCGGTCGGCGCCGGGAAGTACGTCGCGATGTCGTCCATCAGCGAGTTGACGCCCTGCTCCTTAATGCAATCGCCCGCAAAGACCGGCACAAAGATGCGCTCGGCAATCGCCTTCGACAGCAGGCCCTCAAGCTCCTCTTGCGTCAGTGTCTCCTCGCCTTCCAGGTACTTCATCATCAGCTCATCGTCGGCCTCGGCCACCAACTCGCACAGATGGTCATGGGCCTCCTCGGCCTGGGCACGATACTCCTCGGGAATCTCCGACTCAACGGCTTCGGTGCCGTTGCAATGGCGCGCCTTCATGCGCACCAGGTCGATGATGCCGTCAAAGTCCTCGCCCTCGCCCCAGGGAAGGGTCACGGCGCCCAGGCGCGTGCCAAAGCGCTCCTGCAGCAGGTCCATCGTGGTCGCAAAGCTGGCCTCGGAGCGCGACAGGCGGTTTACGAACACCGCACGCGCCAGGCGCAGGTCCTCGGCGGCATACCAGAGCTTAACCGTCGTAGGCTGCGGGCCGGCCTCGGCGTCGACCACAAACAGAGCCGTCTCGCAGACGCTCATCGCGGCAAAGGCGTCGCCGATAAAATCGGGGTAGCACGGGGCATCGAGCACATTGATGCGCGCGCCCTTCCAGTCGATTGGCGCAATGGTCGTCGAGATGGAAAATGAACGCTTGACCTCTTCAGGGTCATAGTCGAGCGTAGGCTTGGTGCCGTCGTGGCCGCCCAGGCGGGCGGTCTTGCCGGAAAGGTGGAGCATGGCCTCGGCGAGTGAAGTCTTGCCCACCCCGCCTTGGCCTACGAGCACCACGTTCCTTACGTTACCGGTCTTGGGAGCACCCATGATGACCTCCTTGCAGGGCCGCGCGCATTGCGCGACGCCAACGGGGAGAGTTCGCGGTCGGTGCCATCCCGGGAGCAGCATGGTCGGCAGCCGAGCCGACTCACCCTCCAAATGTCCTATGCCACCACCCTACCCTCACGGGCGACCGTCCATGCACACCTTTCGGCACACGTATGAATACAGGCGGCGAGAGGAAGAGACAAGCTTGTGAGGCGATTATTGAACCCCGTCGATGCAAACAAAAAGCCGCCACAGACCGTAAGACCTGCGGCGGCTTCGCCTCAATTAATAGTTGAGTAAATACCTGAGCCTATCCCTCGATACGGCTCAAGAACTCACGGGTGCGCTGCTCGCGTGGATGGTCGATGACCTGCTCGGCAGGACCCTCCTCGACAATACGACCGCCGTCCATAAAGACCACGCGGTCGGCAACATCGCGCGCAAACTGCATCGCATGGGTCACGATCACCATCGTCATATTCTGCGCCGCAAGGTCTTTAATGACACGCAGTACCTCGGCCGTCAGCTCGGGATCGAGTGCCGAGGTCGGCTCGTCAAAGAACAGGATCTCCGGATCGAGCGCCAAGGCGCGGGCGATACTCACACGCTGTTGCTGGCCGCCCGAAAGCTCACATGGCACCTTGTTCTCGTTGCCCGTAAGCCCCATCTGCGCGATCAACTCGCGCGCACGAGCTTCCGCCTGCTCGCGCGGGCGCTTAAGCACGCGGATCGGCGCGTCGATGATGTTTTTCATCACGGTATAGTGCGGGAACAGGTTGTAATTTTGGAACACCAGGCCGAATCGCGAGCGTGCCCGCTTGGGCACATCGCCCTTCGCATAGACCGCGCCCGAGCCCGCATCCGTCGCAACGGCAAGGCCACCAAACGAGAGCGAGCCTCCGTCGAGTGTCTCGAGCAGCGTGGCACACCGCAGCAGCGTGGACTTGCCGCCACCCGAAGGCCCGATAATCGCCACGACCTCGCCACGCTTGACCTCGAGCGAGATATCCTTGAGCACCTCATTGCCGCCAAACGCCTTGCGCGCGCTTTCGATTTTCATCACTGAGTTAGTCATGATAATAGTCCAGCTTCTTTTCGGCGGCGCCCAGCAGCATCTCGACCACAAAGTTAAAGATCCAGTAGATCAGCGCCGCGATCGCAAACGGCACCATGCTCACCTGCGAGGCGACCAGCGCCTTGGCCGTCGAGAACATCTCACCCACGCCAATGGCAAACGCCAGCGACGTGTCCTTGACCAGCGTGATGATCTCGTTGCCCATCGCCGGCAGAATACGCTTGGCGACCTGCGGCATCACGATATACAGAAACGTCTGCATGCGCGAATAGCCCAGCACCTCGGCTGCCTCGTATTGACCGCGCGGAATGGACTGCAGGCCCGAGCGATAGATCTCGGCAAAGTAACCGGCGTAGTTGATGATGAACGCTACGACGCACGCCGTCCACTTGGAATCGGGCGTGAGCGAAATGCCGAACACGTAGTACGGGGCAAAGTAGATGGCAAACATCTGCAGCATGAGCGGCGTACCGCGCATGACCGAAATGTAGATGCGCGCAATCCAGCGGAGCGGCGCAATTTTGCTCATGCGCATAAACGCCACGGGGATTCCCAGCGGAATCGACCCCAGCAGCGTCAGCACAAACAACTGCAAACTGACCAAGAATCCCTGGCCAAGCATTTGCATCATGACCTGAATAGACATTACTTGAGCACCCAATTATCGAAAGACAAACCATAGCTTGAATATTTATCGCAGAGGTCCTTGACCGTGCCGTCCTCGTAGAGCGCCTTGAGCGACTCGGCTACAGCATCGGCCGACTTGGTGTCGCCCTTCTTAAAGCCAACGGCGTAGTGCTCGCTGGACAGCGGCTCATCAAGCTGCGTATAGGCATCGGGCTTGGCGGCAAGCTGATACTGGGCAATCGAAAGATCGCACGCCACGGCATCGACCGCGCCGCTCTCGAGCTGCATAAAGGCCGTGTTGTACTCGCCGATCGTGTCGAGCGTGGCAAACGTCGCTGCCAGATCCTTCTGGTCACCCTCAAGCACGTCCTGCGCAGCGGAATCAGTCTGGGTAATCACGGTCTTGCCGGCAAGATCGTCCCAGCCCTTGATGCCCGCATCCTTCTTGACCACCAGCACCTGCTCGTTGAGCATGTACGGCTCGGAGAACGTGTAGTCGTCCTCACGGCCCTCCATGGTAAAGCCGTTCCAGATGCAGTTGATGGCGCCCGAGTTAAGCAGCGTATCCTTGGCGTCCCAGTCGATGGCCTCGTATTTGACCTCCCAGCCCTGCTTATCGGCAACAGCCTTGGCCAGATCGAGATCAAAGCCGGTGTACTCGCCATCGTCGCCCACAAAGCCGTACGGAGGATAGGACTTATCAAAGCCCACCACGAGCTTCTTGGACTCCGCAGCGCCCTTCACATCCTTGGCTGCAGCAGAACCGGCAGCGGAACCCTTACCGGCACCACCACCGCAGCCTACCAGGCCAAGACCTAGAACCGTAGCGAGCGAACCGGCTAGACCAACAAACTGACGACGAGACATATCGGTATTCATGGTATTCCCCCTTGGTGGCACTTTAGTTAAGTAAAGTGAGTCGTGTAACGATCAGAATCATACACTTTAGTGAGATGGAGTACAAGGGAGGGTTTGCCCGGCGTGGGCGGGGAGCGGCGCGTAATTAAGTTTCCTGCTCTACAGTCCTGCGCAAGACGGAAAGCACATTAAGTGCTTTCCTTTGCGTGCGGAACTCGCGATAAACTTAATTACGCGCCGCTCCCCGCCCACGCCGGGCAAACGTCGTTGGACTTATCACTGACACGATTAAACCGCTTGTATATCGTCTGCTGGCTTGGCACGGTACAATACTTGCAGCTTTAATTCATGAATTAGTGGAGTTATTGATGGCAGAATCTCGTGCGGAGCGTAGGGCTCGTCGTGCTTTGGTGGAGGCGGCTGAGGGGTCGAAGAAGGAGAAATCTTCTACGAAATCCAAGTCTTCTAAAGCTGCAAAAAGCAAATCGACCAAGAACAGGGCTAAGACCAAGCGTTCTGACTCTCGTCGAGGCGGGGACAAAGCGCCTCGGACTCGTTCCAAGCGCCCGCATAATGATTCGGTTTCGTCTGCGCGTAAGGCTGTGGACCCCAAGTCTCCCTGTTCGATCATGAAAGCTTGCGGTGGGTGTACGGCGCTCAATCGTCCTTATAAGAAGCAGTTGGCAGCCAAGCAGGCCGCCATGGAGGAGCTTTTTGCTACCCTTTGCGAGCGCGAGGGCATTAGCGTCGACCCCATTCGCGGTATGGGCGTCACCCTGGGCGACCCGGGCAAATATCCTGCGCCGCGCGGTTTTCGCCATAAGGCCGCCACTCCCTTTGCTCCCGGTAAGGAGGGTGCTGTCCGTTGCGGTTTCTTTGAGCGCGGCACGCACAAGATCGTTGCCGTACCCGAGTGTCCTGTCGAGGCACCGGGTGCCCGTCAGATTCTCAACGGCATCGCACGCGAAGCTGAGCGGCTGCATATTCCCGCCTTTAATGAGGACAAGCATCTTGGTTTGCTTCGCTATGCCGTCGTCCGCTGCGGCTGGCGTACCGACCAGGTCATGGTCACGCTCGTGACCGCTCAGCGCGACTTGCCGCATGCGCAGGAGTTCTTTGAGGCTGTCGCCGCACTCGATCCGCGCATCGTCACCGTCGCCCAAAACATCAACGGACGTCCCGGCAACGCCATCCTCGGCGAGGAAACCCGCATTGTATATGGCGCCGAGTGCATGCGCGACCAGCTGCTCGGCTGCGAATTCGACATCTCCCCCACCGCGTTTTATCAGACCAACCCGCAACAGACCGAGCTGCTCTATCAGCTCGCTATCGACGGCATGGATTTGCACCAGGGCGATGTGCTCATGGATGCCTACTGTGGCAGCGGTACCATCGGCCTTTGCGCAGCTAAAGATGCCCAGAACAAGGGTATCGGCATTATGCTGCTCGGCGTGGAGCGCAACCCGGCGGGCATTGCCGACGCACGCCGCAATGCCGAGCTCAACGGCCTCACCCGCAGCGCTTGGTTTATGGCCGACGACGCCACCGATTACATCCTGGATGCCGCCGATAACAACGAGCGGGTCGATGTCCTTTCCATCGATCCGCCGCGCGCCGGCTCCACGCCCGAGTTCCTCGAAGCTGCCTGCGCGCTTAAGCCGCGCCGCATCACCTATATCAGCTGCAACCCCGTAACTCAAGAGCGCGACCTGCATCAGCTCCTCGACGGAGGCTATTGCCTGCTCAAGATCACGCCCGTCGACATGTTCCCTCACACCGACCACACCGAAACCGTAGCGGTCCTCGAACGCCGCTAACCAACCTCAGTAGATTTTTGGGACAAGAAAGGGGGCGACCCGCCTGGGCCGCCCCCTTCGCTTGGTTTATAAACTCCGCTACATCCCATTGCGCAGATCGCACACGCCGGCTGCCGCCATCTCGCGCAGCAGCGTCTCGCGGTCGCGCGTCACGATCAAATCCAGCGGGAAGTGAATCTCGTCGAGCATCTTGCGCGCGTGATCGAGCTTGCCAATGGCCATGCCAATGTGGGCATCGGTCGACACGCCAATGCCCACGCCCAGCTCGGCGCAGCGCTCGGCAATCTTGCGGCATACGGCCCAATGCTCAGTGTCGACACCGTGTTCAAGACTATGGTTGTTGATCTCGATAATCTTGTGCTTGGCCTTAGCTGCCAACAGCACCTCGTCGATATCGAACGGCACACCCGAACGCCCCGTGTGACCCAGCATGAACACCTTGGGGTGCTCCAGGGCATTGATATACATCTCGGTCGTCTGGGCCAGCGTCGCGCCCTCAGCAATCTGCGGATTATGCACGCTTGCAACCAAATAATCCAAATTACGCGTAACCAAATCGAACAGCGAATGCTGACGGCTGTACGAATCGCCGGCAATATCGAGCGTGACAGGAGTGTCCTCGCCAAACAGGCTTCCGTCCAGCGAAACGATATCGGCCTCGGCACCACGCAGCACCAGCACGCCACTCCAAATGCGCGGCCAGATATCCTGGTTGATAAAGAACTGGTAACTGCGCAGGTCATTGGGGCAAGCCGTAACCATAGAGCTCAAATGGTCGGCAGATCCGAGCACCTGCAGACCACGCTCTGCCGCCCAGTACACATTCTCCTCAATGGTCGAATATGCATGCGCAGAGAACATCGTATGGGTATGAATGTCACAAGAAAGCAGGTAGGGCATCAGGTCTCCTTATCTGGCACGGCCGTCGCTTATATTCATTGTACGCATAGCCTTCGATAGTCGTAAAACCACTCCATCCCAAAGACACAACGTCCATGACAACGGGGTCCGGCTTAACACCAAACCCCGTTTCACGTAAAACATTGTAGGCAGAGCGCTTTACTTTTAACGATACTCGTCCGCCAACTGTTTCCAAGCGGGTAGCGAATTGACAATCGTTTCGTAGCTCACGCAATAGCCCAGGCGGAACCAACCCGGCATACCAAAGCTGTCCGAGGGAACCGCAAGCAACTCATACTTCTTTGCGCGCTCGCAAAACGCATTCGCATCGGGCTCGAGTGCCTTCACCCACAGGTAGAAAGCACCGTCCGGCTCAACATAGGTGTAGCCATACTCCGCTAGTGCGTCGGTAAGCGCGGTGCGGTTGCGCGCATAGGCCTCGACATCGCTCGGCTCATCGATGCAATCGATGATTACGCGCTGGAAGAGTGCCGGTGCGCATACAAAACCCAGCGTACGGGCAGCGCCCGCAACAGCCGGCATCAGACGGGCAGCCTGCGGATTGGTGTTGGGAACCAAGATCCACCCCACGCGCTCACCCGGCAGCGACAGCGACTTGGAATACGAGTAGCACACGATGGTGTGCTCGTAGATCGAGGGCATCCAAGGCACCTCGGCACCGTACACGATCTCGCGGTACGGCTCATCCGAGATGAGCATAATCGGATTCTCGGGATCGCGCTGAGCGTTGGCCTCGCGCAGAACATTGGCCAGTCGCGTCAGCGTGTTGCGTGTATATACGGCACCAGTCGGATTGTTGGGCGAGTCGATGATGACGGCAGTCGTCTTATCGGTAATCACCTTGAGCACGTTGTCCACGCTCAGCTGGAACGTATCTTCATCGGCGAGCGCCTCAACACACGTACAGCCGGCCTTCTCAATCCAAACGCGATACTCCGGAAAGTACGGGGCGATAACAATAACCTCGTCGCCCGGATTCGTAACGGCGTTGAGCGCGCAGGTGAGCGAAGCCGCGGCACCCACCGTCATAAAGACGTCTTTGCCCTCATAGCTCGTGCCAAAGCGGCGGTTGAGCGATTCGGCCACAGCGGCACGACATTGCGGCAGGCCCGGTGCGGGCGTGTAGCCGTGCAGCTGGTCGCTCGGCAGCTCCAGGGCCTTCTTAATGGACTCCGCCACAGCAGCGGGTGCCGGAACGCTCGGATTGCCCAGCGAAAAATCGAATACGTTTTCCGCACCGATCTGCGCCTTGCGCTCAAGGCCATAGCTAAAAATCTCACGGATGATGGAGCTTTCCGCACCGCGAGCATACATAGTTTCGTTGATCATCTGTTCCCCTTTCGCATAGGCGCTATTGTACGCTTTAGCCGAGCAAAGTGCCGCAGCAATGTTGATTGGGGACAGACTTAAATGCGTGAAAACGCTCATTTAAGTCTGTCCCCAATCAACAGACGGCCCCATATCGCTCAAAAGAAAAAGCCTCCGCAGGTTTCCCCGCGGAGGCTTTCGCCACAAAGACTATTTGTCGGCGTCGGTGTCGGCATCGACGACGGCATGGTCATCGTCAGCATCATCGGATGCGGCTTCGGCATCCTCCTGCATGGCCGCCTGCGCAAAGGCCGCGGCATCAGCCGCCAGCTCCTCCTCGCTCATTCGAGGCACGCGCTTCTTGGTCGGCATGCCGGCCGCCTTGGCATTGCGCTCCTCCTTGGCCGCCAGGATATCGCCCTCGCGCTCAAGGTAGGCGTCCCACTCGTTATCGAGCAGGGCATTCACGGCATCGCCCTCGACAGTCTCGCGCTCAAGCAGCACCTTCGCCATCAGATCGAGCTGATCGCGACGGGCGTCCAGGATCTCGACCGCACGACGATGGGCCTCGCGCATGATGCGCTGAACCTCGATGTCGATGCGACGCGCCGTCTCCTCGGAGTAATCCTGGTGATCGGCGTAATCGCGTCCCAGGAATACCTGGTGCTGCGCCTCACCAAACACCTGCGTTCCAAGCTCCTCGCTCATGCCCAGGCGCGTGACCATCTCGCGCGCCATCTTGGTTGCGCGCTCCAGATCGTTGCTCGCACCCGACGTAATGTCATCGCACATGAGCTCCTCGGCAACGCGACCGCCCAAGAACACGGCGAGCTCGTCGAGCATCTCGTTCTTGGTCTTGAGGAAGTGGTCCTCCTGCGGAAGCTGCAGCGTGTAGCCCAGAGCCTGACCGCGGCTGACGATCGAGATCTTGTGGACCGGATCGGAGTGCTCCAGGATGTGGCCCACCAGGGCGTGACCGCTCTCGTGGTAGGCAATCGTGGTGCGCTCGGCCTCGGTCATCACGCGACCCTTGCGCTGCGGTCCGGCAATCACGCGCTCCATCGATTCCTCAACCTCGTCCATCGAGATCACGGAACGATGACGGCGAGCGACCAGCAGCGCAGACTCGTTGAGCAGGTTCGCCAAATCGGCACCAGTAAAGCCAACGGTCATCTGGGCGAGCTTCTCAAACTTAACGTCCTCGTCCATCGGCTTGTTCTCGGCATGCACGCGCAAGATCTGCTCGCGGCCCTTCACATCCGGACGGTCGACCGTAACCTGACGGTCAAAACGGCCGGGACGCAGCAATGCCGGGTCCAGAATATCGGGGCGATTGGTCGCGGCGATCAGGATGACCGACTCGCTTTCCTCAAAGCCGTCCATCTCGACCAGCAGCTGGTTGAGCGTCTGCTCGCGCTCGTCGTGACCGCCGCCCAAGCCAGCTCCGCGCTGACGTCCCACAGCATCGATCTCATCGATGAAGATGATTGACGGGGCCTGGGACTTGGCCTCCTTAAAGAGGTCACGCACACGGCTGGCGCCGACACCTACGAACATCTCGACAAAGTCGGAACCCGAGATACTAAAGAACGGCACGCCCGCCTCGCCGGCAACGGCCTTGGCCAGCAGCGTTTTACCGGTGCCCGGAGGGCCAACCAGCAACACGCCACGCGGGATCTTGGCGCCCAGCTTGCGATAGCGATCCGGATCGCTCAAAAAGTCACGGATCTCCTCGAGCTCCTCGACTGCCTCGTCCACGCCGGCAACGTCTTCAAACTTGACCTTGGGGCGTGTGGCCTCGTTGGTCTTGGCGTTGGTCTTGCCAAACTGCATGTTCCTGTTGTTGGCGCCCATCATCTGGCGCATAAAGTAGAACATGATGGCGATAAGGGCGATCGTCGGAAGCACACTCATCGCCAAGTCGCCCCAAAAATCGGGATCGTTGGTGTTGACGATGTACTTGGTATCGGGGTGCTCCGCCATGAGCTCGGCAAGCGAATCGGAGCCGACATAGGTCGAGGAGAAGCTCTTGAGCTCGCTCGTATCGCCCTTGTCCTTCTTCGTCTTCCAGTAATGACCCGTCACGCTTCCGTCTTGAACCGTATAGGTCAGATCTTCGACGCGATCCTGCTTGATGGCGCTGACCATCTCGCTCGTCGCGAGCTTAACGGTATTGCTGGAGCTGGCAAAGCCGGAGCCCATATTAAAGAAGGCATAGCCCAGAAGCGCGCAAGCCAAAAGAAAATACAGCCAGCCCGTACGCGTTGGCTTCTTGCCTCCGGGCATCCCCGGGATCTTTGGGTCCCGGGGAGTCTGGGAATTGTTGTCGTTACGGTCGTCGGGCATCTTACGAATAAACCTCCGGTTTCAAAATGCCCAGATACGGAAGGTTGCGATAGCGCTCGGCATAGTCGAGGCCGTAGCCCACCACAAAGGCATCGGGGCAATGGGTTCCAACATACTTGGGCGTGATGGCCGAGACGCGGTCCTCAACGTCCTTCCACAGGAAGGCGGCGACCTCCAGAGAAGCGGGCTTGCGGCTCTCGAGGTTCTTCATCAGATACTTGAGCGTCAGGCCCGAGTCCAGAATGTCCTCGACGATCAGCACGTCGCGACCGCGGATGTCGATATCCAGGTCCTTAATGATACGCACGATACCCGAGGACTTCACACCGTCGCCATAGCTCGAAACAGCCATGAAATCGATGTTGGTCGGCAGCTCGATCTTACGCATCAGGTCGCCCATAAAGACCACGGCGCCGCGCAGGACCGCAATCAGCACCAGATCCTTACCCGCGTAGTCGCGAGTAATCTGCTCGCCTAGACGAGAGACGATACCGTCGATATCCTCCTGCGTGAACAGAACCTTCTCGATATCCGGATGTTGAGAAGCCATGACAACCCTTTCTTGTGCTTATCGCCCACACACCGCCGTATGGACGCGAACTACACATTCTAGCAGCGCACGGGGTAAATTTACCAGCCCGTGCGCCATCAGCGCGGGAATACCGTCAACGTCGCACAGAATAGCAGGCGTGGGACGCTATTCCGCATCGACCACGCGGAGCAGATATGCCACACGCGTTGCGGCCGTGCACTTAAAACGCTCGTCCGCGCGAACTCCGGCGACCCACACCACGGCACCCCCCGGCGCCGTCCTCACCATGGGCACTCCGGCGCGCTCGGAAACGGGAATGCGAGCCTCACCTAGCAAGTCGGATACTTTCTTGCTTCGACCACTCATCCCTAACGGGCACATCACGTCTCCCAGTGCGGGACCGTCCACCCACAGGCGCGCCAATCGCGCCTCGGCAGGGATCTCGCCACGCGAGCCCGCCAGGATCCGCTCACTATCGCTGTCGGCAAAACCCAGGGCAGCCGCGTCTACCAAAGCTGTCACTTCCCCGGCAGCCGCAAGCTCACGGGCGCGGCGCACGATATCGCATCCCGGCTCAACGGCCATCGGCTCTGCGACCAGCATGCGCCCCCCGCCCAACGGCAAACGACCGGGTATGGTAATCCAGTCCGCAACCAGCCCCTCACGAGCCGCCGGCGCCTTAAACGCTAGCATGCCAAACTCGACGCGCGCGTCAATTCCCGCCGGAAGCGTGACCGAGCCTGTGCCTTCGGCAACGCAGGAAAGGACTCGCTCCACATGTCGCATCTCTGGACGAGCGTCCGGATCGATGCGCTTAATCGCCAGTCGCACGATGCGCCGCGCGATTACCACCTCGGCCGCAGCAAGGCGTCTGGCATCGAGCACTAGCGCGCCCGCCGCCTCCTTGCGCAGGCAGCTTCGAAACGCCTGTGCCGACAGCTGGGATAGAAACGCATCTTCGTCACCCAAGATCTCACAGGCGGCGCCAATCGTCTTGCACACGCTCGCATTACGCTGTGCCACCACTGGCATTACCCGATGGCGCACGTAGTTTCGCAGATACGAGATATCCTCATTGCTCTCGTCTTCACGCCACGGCTGACCATGTACCTGTAGATAGCCCACGAGCTCGCCATGAGTTAGGTCGAGCAAGGGACGCACCACGATATTCCTCCGGCGAGGAATGCTCGATAGACCAGCGGGCCCCGAACCCTTAATCGCGTTCATCAAAAACGTTTCCGCGCGATCCGAAGACGTGTGCGCGGTGCAGATACGAGCCGCCGTTCGCGGCGCCCCCGTCTGGGCGCAGAGCTCGCGAACATACCTCCGCGCCGCAGCATAGCGCACCTCGCGGGCCGCGGCCTCAATATTGCCCGACTCCCCATCAAAATAAGCGTGCTCCACGCACAGCGGTAAACCATATTTCGCGCAGAGCTCACGCACAAAGGCCTCGTCGCCATCGGACGCCTTGCCGCGCAGATGATGGTTTACATGCAGCACATGCAGGCGCTCGCGAGCAATGGGGGCAACACCGCGTCCGTCTTGGATATCCAGCTTTGATGTGCACGCCATAAGAAGCAGTGCCGTCGAGTCCGCGCCGCCTGATACCATGAGCACGACAGGAGCAGCCTGCTGCCTCGTCCGGGTCTCATCGACTACCCCAGGCACGGCATGGTGTCCATAATGCTGAGATACCGTAGGCATTTGCTTCCTCCTCTATTCGTCCGCACCCATTGTATCCTTTGGAATCTTATGTCTCGTCTGCACCTTCATATCCTCGGCAGTGGCTCTAAAGGCAACTGCGCACTCATCGAGGGCCCGCAGGGGCTCATTATGGTCGATGACGGACTGTCTCGCCGCGAGACATTAAAGCGCATGGCAGAACTGGGGCTCTCGACAGACAACGTCTCGGCTCTTCTCATTACTCATGAGCATAGCGATCACATCAAGGGCCTCGATGTCTGGTGCAAGCACTGGCACGGCCCCCTCTTTGCCAGCAGGGGCACTCTTTCGAGCAAAGAAAATCTTTCGCATCTGCCTGTCGAGGAATTCGATCCCGGTGACGCCCTATCCATTGCCGGCATCCACGTGCAAACCTACTCAACGTCACACGATGCCATCAATCCGGTCGGCTATCGATTCAATGCTCTCGATGATTCCATTGGGTTTGCCACCGACACCGGAGAGCTATCGAGCCAAGCCATTAAAACCCTCAAAGATTGTCGAGTCCTCGCACTCGAAAGCAACCACGATGTGACCATGCTGCGCGAGGGAGAATATCCCCGCTTTCTTCAGGAGCGCATCCTGTCTGCAAGGGGACACCTCTCCAACAGCCAAGCCGCCGAAGCCGCGCGCGAACTTGTTACAGATCGCACCGAACAGCTCATTGCCATGCATATCAGCCAAGATAACAATCGTCCGAGCCTTACCGTCAAAAGCTATGCCAAAGCTCTGGCCGCAACCCTGGATGACGAGGTCGGCAGCTCCGCAACCCTTCTCCAAGGATCGCGAAAACTCTCGATACGCCCTGCGAGTCAGTATCAGCCGGCAACCATTCAATAGACTGTCCTAGACAGCAAAAGGGGCCGAGAATCGCTTCCCAGCCCCTTTTGCTGTCTTTTAATAGCGCAGAACACCAACGAAGTTAGTCGATGGAGATCTTCGTAACGTTTTTCTTTTCGACGATCTTGGGAACCGTAACGGTCAGGATGCCGTCAGCGTACTTAGCCGAGAGGCCCTCGCTCGAAGCGTCCTTTAAATACACGCCACGCGTCGCGCTGTACGAGCTGAACTCCTTCTGCAGGAAGTTCTTGCCCTCGTTCTCCTCGTCTTCCTCGACATTCACGCTAATGGACAGACGGCCCTCATTGAGCTCGACATCGATATCGTCCTTGGCGACACCGGTCAGATAGGCCTTGACCTCATAGCCGTCGCCCTTATCCTCAACGTCAACGGGAAACGCCTTGGAAGCAATCGAGTTGTTTGCAAGGTCGGTCATATCATCAAACAGATCGAACAGCGAGCTAGCAGAAGGACGAACGCCAAAAACCGAACGATAAGGAACCATGCTTGCCATGTTTACCACTCCTTTTAGGACTGCCGAGCCATCTTCTAGGTGACTGGGGCTTCTTTTGACGCTCTTATATATGCCCACACAGTGCTTATATATACATCGACTATAAAGTTTTTTGAGTCCAGTACTATAAGCATATCTAAGTGTGTATGACTCAGGTTTTAGTAAGGTTAAGGTTCTTTGAACCAGAGCTTAAATACCGAGTATGTCCCCAGCTACAAATAACAAGGGGCTTACAATGAGCGAGTACACGTTGTTAGTAACGAGCTAAAGGGCATCATGGACGACCAAAACCAGAACAAAATGTTTATGCCGACGCAGGGGGAAGATACTTCCACGCAGCCGCCACGGTTCCATCGCCCCCACATCTCGCAAGAGCCCATTAATGATCCGGAGCCCGAGTATGTGACGAGAAATCGATATCAAACACTCGAGGATGCCCAAACGGGACGTAAACATATGGGCGTCGCCTCGGGAGACCCTGTATATCTGAAAGACGCACCATTATCTAAAAACAGCGCAGCTAGTGAGGAGCCACTGAAAGCATCCGCCGCCAATCAACAAAGAGGTCCTCGACCAAAGCAAACCTTGACGCATTCGGCTCGCTATCTCGAAACGCCAAAACAGGGAAAATCAATCTTCGTTTCGTCAAGTAAACGACGCAAGCAGCATCGACTGACAATCCTGCTTTTGATCATTGTGGCCATAGCAGTTGCCCTTGTTATTCGATTTATTTTCTTTAAATAAAGGCTCAATACCAAAAACAATAAGATTGTCTAGTGTAATTGAGTCCTTTACGCCCTTAAACGCAAAAAAAAGGGAGAGGCCGCGAGGCCTCCCCCTTCTCAGTTCAAGCGTACGGCTCGGTGCCGTCCACCGGTCAGCGGCGCCCTGGCCTCCCACGGGCTGACCCCGCAGTACTCTCGGCGCGATGGGGCTTAGCTTCCGGGTTCGGAACGGGACCGGGCGTGCCCCCCAT
>CABUTN010000008.1 GCA_902494565.1 uncultured Collinsella sp. | reverse complement strand
GACCATTTCAAATGGTTCGATGTCTGCCCGGATGCGACACAGCTTGTGTGTCCATCCTCGCAGTATCCGGTTCTCAAGGTGCACGCCCCGCGGCTGATCCGGTCCGACCGGGCCGCGCGGCAAGGAGATATACTGCCAGACCGGAGGGGCCCCGTGGGCGGGAATCGCGCACTCCATATTTTGTTCACAAATAAATAGAACCCTCAGTTGCTTCGCTGAGGCCGTATTCGAAGCAGCAGCTTCTGATATTGGCGATGACCAGCTGGTTTATAGGTGTTAAGGCATCGGTCATCTCTGGAGCGCAACTTTACTCCAAAAGCGTCAGCTATTTGTTTCCCGTCGGTAAAAGGCAGTTTTTGTTCGCCAAGCGTTCTTATATATAGAGAAGTTCGGGTTCGAACCCATGCCTTGACAACAAAGAAAGCGACCAACCGGAGTCGATCGCTTTCTTTTCTACGGTGGGCCGTCAGGGGTTCAGCCTGCTCCGCAGGCGGCCGCTGCGGCGCTCCGCGCCCTTTCGGGTTCGAACCCGTGCCGCGGCAACAAAAAAGCGGCCGGCATCCGCCAGTCGCTTTTCTATTCTATGGTGGGCCGTCAGGGGTTCGAACCCTGGACCTTGGGATTAAAAGTCCCCTGCTCTGCCAGCTGAGCTAACGGCCCGCGGGTGGCATTGTACCACGGTCTGGGACTATTCCCAACTCCATTGGCCGTTCTGGAAAATCACAACTTCACGTCCATCAGGCGTAATGCCCGTAATATCGATGTCGTCCGTGCCGATCATAAAATCAACGTGCGTGCTCGAGACGTTAACACCATGCTCCAGGAGCTCCTCCTTGGACATGTCATACCCACCCTCGATACATTCGGGGAAACCGACACCTAGCGCGAGATGGCAGCTAGCGTTCTCGTCATAGAGCGTATCGTAGAACAGAACACCACTTTCGCGGATTGGCGTGTTCTTGGAAATGAGCGCGACCTCTCCCAGGTGAGCAGCGCCCTCGTCAGTATCGATGATACTTGCGAGCGTCGCCTTGCCCACACGGGCATCGTAGTCCACTACGCGGCCGGCCTCGAACTTAATCCAAAAATCGTCAACCTTGTTACCGTGGTGAATGAGTGGCATAGCCGAATACACGATGCCGTCGGCACGCATACGATCAGGCGAGGTGAAGACCTCCTCGGTGGGGATGTTGGGGAAGAAGGGATGTCCATCGGGCGTCTTACCCTTGCCGCCGGCCCACTCGTGACCCTTCGTCATGCCAATCGTCAGATCGGTTCCATTTGCCGCGGTGTAATGCAGGCAGTCAAAACGATTGTCGTTCAGGAAGCGCAAGTTCTTTTCGAACGCTGCGTCATGAAGCTCCCAGTCGCTCTCCGGGTCCTGGCCATCGGCGCGAGCGGTGTGCAGAATCGCATTCCACAGCTTATAGATTGCAACCTCATCGGCGTCTCCCGGGAACACCTCGCGCGCCCAAGCCACGACCGGAGCGCCGGCGATGCACCACGGATTGATGTTGTAATCCAGTCCACGGCGGAAAACTTTGCACTGCGTATTCCTCGCCTTTGATGCCGCGGCCGGCTTGGCTGGATCGATGCCCTTGAGGGCCGCAGGATCCTCACCCTCGATAAAGACAAAGCAGGCACCATCCTGGGCCAAGGAATCCAGCTGCATGCGCTTCCACTCGGGTGTCTGCTCAAAATAGCTTTTCTCGACATGCTCGTACGTGAGCCTCGTCACGGCATCATCGGCCCAAATGACCGTCACGTGGCCGGCGCCGGCAGCATAGGCCTCCGCGACCACCACGCGCGCAAACGGCGCGCACTCGACCGGAGACTGAACGACGACCTCCTGGCCGGGCTTGACGTTTACGCCCTTGCGGACGACCAGGCGCGCGTAGTTTTTAATCTTGGGCTCCAGGGCCTTCATGCCCTCCAGAGCCTCTTCGACCGTCAGGGCAGCTCGAATCATGTGCCACTCCATCTATCTATAGAACAGTAAAAAGGCGCGCCGCAAAACGACGCGCCTTATATCTTAGCGATATGTATGGATACAAACGCTACTTCTTCTTGGAGTCCTTCTTGTCCTCCTCGGCAGCCGAGCGCTCGATAAGAGCATTGAGCTTGTTCTCGGACATGCCCTCGGCCTGCGCGCGGTACATGTTGCGCAAGGGACGAATACGAACGAAGTCGTAGATAAAGTCACCTAAGATGATGACATAGGACAAAACGATGCCGACCATCTGAACAGGACTGGACACCGTGCCGCCGGGAGCGAAGTAGAGCGAAGCCCAAATTGCCACGACGAGCACCATGCCGATGGCGAGCACAGCCCACCAAATACGGCGGCGCTTGGTGTAGTCCTCATCCTGCTTGAGAAGGATATTCGACACCGTATAGATGCGGTCCTCCTTGGCGCGCTGCTTAGCCTTGCGGGCGCGCTTCTCCTCTTTAGAGAGGCCCTCGAGGTTCTCGCCCTTCTCGAGCTCTTTGCGGCGTGCCTTAGACGAAGCCGGCACGACGCGAACGGAGCTCGCTGCCTGGCGGGCGGGCTTAGCAGATGCGGCGGACTTGCGCGCAACCCCGGTAACTTCGTGGGATTGCGTGCGCTTGTTCGTGGCGCTACGGGTACTCACTTATGCGTTCTCCTTCATGCTTGTGAACTGGGAGCCCGTGATGATCTGGAAGGCCTCGCGATAGCGCTCGGACGTGCCATCGATGACCTCGGCGGGCAGGTGCGGGGTCTCCCCCGTCATATCCCAGTTGGCCTTGAGCCAATTGCGGACGAATTGTTTGTCGTAGCTAGGCTGGATCTTGCCCTCCTCGTAGCTGGCAGCAGGCCAGAAACGGCTGGAGTCGGGCGTGAGGCACTCGTCGATCAGCGTGACCTTGCCATCTATGACACCAAACTCAAACTTAGTGTCGGCGATGATGATGCCACGGGTCGCGGCGTACTCGGCGGCAGCCTTGTAGATCTTGAGGGAAAGGTCGCGAATCTGCGTGGCGATGTCCTCGCCCACGATCTCGCAGCAACGCTCGAACGAGATGTTCTCGTCGTGGTCACCGATCTCGGCCTTCGTGGACGGCGTGAACAGCGGCTCGGGAAGCTTGGAGGCCTCGGTCAGGCCCTCAGGCAGCTGGATGCCGCAGACGGTGCCGTTCTCGTCGTAGGTCTTCTTGCCCGAACCGGTCAGATAGCCGCGGACGATGCACTCGATAGGAATCGTCTGGGCCTTCTTGACCAGCATGGCGCGGCCTGCGAGGTAGTCACGATACTCGGCAAACTCCTCGGGGAAATCCGCCGGATCGATGGAAACGAGGTGGTTGGGAACGATATCGGCAAACTTATCGAACCAGAATGCCGAGATGCGGTTGAGCACCTCTCCCTTAAACGGAATCTCGTCGGGAAGAATGAAGTCGAACGCAGAAATGCGGTCGGTGGCGACCATCAGCAGGTTTTCACCGGCATCGTAGATATCACGAACCTTGCCACGGGAATCCGGACGACGCTCCATCGTTGTCACGTGAGTCACTCCTTACCTAAATACGACAGAAATGCGGGTTCTTTCCCGCATGTTTTCGCAAACTCGGAGCGGCAGGGACGCGGCCCCTCCTTCACCGAATAGCGAAAAGCTAGTGCTCCATTGTAGTAGATGCCGCGTCCGCCGTGTGCTCTCGGGGCAGATGAATTGTAAAAGTCGTACCCTTTCCAAGCTCCGACTCCACGGATATGTAGCCATGGTGACGCTCGACGATCTGCTTGGTCACGGCGAGGCCAACGCCCAGGCCGCCAGCTTCGCGGGCGCGGCTGGCATCGGCGCGCCAAAACCGCCCGAAGATGCGCGACAGATCGTCCTTGGCAATACCGATGCCGGTATCAGAAACGGCAATGCTGACATGCTTGCGGTCACTGAGCACCGACACCACGACCCAACCGCCCTCGGGGGTGTAGCGCATGGCGTTGCTCATGAGGTTGATGACGCATTGCGTGATCATGTCGGGATCGGCTTCGACGACATCGTCGTGCCCCTGGGTTTCATCTGCAAAGCGAAGACGAAGGTCACGGTCGGCAAACAGACGCTCCTGGCCGTTCACAATCGATCGCACGAACGGAACCATGTCCACCGGTTCTAGATTGAGCGGAGCCGTGCTGTTTTCCATACGCGATAGGTCGAGCATCTGCTGCACCAGACGAGCCAGGCGACGCGTCTCGGAAGCGACCGTCTCCAGGTGTTCGTCGTCGGTGGGATACACACCGTCTTGCATGGCCTCGACCGTTGCAAGCATGGCCATGAGCGGCGTGCGCAGCTCGTGGGCAACATCAGAGGTCAGGCGCTTCTCGTGTTTCATATCCTTCTCGAGCGAAGTGGCCATCTCATCGAAGGTCTCACCCAGCTGATCGATCTCGTCATCACCGCGCAGTCCCGTGCGAGCCGACAGGTCGCCGTCACGGATTTGCTTTGCGGTACTGGTGATGCGATGAATCGGCTTGGTGAGCATGCGCGACACGAGCGATCCGATAACGACCGAAATGCAGATTGCAACAACCGCGGCGAGGGCCATGGCGTTAAAGGTCTTCTCCCTAAACGCAGAGTCCGCCTTGGTGAGCAGCGCGTCGGAGCCGATGGCCCACAGCTTTACCTGTCCGACATGCTCGCCGGAAGACGTTACAATCTCGACGTTAGCAACGCTATCGGAGTCGGTTGGAGCAGACGAGACCGGGCTATGCGATGCCCTCTTGCCGCTCGTGTCGTCGGTCGTAGCCTGGTTTTCGCGTACATCGGCGGTGGCGCTTGCCGAGGGCCAGGAATCGTCATAAACGATCACGCCCTTTTTATTGACGACCTGCATGCCCAGATCGTCGGAAACCAAACTCGACGTTGCGACCGTGCGCAGTTCTCCCGCGGTCCAAGAGCCGTTTTCCTCATATGAGGTCGCCAACTTCTCGGCAGCGGAATTTGCGATTTCGACGATATTGGAGCGTGTGTAATCCGAAAAGACCGTGCCCCACACAACAGAGACAACGCCCACCAGCACCAATACCGTCATGAGCGATGTCAGAGCAAAAGCAAGTGCCATGCGCGAGGGATAGCTCATCGTTGGCCGTGAATCGGAACGAGGCGTGTTCCAACTAGCCTTGGAACCCGCCTCGCTCTCCTGCTTGTGCTTTTGTCCGATTTCAAAGCGCGCAGGTGTCATATGTGATTTCCCTATTTCTCGTCCGACTTATCGGTCTTGGCCGGAGCCTCGAAGCGATAGCCGACACCATGGACGGTGTAGAGCCACTTGGGCTTCTTGGGATCATCGCCCAGCTTGGCGCGAAGATTCTTCACGTGGCTATCGATGGTGCGCTCATAGCCCTCAAAGTCATACCCGAGCACTTTCTCGACCAGCTCCATGCGGTTATACACACGGCCGGGATGACGGGCAAGTGTGGTGAGCAGCTTGAACTCGGAAGCCGTCAGATCGACTTCCTTGCCCTCGACCAAGATCTTGTGGCCCGAGATATCGATGACCAGATCGCCGAAGTCGAGTACCTCGACGGCGGGCTCGTCGGCCTGATGGGCACGGCGGAACAGAGCGCGAACGCGGGCGACGAGCTCGCGCGGCGAGAACGGCTTAATCAGATAGTCGTCGGCGCCGAGCTCAAGACCGATAATACGGTCCTCGATCTCGCCCTTAGCCGTCAGCATGATGATGGGGACATCCGAGGTATCGCGAATGGTGCGGCAAACGCGCTCGCCGGGGATCTTGGGGAGCATAAGGTCGAGCACGACCAGGTCGAACTGATGCTTCTCGAACTCCTCGATCGCGGACTGGCCGTCGCCGACGCCCACAACCCAGTAGCCTTCGCGCTCGAGATAGGCAGCGACGGCGTCACGGATTGCCTTCTCATCCTCGACCAGCAGAATCTTTTTTGCATCTGAAGCCATAACACGGCCCCCCTGTCTCAATTAGCTAAGAACAAGCCCATTTTAACGCACCTGAGCCCGCCAGATGCCGCTATGACGCGGCAGCTCGGCGGGCGGTACTCACAATTACAACGCGTTTATTCCCCTGTTGGCGCCTTTTTAACCCCTCTAAGCTTAAAGAGAGAATAGGCGTGCAGTGACCGTCTCTGGTATACCCTGGCTGTTGCGCACCGTGGCGTACGTAAGGAATGAGTCCGATTTTCCCGCCGTAGCTGGATAATCGCCATACTCCAAAGCGCGGTCGGGCGACAGCAGCGAGCCATAGGTCTTGGCAGAGGTGTCGATCAGGAAATGCGACGCCTGTACCTTAACAAGGTATTTATTCTTCTTGCCAGCCGCACATGCGAGCGGCTCGCGTGACAGGAAGAGGTACGGCCCTCCTTCATTACCGATATACGTGCCCATATTGCCCAGGCTGCCCACGCCACTATAGGCCGCCTCGATAGAAAACACGAAGGTATCGCCCATATATACGGCCTCGAAAGGCAAAACTGACGAAGGAAGGACCAACTGGGCACGCTTGGTGTTGTTGCCGTCGGTCAGATCGATTGCCGTTATGCCGTAGTAGACGCCCTCGTCGTTGCGGACACGCGGCGAGATGGTCAAAATGCCGTCGCTCGCGCGCGGGGCCGATGCAAAGCGGCCCGTCGATTTCCAAATTGTCTCGGCCTTGGATTCATCAAGTGAGCGACGATAGCAAAACGAATCGCTACTCGTTTTATTGCCACCTGCCGAGGGCATTTTATACCAGATGACTGATGACCCGAACGCCGTAAACAGCGGCGGATCATAGTCCTTGCCACCTCGATCGAGCTCAACCACGTCGCCAGAGAGCGAAGCGCCCGACAGATTTTGACCGTAGAGCTTCCACGATGAATTGGCAAAGTTCATCTCAACCCACGCGAATACGCTGTCGCCGGCACGGACATCGTAGAATGCATATCCCGTGCCCTCGATAGGATCCTCGATTAATGTGGTAAGCGAGCCATCGCCCAGGTTGAGCACACCGAGTGTGTTGGCGTGCAGTGCCGATGCGGGCGCCATCATCGCCGCGGCGTAATCGCCGTCGCAGTAGTACAGCAGCGTACCCAGAGGCAGCGTCCATGACGCCGCCGGCTCAAGATCGATGTCGACTGCCTCGTACTCATCCGTAATCGAGATGATTTTGGAATCATCCTTGATAACCTGCGGCTCGCCGGCGGCATCATCGCTGGTGCCCGTTTTTTTCGAGCATCCGGCAAGCACCGTGGCAGCGCCCGCGGCAGCCCCACCGAGTACAAAGCCGCGACGCGATATTCCGTTCTTGATGTGATCGGCGATACCCATTAGGCGATCTCGGTGCGAGCGGCCTCGATAGCGCGTGTAAGCTGGTCGGCGCAGGAGGTCTTTTTCATACCGCAGGTATTACCGGCGAGAACCTCGATTACGCGATCGGCAGGAGCGCCCTCGACCAGCTTGGAGATAGCCTTGAGATTGCCGTCGCAGCCGCCGGTAAACTCAACGCCCATCACCTTGTTGCCGTCATCGGAAAGATCAAGGTGAATATTGCGAGCACACACGCCCTGAGGCTTGTAATCAAACGAAATCATGCGATCCCCTCTCAGAATGTTATTCGAGACGACTATTATCCCCGTCTTTCCCTAAATGCAACGAGGCGCTTTGCCGGCAACACACATTACCAGCAAAGCGCCCTAAAAAGCTAACGTTATGCCCGAACCTACTCGAAGCTCAGCTGCTCCAGACGATCAAAGACCGTGTCGATACGGGTGAGGAAGTCCCACGGATCAAAGATCTCGTCGAGCTTCTCCTGACTGACGGTGCAGCGCGGGTCGGCCTCGAGACGCTCCTTAAAGGTGGGGCCGGAGACACAATCCTGTACCTCGTGCCAGGTTGCCATAGCGTTCTCCTGCACAATGGCGTACGCGTCCTCGCGGGTGATGCCCGTGTCGACGAGGGCGAGCAGTACCTTGGAAGAGAAGATGAGGCCGCGGGTCTTATTGAGGTTGGCCATCATGCGGGCGGGATACAGCTGCAGGCCGTCGATAACGCGGATGAGGCACTGGAACATGTGGTCGAGGGCGATGAAGCTATCGGCCTGGGCGACGCGCTCGGCAGAGGAGTGCGAAATGTCACGCTCGTGCCACAGGGCGACGTTATCGAAGGCAACCTGGGCGTTGGACTTCACGACGCGAGACAGACCGCAGACTTTCTCCATGGTGATGGGGTTGCGCTTGTGCGGCATGGCTGAGCTGCCCTTTTGGCCCTTACGGAACGGCTCCTCGGCCTCGAGCGTATCAGTCTTCTGCAGATTGCGGACCTCGGTAGCGATGCGCTCACAGGTGGCCGCTGTAGTGGCAAGCACGCCGGCAAGGTAGGCATGGTGATCGCGGCTGATGACCTGCGTGGACAGAGGATCGTGGACCAGGCCCAGGTGCTCGCAGACGTACTCCTCGACGAACGGCTCGATGGAGCTGTACGTGCCGACAGCGCCCGAGATGGCACCGAAGGCAACATTCTTGCGGGCGTCCTCAAGACGATCCAGATCGCGCTTGAGCTCCCAGGCCCAAGAGCCAAACTTCATGCCGAAGGTCATCGGCTCGGCGTGGATGCCATGAGTGCGGCCGGCACAGAGCGTGTTGCGCTCCTCAAAGGCGCGACGCTTGCAAATCTCGCCGAGCTTCTTGACGTCCTCGATGATCAGGGCGCAGGCCTGGGTGAGCTGGTAGCACAGGGCCGTGTCGCCCAGATCCGAGCTGGTCATGCCATAGTGAACCCAGCGGCTGGGCTTGGGGTCGCCCTCGGGAACATCGGCATCGATGTATTCCTTCATGTTGGTCAGGAAGGCAATGACGTCGTGGCGCGTGACTTCCTCGATCTCATCGACCTTCGCCTTCTCAAAGTTGGCATGGTCGCGGATCCACTGGGCCTCGTCTTTGGAAATACCGATCTTGCCGAGCTCCGCCTGGGCCTCGCAGGCCAGAACCTCGATCTCCTGCCAAATGGCGTACTTGTTCTCGAGGGAGAAGATGTGTCCCATCTCCGGGCGGGTATAGCGATCGATCATAGCGGCTCCTTTTTGGTTATTGGCACGTTGGTCGTAACTCAACCATTGTACCGTGCGCAGGTGCAAGTATGGGCAGCAGGCATTAACCTAACATTTTGGAATTGGAGCGGGCATGGGGACATCCGCGTATTTGCTTCGCAAATCCGCACCGGCTTCAGTGGCATACCGAAACCCGGGGAAATGCGGGGGCAAAGCAGGCTGAATCTACCATTCCCGAAATCTTCCTTGCTCCATGGAGCGGGCAACGGGACATCCGCGTATTTGCTTCGCAAATCCGCACCGGCTGCGGTCGCCTATCGGCGCCCTTGCCTGCTCGCTATAAACGCTTCGCGTTTATTTAACGCTCGCACCCTGTCGGGTTCGAGTCCCGGCACTTTATTGAAAAAAGCACGGCACCGTAATGGTGCCGTGCTTGTGCTTCTAGCTGGAGCGGGCAACGGGACTCGAACCCGCGAGTGTCAGCTTGGGAAGCTGATGCCTTACCACTTGGCGATGCCCGCTTATGTGTTGGCTAGTATAACGCGGTTGTCTTGTTCGATACAAGGGTGGCGATGCTTGTTTTAGCTATGGAGATTCGTTTGAAAATCGCGTCAATTGTGGAGATGAGGACCTTTGACCTCCTATTCTCCCTATCTTCTACCTGCACTTTTGCTTGATTGTTGTATTTGAGCTCAATTTGTCAGGAATTGGGCAAGCTTTTGGTCAGGCTCCGGTACTTACCCGCATGAACCTCGGGGGTAGCCTCATCCCAAGCGCCGCGGCCTCCCCGTGCGGCGCACGAGGGATAAGGAGCAGCCATGTCCAACGCACCCACGCACTCTGTCCACAGCGCAATCGCAACAGGTCCGCTGCTCCTGCTCCTCTTCCTGCTTTTCGGCTGCCTGGCACCGGGAGCCGCATTTGCCGTCGATGGCTACGACCAGCTCGGCTTCCGCACTATTAGCGATGATTGTGGGCCCTTCTTCATCGGCAAGTATGAAGCTCAAGACGCCTCGATTGCCTACTGCATGAACCAGGAGCGCCCCGGCCCCACCAAGCCGGGCGGCCCATGGCTCAACTTTGATCAAGGCTGGGTATGGCTCGACGACGAGTTCGCGGCAATCGTTTGTCACGGATATCCTACCGCCACGTCGTTTGGCGGTTACCATCTTTCACCCGATCGCGCCCGCGCCGCCACCCAGCTTGCCGTATGGATGCTCAACGGCACTACCCATGTCGACGGCACCTACTCCTACACGACCGCTCAGGGCAAAACCAAGAGTGGGCACTTTACCGCCGACAATGAAGTCGTAGCGGCTGCGCGGTGGCTCCACGACAGCACAAAATCAGGAAGCATCAAAGCCGCTCCGCACCGCGCGCGGCGCTATCTAGGAACCGTATCGGGCGGCAGCAAACGTCAAGACATGCTCTATGTACTGCCGGCGGTCTCTGTTTCCTTCCAAAAGCAGTCTGCTAACACCGTTATTACCAGCGGAAACAATACCTATCAGTTTACCGGGGCAACATTCGATATTTTTGAGAGCGCCAGCGGCGCGCATGTCGGCACCATCCAAATGGATAGCAACGGTCGAGCGCAAGCAACACTTCTGCCCAATACGGCATACTACCTAGTTGAAACGAAGGCGCCGGCCGGCTATGTCCCCCGCCACGATCGTATTGCCTTTACCACGGGGAATGACGGCGGGCGGGTCGCCATTGATGAACAGCCCGGCACCATCAACCTGCGTATCGTAAAACTCGATGCCGCGACGAATGCCGGCCCCCAGGTGGGATCTTCACTCGCAGGAGCAGAGTTCACGTGTGTGTCGCAATCAACCCCTGGATGGGCACAAATCCTCACGACCGACGAAAGCGGTCGGGCCACCCTCGCCGATGTCCCCTTAGGAACCTTTACCATCTACGAATCAAAAGCCCCCGAGGGCTACCTGCCATCCAACGACAGCTGGACCTATACCGTTGGAGCCGACCTGCTCGGCGATTCAGGCGTGGTCGAGATCGAATCTCGCGTTTCCGATATCCCCATTGCGTTTAACCTTGAGATATCCAAATTCAAGGATTACGGCAATAGCGACCAATCCGGCCTGGAGCAGCCGGCGGGAGGTGTTGTCTTTGAGGTTGTCAGCAACAGCTCTCAGCAGGTTGTCGGCACACTGACCACAAACGTCTATGGCTTTGCCTCCACCAAGGATCAGCCCGAAACATGGTTCGGCGCAGGCAAGCGACCCGCCGGTGTCCACGGAGCCATCCCATACGACCGCACCGGCTACACGGTTCGCGAGGTTCCGGAAACCGTCCCCGAGGGTTTTAAACGTGCAGGGGAATGGACCGTCGGGGCCAATCAGATTTCCAACGGCACCGAGCTTCAATATATCGTGGACAACCACACTCTGTCGACGCATCTCCAGATTGTAAAACGCGATGCCCAAACAGGCGCTTCTGTTCCACTAGCCGGATTCACCTTCCAACTCCTCGACAGCAATCACGAACCTGTCTCACAAACTTGCTGGTATCCAGCACATAACGTAATGGACACCTTTACGACTGACGCGACCGGGACCGTCACACTGCCCGAATCGCTCGTACCGGGCACCTATTATGTACGCGAAACCTCGGCCAAAGAGCCCTATCTTGTCGGCGAAGAGATCGAGGTAAACATACCCGCCGACATGAACCTAACGCCCGTTGCAATCGCCTCGTATTATGACCACGCCGCGACCGGAAACATCAGGATCGTTAAAACCGATGCCATAGACGGCAGCAGCCTCGCGGGCGCCGTCTTTGAGATCCGTGCCTCGGGTGATATCGTGCGCCCCGACGGTAGCATTGCCGCGCTCGACGGTGAGACTGTCGCTACCGTCACGACGGATGAAACTGGAGAAGCACGCGCGGACAACCTCCCGCTGGGACCTGGCACCGCACGCTACGAGGTTGTCGAGACTCAAGCGCCGGCAGGCTTCTTGCTCGATCTGACAACCCATATTGTCGACCTTACTTATGCCGACCAGAAAACACCCGTTGTAGAAGCACGGCTCAACGTATCCGACGATTACACCAAGGTTGATATCTCCAAGGTCGATGCAAGCGGTGAGCAGGAAGTGGAAGGCGCACAGCTCACCTTATATGGTCCCGATAAAACCGAAATAGAATCCTGGACCTCATCCGACAAGCCACACCGCGTCGAACATCTTGCACCCGGCACCTACTCGTTGCGCGAAATGATGTCTCCGCGGACCTACGACCTTGCCGAGGAGATAACGTTTGAAATAAAGGATACGGGAGAAGTCCAATCCGTCGCGATGAAGGATGCGCCCATCGAGATCAAGGGGCAGGTCGACAAGCGTCAGGAACTTGTCCAACCTATCGAAAAGGGCCTGTTGGCCAACGGAGATGGTAATAATCGCGCCGCGACGCAAACCAATAGTGATGGGCTTTTCTCCTATACCATCGATGCTCGAAACGATTCAGCTACCTGGGTTGATGAGTTCACAATTACCGATGATCTTGAGTGTGCTGAGGACGATACAGCGAGATTCGTCTCAATCGAAACTCCCGTCGCCATCGGCGACCTCAACGGTCTGTGCAACGTGTGGTATCGCACGACGCCGTTGGACTCGACAGACGTCGATGAGCCGGAGAACGCGACACTTGACGATGAGCACGAAAATCCTTGGCTTGAGTCCGACGAAGTAAAAGAGAGCCTTGGTGAGGACTGTCGCCTCGTCGATTACGACGGCTGGCGCCTCTGGAAGGCGGATGTCTCGACCACGGAATCCACCACACTCGAGGCGGAAGAGCTCGCCCTTGCATCCAATACCGTCGTAACGGGCATTCGAATTGAATACGGTGCGGTAGCCGCCGACTTTACGACTCGAAGCGATGCGGATTCTTGGACCCGCGATGATCTCAAAGATGAGCACGACGACCTTGACGATGCCAAAGCAATCCTTGGCACAGACGCTCGGGGCGCAGTCGTGCACATGCAGGCAACGTCGGCTTATACGCCCCAAACTGCACTCACCAACAGCGCACGCGTCGATCTTTGCCGCAACGGCGGCGGCGATAAACTTGAGTCACATGACGAGGACCGTGTCATTCAACGCTGTACCCTACCGCAGGACCTACCGGCAACAGGATCAGTTCCCATCGCCGCTTGCATCACTGCGCTCCTGACCTCGGGTGCCGCAGCCCTATGGTTCGCTCGCCTTAGGTCGATCCCAAAGAAGCGCTAGCGCGATGAAAAAGCGGACGAGCCAGTCCCCCGGCTCGCCCGCTTTCAATCATGTAAATTGCCGTATCTACTCTGCAGACGAAGATCCGCCATCAACGATTGCCTGCTCGGACTCAGGAATCCCATCGGCACCCGTGCTCTGTTCTTGCTCCACCTCTTCGCTGATTGCGGAGGCGGGGGTCGAGCCCTTCGCACCCACGATGTAGGCAGCCCCAAATCCTAACGCAATGGCAATCAAGGTCAAAATCACGTAGACAGGCCAATGACGCTTAATATACGAAAACACGTTGACTCCTTAGAGCTCCGTCTACGAACGGCGGATAACCTCGGTCACGATCTCGGATACCGTGGCAATGTTCGTCGGGTTGACATTGTGGGGCAGGTCGTCCTCGGTACGAGCGCAAGCCAGACGCGTGCCGTCCACGCCGGCGATGGTAAGGGCTCGGCGGCTCGCCTCGAGCGCGGCATAGGCATCGGTCTTGGCATAGGGCATCTCGAGCGCGCCACAATCGACATGGAACGACTTGCACACCTTGCTGACCAGGTTCATGATGCGACGATCGCCCTTGAGCAGTTGTTGTTCGCCCTCGACCGTCACAACCGAAAGCCTACCGGCGCCGACGGATTCAAGATTGATAAAGAATACGCCGCGGAGCCTATCGCGATGCGAAGCCAAGAAGGCCTTCATGCCGGCGCCATCACAATCCGAGGCGCCCGTTGCCACAAACCAGATATCGTGACCGAGCAGCTCATCATCGCCCATAGAGGCGACAGCCGAGAGCATATCTTCGGAAGAAGCGCCATCGGAAGACGTAGCGCCACCCTTCCAGCCATCGTTATCGTCCTCGAAGTTATCCCACGAACCGATACCGCGACCGGACTTCTTGGCATCGTAATCGTCTTCGACGCCCAGCCAGTCACTCATGCTATCCTGCTCGTTTTTCTTTTTACGGCCGAACAGGCCACCCAGGCCGCGCTTACGAGACTTGGGTGCCGCCGGGGCGGGAGCCGAAATGGTCTCGATCGGCTGCGCGCCCGACGCAACGGGCATAGGAGGCGCAACGGGTGCTGATGTGGGTTCGGGACCCTGGGCGGTAGCAAAGGGGTCGTTGACCTGGGCAGAGGGATCGGGAAGGTCGAACAGCGACGTGCGAGACGCAACGTTTGCCTGCTTCATAGACGGCAGCGACGGATCGGGGACCGAAGCCAGAGGAGACGAGGAAGGTGCAGGCGACGGTGCCGACGCCGGATCGGGAACATTCATCTGCGGACGCGGCGATGCTTGGGAGGAAATCTGGGCCATAAGGGAATCGACCGTTTCGTCCTGGGTGGGAGCGACATTGGCAACCGTGGCACCGGAACCACTCGGGGTCGGCATGGTGAAAATCTGCGTGGAGTAAGGCCTCGACTCATCCGTCTCGGGAGTCTCGGAAACCGCAGGCACTTCCTCCTGCTCGACCTCGGCCGAATCACCTTGATCGGCTGCCGCGTATTGCTCTTCGTCAGAGTTGGCCTCGACGGGCTCGTCCTCGGCGGCATCCTGAATTTCGGCAGCATCAATGGGCTCGTCATCGTCCACCGCGTCGTCCTGCTCATCGGAAGCAGGAAGGGGCTCGGCAATCGCGGTGCCTTGCTTTTCAAACGTTATCGTGGAATCGAACTTCGCGGCATCAAACGACATAGTGCTATCGACGTGCTGCTGAGCCTCGAAAGACGTTGTTGCCTCAACAACGTCCGCGGACGTCGGTTGCTGGGACTCAAAGGACGTTGTAGCTTCGGCGGCTTTGGCGGGCACGGACTGCATAGCCTCGTTCTGCTCGAACTCTTGCGCCGCGAGCTCACGTGCCGCCTCGGCTGCCTGCTGCTGAGCGATAGCCTCCTGCTCGGCAGCCTCGCGTGCGGCAGCGCGCTTCTCCTCGAAATCGTCGACAAATTTCTTGCCCTTTGCAAGCGCACCCTTAAAGAAGTTGGAAGCGCTGGCGCCAATCGAAGAGAACGCGGATGCAATATCGGCATGGGGCGTTGCCGCGGGAATCTCGGCCGAGAAATCAGTATCGCTCTCGTAAGACACACGCCTCGGCTGTTCAACGTAATCGTCGTCAGACTCGTCCGCAACGTCCTGCGCCGGCGCGGCGGGAGCCAAAATGTCCAGTCCTGCCGCGGGATCGATCGCGGACACCGCCTCGGGCTCGGCAACGGCAGCGGTAACCGCGGCAGACTCATCATCCGCAGTGACAACGGGCGCAGGCTCGGGCTCAAACGTCGGTTCCTCGCCCTCCTCGTAATCGAGCGTGCAGGACTCGGGAAGCATTCCGAGCGCACGGATGGCATCCGAACCAAAGCGGATGTTGCCGGCGGCATTACGATAGAGCTTGGGCTCGGGCTCGGCCGCGACAGGCTCTTCCGCCGGCACGGCAGCGGGAACCTCGTCATTGAACTCTTCGGCCTGGACAGCCTGATTTTGATCCTCGGGCACGATGGCGCCGATCAGCGTCTCGTCGGCAGACGCACCCTCAAAGCCCTCGATCTGCTCGTCGAAAGCCTCACCCTGTTCGGGCTCGGTTTGAGCGTCGGGAGCAATCGGCTGACCGAACTCGTCCTCGGCGCAGGTAGGCTCTTCATACTCGATGGTGTTGCCGTAGTCGTTTTGCTGCTGGGCCGCGGCATACTCCGCCGCTGCGCGCGCCATTTCCTCGGCACGACGCTTCTGCTCCCCAAAATAGGTATCGAACGGAACATCGTCGGGAAACTCGTTTTCGCCCTGGAAGGGAGCAACGTTGTCCATAACGCCGAGCATAGCGGCGACAGAAGATTTGTTGCACACCGCGCCGGACGTATAGGGAAGAATGTGGCGGTTAGAGATGATGTTTGCCGCGTTGACAAGTGCAACGAGGGAAGCGAGGATCGCGACAATCCACAGCAGAACCTTGAGCGCGCCGGGGAGCGGCAGGATACGCAGGATGGCAACGGCAGCGGGGGCAACCGTGGCAACGGGCAACAGCTTGGCGATGAGCGCACGATACGAAGCATAGGGCTCGCGGGCGAGCAGCTCAGCACGGGGAGAGTCGTAGTGTGCGACAACGACCACCGGGCGGTTGCGCGGAGACGCGAGCGGGCCCGAGGCCTTGTGGTAGGCGATGACATTTTGGCTCACGCCCGTCTTGCCCAGGCGCGAAACCACGGGGTGCCCTGTGCGTTCGAGCACGTAAAGAACGGCGCCGACAATGGCCAGCAAGGTGCCGACCAAGCCGATACCGCCACCGATGCCCATCAGCAGGGCACCGGCAAACGCAAGAATACCGGTAACGGCAAATGCCAACCTACTGGGCGCCGGGGCATTGAACTCCTGAACCTCGGGATCAAAGCCGTGGTTGCGGAAGATCTGAGCGATATCCTCGGCCGCCAAGCGCTCTTCTTCGCTGCATGCCGGCGTAATGCCGGTGTTCTGCAGCAGGTGGTTAATATAGTTCTGGGTGTTCGCCATGTGCGCTCCACATCCATAATCCGACAAATAGGCCCAATGCATGCACATTAGAACCGTATATAGTCGAAAGTATACCCCGAGCGAGCGCAAACGACCGAATTCGGGCCATCTTAACGCCCCGAGCGGACAAGGATATAGCCTAATCTCCATATCGGACTAAAATCATGGCAGCAAACCACCTTCTCATGCGAGGACTCTATGACGGCAAGCGACACGACCGCGACGATTAAAAAGGGGAATTCGGAGCCCAGTTTCGATAAAACGGCTCAGCGCATCCTCAATCTTTTCTTTGTGCTCAACAGCTCCCCCGAACCGCTGACGACCGAGCAGATCGTCTTGGATTCCGACCTGGGATATGGCTCCGGCAACATCGACTCGGATAAGCGCAAGTTTCGGCGCGATCGTGACAAACTGCTCGAGCGTGGCATCTTAATCAAGGAGGTTCGCCCCGCCGGTGCGCAGGAGACCGAGGAAAGCTCGTGGACAATCGACCGCGAGCACACCTTTGCAGCAGGCGGCCTCATCACCGCAGACGACGCCGATATCCTGCTCAACGCCATCGACCAGACACTAGCGGCCGGCTCATCCACTTTTGCCGCACCGCTTGCCGATATTCGCTCCAAGATTGCCTACCTCACCGGTAGGACGACGGTGGACGAAGCACCAATCCGCCGCTCTCCCACCGTCGATGCGGTATGGAGCGCCTTTGCCGAGCGATGCGCGCTGCGATTTTTATATCAGAACGGACGCGGCGAGCAGAAAGAACGTACCGTCTGTGTCTACGGCATGTTCGAACGCGAGGGCGTGGCGTACTTCTGCGGCCTCGACAATGTCACCGACGACATCAGGACATTCCGCTGCGACCGTATCGTTCGCGCATGGCGTCCTTCGAAGGCCTACGCCATCCCTGCGGACTTCAATCTCAACGACTATCTGTTCTTTGAATTCGATTTCGCCGACCGACCGCCCGTTGCAGCCACGTTCTCGTTCGCCCCTCAGACGCAGATCGATATGATCAACGGCCTCACGCGCGGGCGAGGTGAGCTCACACACACCGATGCGGGATGGATCTGGACCGTTGACGTGCGCGACCTTGAAGCCGCCGCCTCATTTTGCATGGCCCACGCCATGGACGGCATGAGGCCCGTGGCCCCCAAATCGCTCAAACAGGCGTGGAACCACCTCATTGAAAGGACGGTGCACGAGTATGCCCGTGCGTAAACTCACCAGCGAGCAGAGACTCTCGCGCGCCATCGACATCATGGAGGCCCTCTACGCCGCCGGCGAGAGCGGCATGACACGAACCGAGATTTGCGGCCGCTTTGACATCACGGGAGTATCGCTCGACGAGATTCTCGAGATCGTCTCGACGCTCGCGGACCGAGAATCTGGTGCGCGCATCATCTGCGAATGCCACGGCGAGCGTGTGATCCTCACCGGTGACGCCGGGCGTGTGCTACCGTTGCGCCTGAGTGCCGCCGAGGGCGCTGTGCTCAACCACGAACTTGAATCGTTGGGGATCGAGCCGCAGACGGCAGCCCGGATTCGACATGCCCTTCTACCCGAAGAGCTCGGCTATAACCAGCGCGTCTTTGACACCGTCAACCACGGGTCGCACTGGCAGCAGCTGAGCTGCGCCATTCAGGACGGCGTTCGCTGCCGCATCTCATATCGCTCGATGGACGATGCACGGCCACGCGAGCGTCTGGTCGACCCCTTGCGCATTACGGCAAACGGCGACCAAACATACCTGATTGCCTGGGACATCACAGTCGATGAGCAGCGCACCTATCGCATGGATAAAATCGAGGGACTCGCCTTGACGGAAGACTCCGTCGTGCCTCACACACCGGACGTCGCATCCCTCCACGATTCCCTTGCCCGGACGCAGCGCAGCGCAAAGCTCTTGATGCCATTCGATATGGCGGAGCATCTGGACTGGGCCGGCATCACCCTAATCGAGCGCGGCGGGGCAGACATGGCAACGGTAACCGTGCATTACGGCTCCGAGCGTTGGCTACTGAGCCAGGTAATCGCAGCGGGCGGAGCCATCCGCATCTTGGATGACCCCGCCCTGTCAAAGCGCCTGTGCGATATGGCAAAAACCCTCGTCTGTCCGCTTTAGCGCCGCCGCTCGTGGCGTGCGCGCCACAGTTGCAGATAGTGCCCGATCTGCGCCGATTCGATGCGCTGGTAGGAGCTCGTGGGCAGCGACGTTAAGAACTTCTTTCCGTAGCCCTTCGTCACCAGGCGCGGGTCGGCCAGAATCAGCACGCCGCAATCGGTCGACGAGCGGATAAGGCGGCCGGCCGCCTGCTTGACCTCGAGCACCGCCTCGGGCAGCGAATAGCGCGCCCAAGCGCGGTCTTCGCGCAGGTTGCGCTCGCACGAGAGCGGGTCCGTGGGGCTCGAGAACGGCAGCTTGGGAATGATGACGCAGCGCAGTGTCTCGCCGCTGGCGTCGAATCCCTCCCAGAAGGCCTTAAGAGCAAAAAGCGACGAGGTCGGCTCGTTGATAAACCGGTCGCGCAGGCGACGAGGAGATGAGTTGCGCTGCTGGCAGTTGAGCTCCAGACCCGCACGGGCCATCTTGGGCTCAACGCGGGCGTACAGGTCTTCCATGTCGCGCCGATTGGTAAACAATGTGAGCACCGATCCGCCCATGGCAAGATGGGCGTCGACCAGCACGCGCTCGAGCGCCGTAAGATAGCTCTCACGATCGCGCGGATCGGGTATATCGCCCGCAACGACTACAGCCATGTTCGAATCAAAGTCGTAGCTCGAGTCCAAGTGCAGCGATGAGGATGTTGAAGCACCGATGCGATCGAGGCCGACCGCGTGGTTAAAGTGTTCAAAGCTTTTGGACACCGTCATGGTCGCCGAGGCAAAGATAGCCGTGTGAACCTCGGGCAGCCACTCGGTTGCCAAGGCCTCGCCAATGTCGATGCGCTCTGCGGTCATTGACTCTCCGCCGGCACGCAACCTGCGATTGACCTGCAGCGAATACACGTAGTGTTCATCGGTGCCGTCGATGATGAGTTTGAGGTTCTCGGCCAGCTCGTGCAGGCGGCGCGAGATATCGCCCAGGTCGACAACAACCTCGGGCTTGTCGGCGGCGACAGCCTGCACCAGCGCGTCGACGCTCTTGTCAGCTTGTTCCAATGCATCGATGGCAGCGTAGGCCGACTGTAAGAAATCATGCCAGTCGTCAGATTCGCGCAGCTCGGGGCCAATCCATAGATTGGCATTGTCATAACCCCCACGGGCACGGCGGCCGAGCTCGCGAACGCCATCGAACACGTCGGCGATTGCCATGCTCGCGCGCGCAACCGTCGACGTCGCCTTGGCAGTAAGGCCCAGATAGAGCGTAGAGCCCTCGGAGGTTGCCAAATCACGGGAAACCTGGCTTAGCGCACCGGTGCTCGAGCCACCCAGGCGCTCAAACAGAACGCGTGATTCGTCCGCCGACACCACGCACGCCCACTGACGGCGCGCCTCGCGCTCGATGGAATGGGCCTCGTCGATTACCCAATGACGAATCGGAGGTAAAATCCTGCCCTCGGCCGCGACATTGCGGAACAGCAGGGAATGGTTGGTGACCACCACGTCGGCATGCGCTGCACGACGGCGAGCGCCGTGGACCAAACATTTATCAGGGAAAAACGGGCAGAGGCGACGAGCACACTCGCGCGAGGCCGTCGTAAAGTCGGGGCGGTTGACGCTGCGCCACCGAATGCCGAGCGAGTCGAGGTCGCCATCGGCTGATTGGCAGACGTACGCCATAATGACCGCGACCGCCGTGAGCGTGTCCGCCGGATCGCGCTTGGTGGTAATCTCGACCTGGCCGCGGCTCATGCGCTCAAGCTTGCGCAGGCACGGATAGTGGTCATAGCCCTTGAGAGCGCAAAATGACAGGCCACCGTCCAGTTGCTCGGCAAGTTTTGGCAGCTCATGGTACATGAGCTGGTCGGCAAGATTGTTCGATTTGGTCGCAATACCAACCGTGATGTTGTTACGGCGTGCTGCCTCGGCAAAAGGCACCAGATAGGCCATCGATTTGCCGACGCCCGTGCCCGCCTCAATTACACGATGAGTGCCCGTTACCAGCGCATCGCGGACCTCGAGCGCCATCGCGATCTGCTCATCACGCGGCTCGTAGGTGGGATACATGCGATTGACCAGGCCACCTGGCGCATAGTCTGCCTCAATCTCCTCACGACTCGGCATCTTGAGTACCGGCAGTTCGTCGGCGTCCACCCGATCGTCGGCGCGATCGGCCTTGAGAACGTCAGCACGAGCGGCGCTGAGAGAGAAGATAGAACCAGGGTTCTGCCCCGCCAAGAATGAGAAGATTGGACGATAGGACCAAGGCACGTCCGGATGCATGTCGGCTAGGCGCGCCATGAGGCCCTGGGGCAAGTCGGTGAGTGCCACGAGCAACACGCGCCATACGCCACACAGGGCGTCGACGTCGGCATTGGCACGGTGTGATACCGAGTCACAGCCAAACAGATCGGCCATAAAAGACAGCTTGTGCGAGGCCAGGCGCGGAAGCGCGATGCGCGACAGCGCCAGCGAATCGATCCAAATATCGCTCACGTTGACGCCGCCTTTGACCGACTCGATAAACGAGCGGTCGAACGTGGCGTTATGTGCGATCACCGGGCAACCACCGACAAAATCGGCGAGAGCGGCGACGGCCTCAACGGCCGACGGGGCATCTGCCACGTCGGCATTTGTAATGCTCGTGAGCTCGGTAATCTCGGCGGGAATCAGCTGCTTGGGATGCACGAAGGTATCGAAACGGTCGACGATCTCGCGGCCCGAAAGACGGGCCGCCGAGATCTCGATCAGCTCATTGTCCTGCACCGAAAGACCTGTGGTCTCGGTATCGAGGACAATCACATCTTCCTCGATAAGGCCAAAGGACTGCGTTTTGGCGCGTTCGGCTAGCGTGGCATAGGAGTCGATGACAAACTGCGGCGTTCCTGACGAAACCGCGTCCTCGATTAGCATGCAATGCCCGCTCGACGAAGGCCCATACGGATTAGGCTGTCACAGACCTGCGGGAACGTCATGTCGTCGGTGTGGCGGATCTCATCCGGATACAGCGACGTATCGGTCATGCCGGGAATGGTATTGGTCTCGAGGATGACGGGGCCGTCCTCGCTCACGATAAAGTCGCTGCGCGAGATACCCAGGCAACCGAGAGCCTTGTGAGCGGCACAGGCAAGCTCCTGAGCTCGAGCGTAATTCTCGGGCGAAATCTGCGCCGGAATGCGATGGATGTCTGTAGGGTCGACATACTTCACGTCCAGATCGTAGAACTCGCAGTCCTTGGGCTTACGAATCTCGACAATCGGCAGAGCGCGCACGTCGTCCTCGCCGTATACGCCGACGGTGATCTCGGTACCCTCGATACACTTCTCGACCAGCACTTTGTCGCCGTACTCAAACGCCTTGGCGATTGCCGCGGGAAGCTCGGAGGGCTCATGGACCAGGGAAATGCCATAGCTGGAACCGTTTACGGCCGGCTTCACAAAGCAGCGCTCGCCACAAACCTCGACGATATGATCGATATCGACTTCATCGCCCACTTCGAGCGCCAGGCCGGGGGCAATGGGAATGCCCGCCTTAGCGTATAGGAGCTTCGAGACCTCCTTGTCGGCACCGCAGGCGCTCGCGAGCACACCCGACGCCGTGTAGGGGATACCCAGGGTCTCCATGGCACCCTGCATGGCACCATCCTCGCCGCCGGCACCGTGCATGGCGATAAACGCCACATCGAAACCGCCAGTCGCCATGGTTACCATAAAGTCATCAGCGGCCGTGTCGAGCAGCTCCACCGAGGTGTAGCCGGCCTCCTTCAAGGCCACCACGACGTTCTTTCCCGAATTGAGCGAGATCTCGCGCTCGGCGGAATGACCGCCCGCCAAGACCGCTACGTGCATGTTCTCTAGGCTTTTACCCGGCATGGGCAGACTCCTCCTCTATAATTTCTGCAGCTGATACCATATTGTAGCGATACCCTCTACGTTTCCCCAAAATCGAAAGGCTTCCATGAATCCCAGGACTAAATCTCAGGACATTCGCGACTTGAGCCAAAACGATATTCGCGAGCTCGTGGCAGAACTTGGCCAGCCCGCCTTCCGCGCGAAACAGCTCATCGAATGGGTCTTTGAGAAGAACGTTTGTTCGTTTGACGATATGACCAACCTTCCCAAGGCCTTCCGCGAGCAGCTTAAAGAGGCTTTTGCCTTTGACACGCCGACGGAGCTTATCAAGCAGGTTTCCAAAGACGGCTCGCGCAAGTATCTGCTCGAGTACCACGACGGCATTTCCGTCGAGACTGTCGGTATGCCTCGTCGCAATAAACTCTCCGTCTGTGTTTCTACTCAGGCTGGCTGTGGCATGGGCTGTGCTTTTTGCGCTACCGGTCTCAACGGCCTCAAGCGCTCTCTGACCGCTCAAGAGATCGTCGACCAGGTGTTGCATGTCTCGAATGATTTTGGCGAACGTGCAACAAGCGTTGTCTTCATGGGCCAGGGCGAGCCGTTTGCCAACTACGATGAGGTTCTCAAGGCGCTGCGAATCCTCAACGACCCCGATGGCATTGGTATCGGTGCTCGTCACCTCACCGTCTCCACCAGCGGCGTTATTCCCGGTATTCGCAAATTTGCCGATATCCCCGAGCAGTTCACGCTTGCCGTTTCTCTGCATTCCGCCATTCAGTCGACGCGCAATAAGCTCATGCCCGGTGTTAAGAAGTACACGCTGCTTCGCCTTCACGAGGCGCTTCAGCTCTACACCGAGAAGACTGGCCGCCGCCCGACCTATGAGTATGCCATGATCGAAGGCGTTAACGATACGAATCCCGAGATGCAGGCGCTCTGCGACTTCTGCGAGGGAACGCTGTGCCACGTTAACCTGATTCAGCTTAACGACATCGAGGGCAGCCCGCTCAAGCCGTCGCCGATTCATAAGGTTGAGGATCTTCAGCGTCGTCTTGAGTCCCGTGGCATCGAGACCACGATTCGTAACTCCCGTGGTAACGATATTGACGCCGCTTGCGGACAACTGAAGCAGCGCTTCAAAGTTCAGAAGAACGCATAGGGGAGTCGCACCCCAAAACGTTTCATGTGAAACATCGAACGACCCCGGTTACAGAATATGCAACCGGGGTCGTTTCATTTATTGACCTTTATTTTGAATCAGCTGTCCTGTCCCATTTTTTACGGCCAAAATAAGGGGTCCTTGTCTCGTGAACCGGACAAGGACCCCTCAATATATGCTGAGTAATTGTTAGGTACCTAATAGCCTACATTTTCCCATTGGTTGCTAACCCAACCTTGATTAATCTTGGGATTCTTCGTTACCTGAGCAGTACGCATGGCAACATCTTCCGTCATAACATCCATTTTCTTTTTGGAAGTATCGACGATATCTTGCGCGCCACGAAGCAAACGACCTCGAAGTTCATCGTCTGTCGCGATCTTATAGCCAGCAAAGGTACCAGCCGCGACAGTCGTCACCAATGCAATCGCTGTTAAAATCTTATTCCTCATCTTGGCCTCCTTGATCGAACTGAATCATTTCGCCAAGAATACGAGAGAGCTCTTCCTCGTCTTTAAACTCAATCTCAATCTTATTCTTTCCACGCGAGCTCTTCACACGCACGTTGGTATTAAAAAACTGACGAAGCACACGGGCAGCCTTTTTAAAAGACTGAGGCGTTGCAGGCCTCGGAGTCTTAGGTGTCTCTCCGGCAGAAAACAACGGAGCAAGATTTTCTGTCGCTCTTACGGAAAGACCCTCTGCAACAACTTTCTCTGCAAGTCGAATTCGAGCATCCTCATAGGGAACCGCAAGAATTGCACGTGCATGACCAGCAGTAAGTTTGCCCTCAAAAATCATCTGCTGAACTACTTCGGGGAGATCGAGAAGACGCAGCGAGTTTGTAATTGCAGAGCGTGACTTGCTTACCGCCTTCGACAATGCCTCCTGGGTCATACCGCTGGCGTCGATGAGCTGGCGATAACCCTTAGCCTCTTCGACGGGATTCAGATCAGAACGCTGAAGGTTTTCGATAAGAGCAAGAGCCAGCATCTCTTCATCATTAACATCTTTAATGATGACAGGCAGCTCCTCAAGACCAGCAAGCTTTGACGCCTGATAACGACGCTCACCAGCGATGATCTCATAGCCGTTTCCATGCTTGCGAACCAAAAGCGGCTGCAAGACGCCATGTTCTTGGATTGACTCGCTCAACTCACGAAGTTCAGTTTCGTTAAAGTGAATTCGCGGCTGATTAGGGTTGGGAACGATATCCTCAATAGGTAGTTTTGTTTCAGATGCGACATTTGAACCCGATACAGCCGAACCACCGGTCTCATACTCGGCCTCTGAGACCAAAGCATTGAGTCCACGTCCCAATCCGCCACGTTTCTTTACACTAGGCACGCTTGATCACCTCTTTTGCAAGGTTCATATATGCTTTTGCACCCTTATTTTGAGGTGCATAGGTAATTACCGGTTCTCCAAAAGACGGAGCTTCGGAGATTTTAACCGTACGGGGTATCAACGTCTTAAACGCCTTATCACCAAAGTACGATTGAACCTCCTCAACAACCTGATTCGATAGAGAAGTACGCGAGTCATACATGGTCATAAGCACACCGTAGGTGTCTAAGCCCTTGTTCAGACGAGATTTGACCATCTTCATTGACTCAAGCAGCTTCGTAACGCCCTCGAGTGCGTAATACTCGCACTGGATCGGAATCAAAACGCTGTCTGCTGCGGTCAAAGCGTTGATAGTAAGCAGTCCGAGCGAAGGAGGGCAGTCAATGAAAATAAAATCGAACTCGTCCTGAATCGGCTCAAGCAAATCTTTGAGGCGGGTTTCACGAGCAATTGCGCTTACGAGCTCAATTTCGGCGCCTGCAAGCTGAATTGTAGCCGGAATTACGAATACCTTTTTGCAATTTGTATCAAGAACCAGCGATTCTGCCGGCACATCATTCAACAACGCATCATAGATGCAGTGATCAAGGTCTTCTTTTTCAATTCCGAATCCACTGGTGCTATTTCCTTGCGGATCAAAATCGACAATCAGTGTCTTACGACCCTGCTCACCCAGTGCTGCTGCAAGGTTTACAGCCGTCGTTGACTTACCGACGCCGCCTTTTTGATTGATGATTGCAATGATACGCGTGTCTTTTGCGCTCTTAGAACGCTTAACGTCGCGAAATCCCACGGTCCCTCCTGGTGTGTATTAAAGCTGTCAAACGGAGGATGTTTCACGTGAAACATTCCGATTCGATATCAACCGCCCTGTTTCACGTGAAACACTGCAAGTTGTTAGTATCCATTATGTTTCACGTGAAACATCTAGGCAAGCGGATTCTTCTTTGCCACGCCATTTGCACGAGGCAATGAGACGGATGCTGGATGACTCTTCTTAAGAACAATGAACTCCCTGTGACCCAAGCCTTCAGGCAAATCAATTGCGTCATTCAGAAGCAAAGTGAAGCCGCAAATCTTAGCTGCTGAGATGCCGGAAGCAAGCTCCTCAACCGAAGGATTGCCCTTGGTTATAACAAATAGCCCTCCATCCTTCAGATACGGAGCCGCATACTCAACAAGAATCGGTAGAGGGGCCAGTGCGCGGGCGGTTACAACAGAGAACTGCTTCTTATGGCTTCGAGCATATTCTTCAAGACGATCATGAACCGCATGAGCATGTTTCAATCCAAGAGCATGGACAAAGGAATTGACTGCATCAACCTTCTTACCAACAGAGTCAATATAAGTAGCTTTACGATGCGTGGTTATGGTTAATGGAATACCAGGGAAGCCCGCACCTGTTCCCATATCGAGCAAAGCTCCCTCAGGAGCCTTGTTGATATAGGGGAGCAAAACAAGTGAGTCGAGGATATGCAGTACTGCAGCATCTTCTACGTTAAGAATACGGGTGAGATTGGTTGTCTTATTTGTTTCTAGAACCAAATCCAAATGCTGAATACATTTCCTCAGCTCAACATCAGTTACGCTCAAGGAATACCCTTTGCAATAGGAAGTTAGACGACTCAACATCTCGTCAGCCTGCTGATCAGTAAGTACTAACAACGAAAGCTCCTTTCTGACAAAAATCAGTGTATCGAGAACTTTTGACAAAAAAAGGGGACGTGGAAACCACGTCCCCTTAGCATAAGCTCGAGAAGATTATCGAGCAACAATCACCACATGGCGATCAGGGTCAGAACCCTCAGAATGAGTATCGACGGCATCATTGCTACGAAGTGCAATGTGAACCAGTCGACGCTCGTAGGCATTCATGGGCGGAAGCGAAACACTCTTATGAGTGCGGATGGCACGCTCGGCAGCAGACTGAGCCATGGAAGCAACCTTGTCCTGACGGCGACTCTTGTATCCCTCTACGTCCACTACAACCGGATACCTAAAGCCAAGTTTGCGGCTCACCAGCAAAGAGAACATAACCTGAAGGGCATCAAGGGTGCGACCATGACGGCCAATGAGAACAGCAAGGTCGGGAGCCGTTACATCCAAAATCAGCTCACCCTCGTCGCCCTCATACTCATCGATAGGAGAGTTGGCGGCATCGAAGTGCGAAAGGATGGAACGCAGGATGGAAATCGCAACATCGGCAATGGTGTCGAGCTCCTCATCGGTCAGCTCTTCACCAGCCTTGTAGCGCTGTGCAATCTCGGGATAATCGCCCGCGACCTGCGGGGCAACCTCCTCAAGCATATCCTCGATGATCTCTTCAGACATAACGTACTCCAAAAGTTAGGTACCTAAATAAGATTGATATCCCACTACTTCTTCTTGTGCGGGCGCGGCTTCTTCTCTCGACGAGTGACCTCAACCTGCAGCGGAGCGTTCTTAAGACGCTCCTCCTCATCGGCCTTCGCCTTATCGATGACCTTCTGCGTCACAAAAATCTGCTGGATAACCTGCCAAGCAGACGAGACGTCGTAGTACAGCAGAACACCAACGGGAAGGCTCCAGCCCATCCAAAGCATCATGACCGTCATGACAACGGCCATCATACGCATGCTCTGAGCCTGCTGGCCGGTCTGGTTGCGCGACATATAGAGCTGCGGAATCAGGGTCAGGACGGCGAACAGGATCAGGCAAACCAGCGCAGGCAGTGCAACCATAAAGCCATCGGCAAAGGAAGCGCTCGGCGTGGTGGTCAGGTCGGGCAGGATGTTGAAGAACGAGAACGTGCCGTCGTTAAAGTACTGCGGCAGGTTGCGCAGCAATGTAAACAGGGCGAACAGGATAGGCATCTGAATCAGCAGCGGCAGACAGCCAGCCATGGGGTTGAACTTGTTCTCGCTGTAGAACTTCTGCATCTCCTCGGCCTGGCGCTGGGGATCGTCGGCATAGCGCTCCTGGATCTCGAGCATCTTGGGCTGCAGCACCTGCATGCGAGCCGTCGACTTGGTCGACTTGAGCATGAGCGGCGTCAGCAGCAGACGGATGATGACCACCAGGATGATGATGGACAGGCCCCAGTCGACCGCAAAGGTCTGGATGAGCTTGAGCAGCTCGAAAAGGATGTTAACGATCCAATCCCACATGTAAGTTTTCCTCCGATAGCGAGTGCCCGCTAGGGCACAGGGTCATAACCGCCGACGTGCAGGGGATTGCAGCGAACGATGCGCCTCACGGCAAGCCAGCAGCCTCTCAAAACACCGTGCTTCTCAATCGCCTGGACGGCGTATTGCGAGCACGTTGGGTAATAAATGCAGGCGTCAGGCAATAAGGGCGAAATAACCTGTTGATATATGCGAATAGGAGCGATGGCAACACGTCGCAAAACGTGATTGCTCATCGCTCCTCCCCGGCAACGCCGGCGCGCTTCATAAGCGAACGCAACGCCTTGTCCATCTCCTGCGGCGAGGAAACCCTCGTCTTGGGAGTTGCAAACAAGATGATGTCATAACCCGCAACGGGAAATCCGCAGCTGCGGGCGGTCTCGCGCATCACACGCTTAGATCGGTTGCGCACGACGGCACAACCGAGTCGCTTAGCACCAACGAAGGCGACCCTTCCGGAGTCGCCTTCGCCAACCGATTCACATATGGTCATTCGAATCAGAGGGTGATTGAAACGACGCCCCTGACTGAACACATGCTCGAAATCTTGCCGAGACTTAATAGTCTTCATGCGAGATGTGTGTATCGCTGCTAGACAGTGAGACGCTTGCGGCCCTTGGCACGACGACGGGCGAGCACGGCACGACCACCCTTAGTGGCCATACGGGCACGGAAGCCATGGGTCTTGGCACGCTTACGCTTATTAGGCTGATACGTACGCTTCATCTTAAGTTCCTCCTGCTGCATTTCGAGTGTCCGCGGGGACGCGGACGCAGATATAGACACGTGAGCTTGAAGATTGTAGGGAAATCAATGTTCAAATGTCAAGAAATCAAAGGTAAAAGGTTGCGCAGTTCACACGGTTCCCCCATAAGCCAAGCTCGATTTAGCGGTGAATGGCAACTTTTCACGATATTTCATCGAGTTTTCAACAGGTCATGTTGGCAATGTTGAGAACTTTTCGACAGTTTTCCAAAGTTTTCAACAGGTTTTGAAAAGTTGTCGAAAGATGAGAAACATTGCACGGTGAGCTACTATTTGTTCGAAACCTTTTGGAAGATTGCGAGCGGCATGTCTGACGACTTTTACACCATGGTCGATTCCGGAGACCCGGCACCCGACAACGAGCACATCACCGGCGTGCGCGAAGAGCGTGCGGAAGGCGAGCAGACGACCACGCAGGCGCCGAAAGCCATGTACGCCGCGCGCATCGCCGTCTATGACGACATGCTGTCGACACCGCGTGTGATCGTCATTGATCCGCAAGATGTCCGCACGTATTTGGAAGAGACGACCAACACCGTCTACCAGTGCATGAAAGAACAAGGTGGCCATATCTCGCTCATGGTCATCCGCGAGATTGTCGAAAACTTTATCCACGCGCACTTTGCCGAGCCCATCATCTCGATCCTGGACGGCGGAGACACCATCCGCTTTGCTGATCAAGGACCCGGTATCGACGACAAGGAACGCGCTTTCGACTTTGGCGTTACCAGCGCAAACAGCAAGATGAAGCGCTATATCCGTGGAACCGGAGCAGGGTTTCCCATGGTGCAGGAGTATTTGGAAAACGCCGGCGGTGCCGTATCCATCGAGGACAACATGGGCAACGGCACCGTGGTTACGGTAAGCCTGAACCCTAAACGCGTGCAGGAAATCGAGCGTGCCGGCGGACGCGGTGCTGCCGTGCGGCCAGAGACGGAGCAGCCCACATATCCCCTGCCGGGAGCTTTTGCGCAGCAGCCCATGGTAACGCAGCAGATGCAGCCCCCCGTGGGACAGATGCAGCGGCCCGGAATGCTTCCTACACAAGAACCCCAGGCGACTTCGATGTCGATGCCGCCAAACATGCCAGAGGCCACGCCGCTGGCGGATCAGGATGCAGCAGCAATGCAGCAGGCGACGGGGGCATCGGGTGGCCAGCAAATGGGCTATCAGCCGTACCAACAGGGATATCCATATCAGCAGATGCCGCCACTGGGGTACGGCCAGCAGTTCCCACAGCAGCACCAACAGGGATATCAGCAGCCGTACCAACAGATGCCGCAGCAGCAGTACAACCCTTGGGCCCAACAGATGCCTCCGCAGCCTTACCAACAGTGGCCTCAAAGTTTTCAACAGCAAATGCCGCCGATGCAGAGTTCTCAACAACCAGCAGCTCAAATGATGTATCCTAATGCAGCAAATCAGTATGCGCAGCCACAACCGGACGTGTTCGTAAGCGATCGCGGCAACGCCGCGCTGGGCTATCTAGCGCAAAATCAAGCGTGCGGTGCAACCGATCTGGCGAGGGCGTTTGGAAACTCGGCCCCCACTTGGTCACGCACGCTCAATGACTTGGCGCAGGCCGGCTTGGTCATCAAGCATGGCCAGAAATACCACCTGACCGAACTCGGCGCCGCTCGCGTGCGAGCTCAGAGCTAAAGAACGGGAGAGACAGTGGACGAGGAAGCAAGCATCATCCTGGGGGATGCCATCGCCTTTTGCCAGCGCGACGGCCAAGATGCACGCCTCATCAACATGCTGGGGCAATCGCGCGCCATAAGCCTGACCGAAGATACGCTCACGATCGAGGCCCCCTCGCGCTTTGCCATCGCGCAGCTCAAAAAGCATCAGCCAACCATTGAGGCCTATCTGGAAGAAATCGCCTTTGCACCGATTGCGCTCGATATCGTGGCACCGCAAGGCGCCGCGACGGAATCCGCCGCCGCGACGGCGCCCGCCACGGCTCCCGCCGCTTCCCCGGCGTTGCCGGCCTTCGCAGGCGACGTGCCGACAATCGAGCACCAGCACAGCGATGTTTCCCGTGAAACCATGGCACCGTTGCCGACCGCGGCGGCGACGTCAACGAACGCACCCGTCACGCACATGCCCATCGCTCACGACGCAGCGGCGGGCGCGGATTCGGGCATTGCAATCAAGAACACGCTCTCGGCCGATGATTTTCGTCGCATGATGAACCAGATGAAGGGCGGAGCACCGACTAAACCCACGCAAGCTGCGACCCCCACTTCACCCATGCCAGCACCGACCGTGCCGGCCGAGCAGAATACGGATGGAGCCCCGCTCGCCGCGAACTCAAAATTTACCTTTGAGAACTTTGTCTACGGCCCCGAGAACAGCCATGCCTATCGCTCGGCACTCAAGTTTGCCGCCCTCGCGGACGAGCGCGGCACGTGCACATCACTGTTCATCTACGGCAAATCGGGCCTGGGCAAGACACACCTGCTGCTTGCCATCAAAAACGAGCTCGCCGAGAAGTCGCCCGAGATCAAGGTCAAGTATGCAAACTCCCAGGCATATCTGGACGACCTGATGACCGAGTTCGACCGCCAAAAGAAGAGCAACGCCCCCATCATGCAGGCGTACCACGGCGTGGACGTGCTCATCATCGATGACATCCAAAACATCATCGGCAAGCGCGCGAGCGTGGACTACTTTTTCCAGCTCATGGACGAGTTCATCCGCAACAACAAGAAGGTCGTCATCGCGGCAGACCGCGCCCCCAAGGACCTGAGCATGGACGAGCGTCTGACCAGCCGCTTCAACGCCGGCATGCTCTGCTTGGTCGCAGAGCCCAGCTACGAGATGAAATACAAGATCTTGCAGCGCTATTACGAGAACACCATCGTCGCCGCTCCCGAGGCAGGCGACGACTCGCTGCTGGCGGCCTATGGGGGCGACGGCGGGCACCTGACCGACGAGCACTTTAAACACATGGCCGAGGTCTCGGGCACCAACATCCGCGAACTCGAGAGCTTTTGCGAGCGCTGCGCCGGCGAGGCGGGCGACCGCGAGCGCGAGGGCGGGGAACTCACCTTTGACGATATCGACGCCATCGCCAGCCAGTACTTCGACACATCGGCCAAAAAGATCAACGTCCAGACGGTTCAGTCCGTCATCGAAGAGCAGTACGGCGTGACGCACGAGGAGCTCATCGGCCCGCGTCGCAACGCCAATATCGCCAAAGCACGCCATATCGCTATCTACCTGGCCATCGAGATGTGCGAGATGACGACCACGGCGGTGGGCGCCGAATTTGGCAACCGCAACCACTCGACCGTCAGCACGAGCTACAAAAAGGTCCAGAAGATGATCCAGGAAGACCGCACCGTCACCGAAGACCTCAAGTCGCTGCGCGATAAAATTACACTGCGCTCGTAGGGAAATAGAGACACCTGTTGAAAACTTGTCGAACCCACGGGCATAAGGTGTCTAAAACCCAACCCGCGGTGATGAAAAGTTTTGCGCAGGTTTTGAACGTGGAAAACCACCCTTGTTGCACACAGGCTGCTGTCGATTCTCTTTCTGGGTCTGACCTGCGTCTTTGGGAGTAATCAACAGTTTCGTCAGTGCTATTACTATTATTAAGATATTTATATCTATAGAAAGGTATTAAAAGATGAAGTTCACCGTCAGCCAGAGCTCGCTTACACAAGCCATCGGCGTCGTTATGAAGGGTGTCGCTTCGGCATCCACCCTTCCCATCCTGTCGGGCGTGCTCGTCAAGGCGCAAGACGGTATCTTGGAATTCCAGACCTCTAACTACACCATCTCGATCCGTCATCGCATCGCGGCGCATGTCGAAGAAGAGGGCGAGATGGTTATCCCCTGTAAGATGCTCTCCAATATCACCAAGACCCTCCCCGATGCCCCGGTCACCTTTGAGCTGTCCGAGCGCCAGGTGCTGATTGGTTGTGAGAAGAGCTCTTTCCGCCTGAACACGCTCGATGCCAATGACTTCCCCGAGTTTCCGGCCTATGCCATCGAGAGTGCCGTGGAGCTGCCGACCGATATCTTGTCCGAAATGGTCGGCCGCGTGTGGCGCGTCACCTCGACCGACAAGGCCCGCCCCATCCTGGGCGGCGTGCACATGAAGGTCGAGAACAACACCGTGCGCCTGGTGGCGACCGATTCCTTCCGCTTGGCCGTGTGCGATACACAGGTCGAGACCTCAACCCTCGAGGGCTCCTTTGAACTCAACGTTCCGGCCGACGCCTTTAACGACGCGCTGAACATCATGGCCAGCCAGGCGACCATCATGATCGGGGCTACCGACACCCAGGTCGTCTTTGAGGCCGGCAACACCACCTACGTGTCGCGCCGCATCGAGGGCGTGTACCCCAACTATAAGCAGCTCATCCCCGATTCGTGCGTGACGAGCGTCAAGATCGACGTCGCCGCCTTTAACGCCGCCCTCAAGCGCGTGGCCGTTATCGCGAGCGCCAACCCCGCCGTCAAGTTCGAGATCGATGTCGAGAACGGGCAGATGGGCCTGTCCTCCATTTCCAATGACCAGGACCTTGCGCAGGAGACGATCGATGTCGAGGCTGAGGGCGAGTCGGGTACCATCGCCTTCAACTACCACTACATCTTCGGCTGCCTCAATGCCCTGTCCAAGGAGAAGGAGATCACGCTGGAGCTCAAGAGCTACTCGCAGGCGGGCATCTTCAAGTCCTACGACAAGATCAACTACCTGTACCTGGTCATGCCGGTCCGCATCTAGCGCTGCGCCATGACCATGTTCGCCCGCGATCTTTCCGTCGCGCACTACCGCAGCTTCGATAGCTATCGCCTTGCCCTAGACGAGGGCGTGACGATACTTGCGGGACCCAACGCGGCGGGAAAGACCAATCTCATAGAGGCGCTGCAGCTGCTGACGAGCGGCGCCTCGTTTAGGCATCCGACCGCAGCCGAGCTCGTCCATGACGGCGTGGGCTCGTGCAAGATCGAGCTGAGGCTCGAGGGCGACGGCCGCGTGCTTGATATGGGATTGAGCGCGGAGGACGGTAAGCGCTCGTTTAGTCGCAACGGCAAGAGATGCTCTGCCGCCGGTGTGCGCGGGATTCTGCCGAGCGTGCTGTTTTGCCCCGACCATCTGGACATGGTTAAGCGAGGCGCCAGTGTGCGCCGCGCCGCCCTCGATGACTTTGGCATGCAGCTGAGCGCACGCTATGCCGATCTTGCGAGCACCTATGGGCGCTGCGTGACCCAGCGTAACGCCCTGCTCAAGGAGACCTGGTGCTGTCGCGAGATGCTCGGCGCGTGGAACGATTCGATTGCTCGCGCGGGCTCGGCCCTGCTCGTGCACCGGTTGGCCCTGCTCGACCGGCTGGCGGGCCATGTGCACACTGCCTACGGGCAAGTGGCGTCCGGCGAGGCTGCCAACGTGACCTATGCGTCCACGCTGGGGGATTTGCCCCAGGTCGAGGATCGCGAAGAGCTGAAGGGTTGGGCGTACGAGCGCATGCTGGCTGCCCTTGACGAGCATGCCGACGAGGAAATTCGCCGCGGCGTGACGTTGGTGGGACCGCATCGCGACGAGATCGAGTTCACCGTGGCTGGTCGCTCCGCCCGTTCATTTGCCAGCCAAGGACAGCAGCGCACGCTGGTGCTGTCCTGGAAGGTGGCCGAGGTTGCCGTGGCTCGCGATGTCCTGGGCACCGCCCCACTGCTGCTTCTGGACGACGTGATGAGCGAGCTCGACGGCGAGCGTCGCGGCGCTTTCCTGCGGCTGATTGGCGATGATATCCAGACGGTCATAACCACGACCAACCTGGGGTACTTTACCGATGACCTGCTTGATCGAGCCAAGGTGGTGAGCATGGGTGAGACGTGCTAATTACGAGCGCGAGAGCGAGACAGTCGCCTTCAGCGGGTTTTTGAACGCAGAGCGCCAGCGCATCCTGGCGGCTGCAACGCCTAAGCGCCGTGCGCAGATGGAGGCCGCCGAGGAGTCGCGCACGGTCTATCGCGCATGGAACGCGGTGTGCTCGGGCACGCGCGAGGGGCGGCATGTGACGGGACTGCGTTACCTGCCCGAGTCCAATGAGCTGCTGGTGTATCTCGACTCGCCCTCGTGGACGCAGGAAATGACGCTGTTGCGCGAGATCATCCGCGCGCGCATGGAGCGCGCCGGTGCGCATGTGGACGGCCTGGTGTTCAAAACCACCGCGCCCGGTCACACGCCGCCCGCCGCCAAGGAGCGCCTGCGCCCGGCGACGACCGAGCGACCGCCGGCCCCGCATGCCGACCTAAGTGAGGCCGAGCGCACCGAGATTGAGCGCCAAGTGGCGCCCATCGAAGACCAAAAACTGCGCGAGGCCCTCGAGAACGCCATGAGAGCCAGTGCCGAGTGGGCCAAGGGCGTGCAAAGCAAAAAAGAGCCTTAAATCGCATCTGGTGGCCTTGTAGAGCTAAATACCCTCGTTCCCGAGGGTATTTTTTTACGATAAACTAGTAAGGCTGTACACATTTTCTTGACTGAAGGAGGACGTGTGGCAAACGAAAACGATTACGATGGCGGCGAGATTAAGATTCTCGAAGGTCTCGAGGCCGTTCGTAAGCGCCCGGGCATGTATATCGGCTCGACGAGCGCCAGCGGTCTGCATCACCTGGTGTGGGAGATCGTTGACAACTCCGTCGACGAGGCCATGGCCGGTTTCTGCACCGAGATCCAGGTGACGGTCCACGCCGACAACTCCATCACGGTCGTCGACAACGGGCGCGGCATCCCCGTCGACGAGCACCCTGTTAAAAAGATCCCGACGCTCGAGGTCGTCATGACGATCTTGCACGCCGGCGGTAAGTTCGATAACTCGGCCTATAAGGTCTCGGGCGGCCTGCACGGCGTGGGCATCTCCGTCGTCAACGCACTGTCCAAGCGCGTGGTCGTTCAGGTTCGTCGCGATGGCAACACCTACGAGATGGAATTCTCGCGCGGCAAGACCGTCAAGAAGATGGAGGTCGTGGGCACCTCGGATTCGACGGGCACCACCGTCACCTTCTGGCCCGACGACGAGATCTTCGAGACCTGCATCTACGATTTCGATACGCTGCACAACCGTCTGCAGGAGACGGCGTTCCTCAATAAGAACCTCAAAATCGTGCTGACCGACGAGCGCGAGGTGACTCCCCACGTGGAGGAGTTTTGCTATGAGGGCGGCATCATCGACTTCGTCAAGTTCCTCAACGAGGGCAAGGACGTCCCCGAGGCCTTTAAGGAGCCCATCTACATCGAGGGCAAATCGGATCCGGACGCGCCTGTGACCAAGATGGGCGAGGTTGAGGTTTCCCTGCAGTGGAATAGCGGCTACGGCGAGAACGTCATGTCGTTCGCCAACGACATCTACACTCCCGAGGGCGGCATGCACCTTGAGGGCTTCCGCACCGCGCTCACCCGCGTGATCAACGACTACGCGCGCAAACAGAACCTGCTCAAGGAAAAAGACGCCAATCTGACCGGCGACGATGTGCGCGAGGGCCTTTCGGCCGTTATCTCGGTTAAGCTGCCCGATCCGCAGTTTGAGGGCCAGACCAAGGCCAAGCTCGGTAGCTCCTATATGCGCGCGCTGACGCTCAAGATCGTGGCTGACGGCCTTGCCGATTACCTCGAGGAGCATCCCAAGCCCGCTCGCGAGATCGTCAAGAAGGCGCAACAGGCCTGCAAGGCGCGCAACGCCGCCCGCAAGGCGCGCGAGGCGACCCGCCGCAAGAGCCTGCTCGAGACGGCGTCCCTGCCCGGTAAGCTCGCTGACTGCTCGGTGCGCGATGCCGAGCTGACCGAGCTCTTCATCGTAGAGGGTGACTCGGCAGGCGGTTCGGCCAAGGACGGCCGTCGCCGAGACATCCAGGCGATTCTGCCCCTGCGCGGCAAGATTTTGAACGTCGAACGCGTTGGTGACCATCGCGCGTTCTCGAGTGACACCATCCAGTCATTGATTACCGCGATCGGCTGCGGCGTCACGACGAGTGCCGGCGACGGCGGCGACTTCGATATCACCAAGGCGCGCTACCACAAGATCATCATCATGACCGATGCAGACGTCGACGGCGCGCATATCCGCATCCTGCTGCTGACGTTCTTCTACAAGTACATGCGTCCGCTGATCGATGCCGGCTACGTCTATGTTGCCTGCCCGCCCATCTTTGGCATTAAGGTGCGCAACAAGATCCACTACGTGTATCCCAACGGCCGCCAGCCCGAAGACGAGATCCTGCGCGACACCATCCAGAGTCTGGGCCTGAACCCCGACGACAACGACGAGGACGGCAAGGCCAAGGACGGCAAGATCACCAAAAAGCGCAAGGGCTATACCGTTCAGCGCTACAAGGGTCTGGGCGAGATGGACCCCAAGCAGCTCGCCTCGACGACGATGGACCCCAAGACCCGCATCCTGCAGCGTGTGTCGATCGAGGACGCCGTGGTGGCAGACCGCGCCGTGCGCGAACTGATGGGTTCCGAGGTCGGCTATCGCCGCGAGTACATCGAGAAGCACGCGCATGACGCACGATTCTTAGATGCCTAACCTGTTCGGCTTTCCCAGCCACCGCACCTTCGCTCTCAATCGTCGGTCGCGTACCCAAGTACGCTTCCCTCCTCTTTCGAGCGAATCTGCGGCACCTGGAAAAGCCGTCTCCGTGGTAGGGAACTAATGGACCACGCAAACCATGAGGAGGTAACGTGGCAGACGATATCAACAATAACGAGGGTACGGGCGAGGCCGGCGATGCCGGTATGCCCGATGATCTGAAGCGCCTGCTTGCCCGTGCTGAGCAGGGCGAGGACGGCGACCCGGACGCCTATAACCCCGATGTCGATGATGACGAGGAAGAGGATGACGACGGCGAGCTCGAGGAGAGTTTTGGCGAAGTCGACCGTGGCGCCTCGGCCGGCGAGGATATCAACGGCGGTCAGCTCCAGATTTCGGAGTTCGGTCGCGAGATGAAGCAGTCGTTCATCGAGTATTCGATGTCGGTTATCACAGCGCGCGCCCTGCCGGACGTGCGTGACGGCTTAAAGCCGGTGCACCGCCGCATCCTGTACGCGATGAACGAGAGCGGCATCTACCCCAACCGCCCGCACAAGAAGTCGGCCTGGACGGTCGGCGAAGTTATCGGTAAGTACCACCCGCATGGCGACTTCGCGGTCTATGAGGCCATGGTCCGCCTGGCGCAGTGGTTTTCCATGCGCACACCGCTCATCGACGGTCACGGCAACTTCGGCAACATCGACGGCGACGGCGCGGCGGCCATGCGTTACACCGAGAGCCGTCTGGCAAAGCCCGCCATGGAACTGCTGCGTGACTTGCAGAAGGATACCGTCGACTGGCAACCCAACTACGACGAATCGCTCGCCGAGCCCGTGGCGCTGCCTGCGCGCTTCCCCAACCTGCTGGTCAACGGCAGCCAGGGCATCGCCGTCGGCATGGCCACCAACATCGCCCCACATAACCTCACCGAGGCGATCGAGGCCACTTGCTACCTGATCGACAACCCCGACGCCACCGTCGACGAGCTCATGCAGATCATGCCCGGTCCGGACTTCCCCACCGGCGCCATCATCATGGGCAGCGCCGGCATTAAGCAGAGTTACGAGACCGGCCGCGGCTCCATTACCGTGCGTGCCAAGGCGCACGTGGAGTCCACCAAGACCGGTCGCAGCCGCCTGGTCTTTACCGAGATTCCCTACATGGTCAACAAAGGCACCCTGCAGGAGAAGATCGCCCAGCTCGTCAACGACAAGCGCATCGAGGGCATCTCGGATATGCGCGATGAGTCCAACCAGAAGGGTATCCGTCTGGTCATCGAGCTCAAGAAGGGCGTCATTCCGCAGGTCGTGCTCAACAACCTGTATAAGTACACCTCGCTGCAGACGACCTTTGGCGCCAACAACCTGGCACTCGTCAACGGCGTTCCCAAATGCCTGAGCCTGCGCGAGATGCTGCAGCACTACATCGACCACCAGGTCGACGTAGTCACCCGCCGCACCCGCTTCGACCTTAAGAAGGCCCAGGCCCGCGCGCATATCCTTGAGGGCTACCTGATGGCTCTCGACCATATCGACGAGGTCATTAGCATCATCCGCTCCTCGCAGACCGACTCCGAGGCCAGCAGCCGCCTGATCGAGCGCTTTGGCTTTACGCCCGAGCAGACCACGGCCATCCTCGAGATGAAGCTGCGCCGCCTGACCGGCCTGGAGCGCGACAAGATCCAAGAAGAGTTGGACGGCCTGCGCCGCGCCATCGCCTACTACGAGGACCTGCTGGCGCATGAGGAGAAGATCCTGGGCGTCATCAAGGAGGAGATGCGCGAGATCTCCAAGAAGTTCGGCGACAAGCGCCGCACCGAGATCAGCCAGGTTGAGAAGGACCTGGATGTCGAGGACCTCATCGCCGACGAGGATATGGTCGTGACCATCACCCACACCGGCTATGTGAAGCGTATCCCGGTGGCTGCCTACCGTGCCCAGAAGCGCGGTGGCAAGGGCGTGTCGGGCGTCAACCTCAAAGAGGACGATGTTATCGACGAGATGTTCATCGCGTCCACGCACGAGTACGTGTTGTTCTTCTCGAGCAAGGGCAAGGTCTATCGCCTGAAGGTGCACGAGCTGCCGGTGGGTACGCGCCAGGCGCGCGGTACCGCGATCGTCAACCTACTGCCCTTCGAGGAGGGCGAGAAGATCGCGAGCGTCATCAGCTGCCGCGAGTTCCCGGCTGACGAGTACCTGATGTTTGCCACCAAGAGCGGCATGGTCAAGAAGACCGTGATGAGCGCTTACGATCGTAGCCGCCGTGATGGTCTGATCGCTATCAACCTGCGTGACGACGACGCGCTGCTGAACGTGCGCCGCGTGCGCGAGGGTGACAAGATTATCCTGGCCACCACCGCGGGCAAGGCGATCATGTTCTCCGAGGAGCAGGTGCGCGCCACCGGCCGCGATACCAGCGGCGTTCGCGGTATCGGCATGAAGGACGGCGTGAGCGTTCTGGGCATGGAAGTCACTAACGGCAACGGCGATCTGTTTGTCATCACCGAGCGCGGCTACGGCAAGCGCACACCGGTCGCGGACTACCCAGAGCAGAACCGCGGCGGTCAGGGCGTCTATACCATTCAGATGACCGAGCGCAAGGGTAACCTCGCGGCCATGAAGACGGTGGGCCCGCAGCACGAGCTGTTCATCGTGACGGAGGGCGCGACGGTCATTCGTGTCAAGACCGACGAGATCAGCCAGACTGGCCGCGCCACCCAGGGCGTCAAGATGATGACCGTCGACGACAACGACCGCATATGCGCCGTGGCCCGTATGACGGCAGCCAAGGAAAAACCCGAAGGCGAGGGCGCCGAGGCCGCAGCCGACACCGAAGAGACCCCAGTCGACCTAGGCGACGGCAACGACATGCCAGAGGATCTCCTCGACGAGTAAGTAGTCCTCTCCGGTCAAAAACATCAGACCCCATATATCGGCGGTCGGCGCACCTGCGCGCCGACCGCTTTTTTGAAAACCTAGGGACCCGCGTTCGCCCCGGCCGCCCGGCGGCATATGAAGTCGATCGCGAGTTCCGCACGAGCCGGAGAGCACTTAATGTGCTCTCCGTGCGAGTCAGGACTGTCCGAGCAGGCGACTTCATATGCCGCCGGGCGGCCGGGGCGAACCCCTCCCAAAGATTTTCAAAAAAGTTGTTGACGCGCGCGTAACGACTCGTCTAATATATCCCTTGCGCGATGGACCTGTAGCTCAGTTGGTTAGAGCGTCCGGCTGATAACCGGGAGGTCACAAGTTCGAATCTTGTCAGGTCCACCACTTTCTTTCGCAATAAACACCCCAGCGAGAGCCGAGTCGCCGCTGGGGTGTTTATTACTGTCTCCGTGGGGGTTTAGCTCAGCTGGGAGAGCGCGGGCTTTGCAAGCCTGAGGTCAGGGGTTCGATCCCCCTAACCTCCACCATGATGGACCTGTAGCTCAGTTGGTTAGAGCGTCCGGCTGATAACCGGGAGGTCACAAGTTCGAATCTTGTCAGGTCCACCATCAAAACTGTGAAGAGCCTTGGGGCGTTGCCTCAAGGCTTTTTTCTTACTTACTGAAAGTAGTCAAGAAGGCCCCGTCCCAAATTAACCGCTTTGATTTTGTGTGCCGTGCGAAAGTTTGGGTAGTATAGCTATTCAATGCGGCGGGCTGCCGCGTGTTAACCACTATGTACCGGAGGTGTTCCATGGTTCGTGTCGACATAGAGACCATCGTCATGGCCGCCGGTCCCGTGCCATCGCTTATCGTGCTTCGTGAGCGCAGCAGCAAATCGGACTCGCCCGCGCCACTGCGCTCCCTTTCCATTCAGACTGGTTCGTTTGAAGCTGCTGCCATCAGCCGCGACATCGATAGCGGCCGCGCCGAGCGCCCGATTACCCATGACCTGCTGCTCGATACCGTTGACGCCCTGGGCGCCAAGCTCGAGCGCATCGAGATCGTTCGCGCCGAGCCGCCGGTGTTCTACGCGACGATCGTCGTACTGGCCGATGGCGCCGAGCGCAAGATCGACGCCCGCCCCAGTGACGCCATTGCCCTTGCCGTGCGCAGCAATGCCCCCATGTTTGTGGAGGACGACATCATGAATCGCCTGGGCACTGTTTCCACCCACGCCGAGGATGTCGACGACGAGCAGGAGTTCGAGAAGTTCGACGAGTTCGTCCATACGCTCTCCCCCGATGACTTCTAAATGTCTGGCACGCGAGCGGAGAGGTCGCTGATGGGTACCCGCGTATCGGCTGAAGCGGCCGCCATCGCGCGTGAAGCCCAGATGCGCTCGGAGGCTTCTGAGGCGGCTCGCATTGCCTATGTGACGCAGGCCCGCACGCTTCGCGAGCGCCGCGGCTCGTTTATCAAGATGGTTGTCGTCTCCGTCCTTGTCGCGGCAATCTGTTCGCGCCTTCGTGGTACAGTTGGTGCGCTTGGGTTTTCGATTTCAACAGGCTTGGTAATCTGGGGTGTGGTCGATGCAGTAATGCTGACCAGCCAGATCAAGGTACTCGACAAGCGCGCGATGGATATGATGCGCGCCCGCGACGCTGCCGCCAAGATCGCTGCCGAGGCACAAGAACTGTAACGACGCCAGACTCGATGGGAAGGTCTAAAGATGGCACAGGATATGCAGGACGCCGGTAACGTCTCCGCCGAGCTCGACGCCATGGTGTGTGACCTGATTGGTGCGTTCTTGGACGACCTTGCCGCCGGCGAGAATCCGGGTGTAGTTGTGGCGATCGAGGACGCTGCTTCCAACCGTTATCTGGCGGCGCTCGATGAGGATGGCGAGGAGGCGTGCCTCGAGGCGGCCACCAACTTTATCTCCGAGCACAAGATGGGTCTTAAGGACGAGGGCCTGGGCCGCATCGCCCGCTATGCCATCGGCTACACCGGTTGTGTCGAAATTGACGGCGGCTATCACGACGCCCTGCTCGTGAGCTTCTTCGAAACCACGCTCGAGAGCGGTTTTTCGGCATACGTGCTGTATGAGGGCATGGGTGCCGGCGATGGTTTTATGTGGAGCGACCCTGAACCTGCAGGTGAGGAAACCCCTCTTATCTAAAATCGCTAAAATAAACGAGTTTTCGGTAAAAGGCTCAATATTCCCGCTGAGCGTTGTATCGCTGGGCGGGCCGCATACGCGTGCCGTTTGTATATGGATAGAAGATAGGGGAACTACATGCGCGTAGACAATCTGAGGAACATCGCCATCATCGCCCACGTCGACCACGGCAAGACGACGATGGTCGACAAGCTCCTGCGTGCCACGGACGCCTTCCGTGCCAACCAGCAGGTCGAGGACCGCGTCCTGGACTCCAACGACCAGGAGCGCGAGCGCGGCATTACGATTCTCGCCAAGAACATCTCTATCGAGTACAAGGACGTCAAGATCAACGTCATCGACACCCCGGGCCACGCCGACTTTGGCGGCGAGGTCGAGCGCGTGCTGCGTATGGCCGACGGCGCCCTGCTGCTGGTTGACGCTTTTGAGGGTCCCATGCCCCAGACCCGCTTCGTGCTGCGTCACGCTATCGACACCGGCCTCAAGATCATGATCGTCATCAACAAGATCGATCGTCCGGGCGCCAACCCCGAGAAGGCCTACAACGACTGCCTGGACCTCATGGCCGACCTGGGTGCCACCGACGACCAGCTCGAGTTCGCCATGGAGCACGTGGTCTACGCCAGCGCCATGAACGGCTTTGCCCGTCTTGACCCCAACGACGGCAACATGGACATGTATCCGCTGCTTGATATGATCATCGACGACATGCCCGCCCCCGAGGTTGACGAGAACGCCCCGCTGGCCATGCAGTGCGTGACCATCGACCACTCCAACTTTGTCGGCCGCATCGGCATCGGTCGCGTGTATTCCGGCGCCATTCACCAGGGCGATCAGATCCTGGTTGTCAAGAACGACGGCTCCAGCGCAACTGCTACCGTCAAGCAGCTCTTTACCTTCGACTACCTGGGCCGCACCGAGTGCCAGGAAGTCGGCGCCGGCGACATTGCCGCCGTTGTCGGTATTGACCGCACCGATATCGGCGATGTCTACACCGACCCCGAGAACCCCGTTGAGCTCGAGCCCATCGAGATCGACCCGCCGACTCTGTCCATCGTCTTTGAGGCTTCGACCTCCCCGCTCGTCGGTCGCGACGGCGACATCGTGGGCGCCCGTCAGCTCAAGGAGCGCCTGTTCAACGAGGCCGAGAACAACGTGACCATGAAGATCGAGGAGCTCGAGGACAAGAGCGGCGTCGAGGTCTCGGGCCGCGGCATCCTGCACCTGTCCGTCCTGATGGAGTCCATGCGCCGCGAGGGCTTTGAGTTCCAGGTCGGCCGTCCCCGCGTTCTGTTTAAGAAGGACGAGAACGGCAACAAGATGGAGCCCGTCGAGCAGGCCGTCGTCGAGTGCCCGGACGAGTACTCGGGCAAGGTCGTTGAGGTCTTCGGTACCTCCGGCGGTATCATGACGAGCATGGATACCTCGGGCATCGTGACGCACCTCGAGTTCAAGATCCCAACGCGCGGCATCATGGGCCTTAAGAACCGCATCATGAACGTCACCCACGGCGAGGGCGTGTTCTACCACACCTTCCTGGAGTATGGTCCTTACGCCGGCGAGATCGGCAACCGTCAGAACGGCGCCATGATCTCCATGACCACCGAGAAGGCCGTTGCCTACGCTCTGGGTACGCTGCAGGAGCGCGGCCAGCTGTTTGTTGAGCCGGGCACCGAGTGCTATGAGGGCATGATCGTGGGCGAGCGCAGCAAGGCTGGTGACATGGTCGTCAACATCGCCCGTACCAAGAACCTGGGCAACCAGCGTTCCTCGACCTCCGATATTTCCGTCCAGCTGGTGCCGCCCCGCACCTTCTCGCTGGAGGAGGCGCTGGAGTACATCGCCGACGACGAGCTGGTAGAGATCACTCCCAAGAACATCCGCCTGCGCAAGCGTCTGCTCAACGCTACCGACCGCAAGAAGGCTGCCGTTCGCGCTGGCCAGGTCAACAAATAAGCGCTGGGCTTTATAGCGTCTAACAAGAAAGGGCGTCGACCGCGATGGTCGGCGCCCTTTTTTGGTGCACAGGGATTGAGTTGGTCTGCACCCCCCCCCCGCAAAGGTGCCTGTCCCCTTTGCGGGGGGGTCGACGGCTAGGCGGAGGGAAGGCCCGGGGTGTTGGCGGCCTGCTGCGGCTTGAGGCGGGCGTTGCGCCAGATGGTCTGGATAACGTAGCCGAGCATAAAGACAAAGGCCACGCCGCTGATGAAGTCGCCCACGAGGGGGATTGCCGTAAGCACGCCCGCGGCGATACCGCCCACGGCTGCCATGGCGTAGCGGTTCTGGTTGTGTCCGACCATGCGGGCGATTGCGCACCCCGCAAAGGCACTCGACACCAACGCGATGCCGATAACGCCGCACAAGAGGGCTCCGGCAAGCGACAGGCCAGCGATAGAGATAATCAGCAGTAGGACGGCGGGGGCGACAGCAATCGTACCCAGAAGACCGCTCACCCACAGGGGCGCGGGGTGCTGGTGGAGCATTCCAGCGGCGCTGGCGGTCGCGCGCGGAAAGACGAGCTCGAGCAGCAGAGCGATGAAGCAGGTCGAGAGCGCTGCGGCGACGATACCGCCGATGACATCGTTAACGGTGGAAGTATCCTCGTTCTCGGTGCGGTCGATCTTGAGGGCACCGACCTCGGCTCCCGCGGCACGCTCGGGGTCCTCGGAGACGTGCGCGTTCACCGTGCCGGTGATGCGGGCGTTCTTGCCCAAGATGAGCTTGTCGGCCCAAACCTCAACATCGCCATCGACGGTGCCATCGATGGTCACCGTGTCGCCCGCAAGTGCTGCCGACTTGGTGGAGCCTCGCAGGGCAACTGTCTCGCCTATCGCATAGAAACAGTTGGAGGTGCTGTCGGAATTGAGCACGACATGCTGACCAACGACCGTGACGCTGCCATCAACCGTGGTCTTGGCAATGTCGATGGTGCGCGCCGCAAGACGAACGGCGCCGCCCACCGTGCAGTTGCGAATTGAGAGGGTATCGCCCGCAGCGATGATATCGTGGTCGATGGACGCATCATCCAAGTTGAGGGCCTGACCGGCCCAGTACAGGTCACCCTCGACGCCGGACGGATTGGCGTCATTGTCGGTCGCAAGGACATTGCCTGCCGTATCCGTGCCGGCAAATGACGCCGTGGGAAGAGCGGTGAGCGCGAGCGCGATGAGCGCGAATGCCATAAGCAGGCAGCGACGCATCTTGTGTGACGTCGCCGTCGCGGTTTGATTGAAAGCCATGTTTGATCCTTTTGTTAGGTGTTCAGCATATACCTAACAGGGTACCCAACGCGTGGGCGCTCTAAAAGAACCTCTCGGTTGCATTTCGAGGGGTCGTGCTGTCTACTTTTTACGGTGCAAGAAGCGCGCGATATCTTCTTCGGTGGGGCTTTTGATGTCAAAGCGCAGCGAGAGCCAGCGCAGACCCATGGTCACGACAACGCATACGACCAGCGCGGCGACATTGCTCATGATGCCGCTCATAACGAGACACACATAGCTTGTCGATCCGGCGATGGCGGCGATGGCATAAAAGTTAGTGCGTTGGAAAATGCCCGGAACCACGCCCATAAAGCCGTCGCGCAACATGCCGCCGCCTACCGCGGTGAAAAAGCCCATCATGATGCACACCGCCGGCGCAAAGCCGTAGACCAGCGCCTTGTCTGCTCCAGTGGCGGCGTAGATGCCGACCGAGATGATGTCGAGCAGGGGAATGAGTTTTTCGGGTTTGTCGACGATTGCCGGGAAAATATAGATGATGGCTGCCGTGGCAATGGAAAGCGGCAGCGCCATCGGCTGGTTGAGGATGTAGACGTTACCCACCTGCAGCGTCATGTCGCGCAAGAGACCGCCGCCCAGACCGCAGACCACCGCGAGCGCGACCGCGCCCACCAGGTCGAGCTTGTGCTCGCGCGCAACCAGCACACCCGAGATCGATGCAGCGACAACAGCGAACATCTCGAGCCAAAACGGAATAGCGACCATGGCATCCGATGCATGCGAGGTAATGGTCATAGCGGCGACGACGGGCAAGATGGGGTCCTTTGAGTTACGGGTTTAGACAATGCCCGTACATAGTACATGTTCGGCGCCGATTGCGACCCTATTGCTCGGCAAACGGTCGGCAGCGGATGCTGGCATGGCATTGCTGGAATGCTAGGGATCCAAAACATGTACGTCACCCTCCAAAAAAGACATTTTTCGACATCTTTGAAGGCTGACGTACATGTTTGGATTGAGCTCACAGCATGAGTGAGTTGATTTACTCGCATCCGGTATATTTCCCCACTTCAACGGACATAAGAGTTGGATATCGGCTCAGAGCGAGAGGCCCTCAATGGATACCCCTGTTCTCATTTCGCATAAAACCGCATGGCTTGTCCATCATGCACCCCAGAATTTGGTTCAGTCTCTTGCGCGGCACGACTACCAGATAGGCGCACAAGGCATCTCCACCCAGCAACGTGTTGCGCGCATACGACAGGCCCTTACCGACTGCGGCATTCCGTCCGATATGCTTAAGACTATCGATATCGCGGTTGTATTCGAATTTGAGCGAATTCGTACCAAAGGCGTCGTTTGCCACATTCTTGGACAAAATCTTCCCTACGAGCATATTAACGAGTTGACGCCCGGAATCTTCATCACCGACGAAGCCTTCACCTTCGCGCTCGCTGCCGAGTGGATGGATAGGATCGAATATCTCGAATATGGCTATGAAGTTTGCGGCGATTATCGCATGAGGCTCAATCCCGCCGACCCTTATACCGAGCAACTAGCCACCACCTCCAAGGATGAAATAACCGAACTGCTCGATCGGCACCCCGGCAAACCCGGTGCCACACGTGCACGGCTCGCGCTCAGGCACATCTACGATCACTCGGCCTCGCCTATGGAGACCGCTTCGGCAATCGCCCTCTCGCTCCCAACAAGCGAAGGCGGCGTTGGCATACGAGGTATCGAACTCAACAAACCGCTCGAGATCCCTCAACGTCTCTGGCATTGCGCCAAAGCTCGAACGCTCAAAATCGATGCGCTCGTGACCTATAAGCGCAGGGAGCTCGGTATCGAATATAAGGGCGGTTTTCACGATGAGCTCGAGCGCAAGGGAGCAGATGCGGAGCGAGAGGCCGTTCTCTCCCAAATGGGATATCGAATCGTTACGCTCACTTCGGCTCAGTTCAGTAGTCAGCTCGCCTTTCACCGCGCCATGAACAACATTCGCGAAGCACTCGGCATGCCTCGCTGTACCGACACCGGGTACCAGAGAAAACAAAACGAACTACGCAAGGCACTTATCCGCAACTGGAAAAGCATGCGAGACGAGGAGGCACCTTCCGAATAGTGTCGCTCCCGTGAGCTCAATCCAAACGTGTACGTCAGCCTCCAAAGATGTCGAAAAATGTCGTTTTTGGAGGCTGACGTACACGTTTGGGGAAGCGTGGGATCGAGATGTATTTCGATAACAAAAAAGCTCCCATTCTTGGGAGCTTTCTCAACCAAAATGGCGGAGGAGGAGGGATTCGAACCCTCGTGACCTTATACAGGCCAAACGGTTTTCGAGACCGCCGCATTCAACCACTCTGCCACCCCTCCGCGTGGGGTAAAAACAAAGCAGGCTCGAAGGCCTGCTTTGGAATTAACTGGCGGAGAGTCAGGGATTTGAACCCTGGAGACGCTTTTGACGCCTACACGATTTCCAATCGTGCTCCTTCGGCCACTCGGACAACTCTCCGTTAAATGCGAAAGTCAGTATACACGAGGAATCGCAAAGTGCAAACAGAAAAGTTGGCATTTTTTAAAACGCTTGGCCGCACTTGGCGTTGCAGTGGGGTTTGAGGTGCCAAAAAACGGCTTCCGACCAGCGTGGTTGATCAACTCAATTGTTCAAAAGGGGTATTCATAAGCGACTTGGCGATGAATTTAAAAATCTTTGGGTGGTGCTGTGGACCACTGGTATGCATTTTGCGACCACAGCCTTGTGTCCGTTGACCTGCGGCTTGGCTCAGCTTGTCCCCGCGGCATCGTATCTTGTCCACAAATCCGTCAAGCTCTTGGTCGGCATTTGGTTGGAATGCGCATGAAACGTGGTGCGAGCATGGGCATATGTGGAGGTCATGAGGTTGTAGCTGCATATTCTTGCGGCCTGGGAGGTTGAAAGATATTATTACCAAGTCTTTTCCTGCTTCAGGCGCACCTTCACGACCTGAAGCCACATTTGCCCAGAGGAGGTGACAATATGAAGGCTTATGAACTGCTGTTCTTTGTTGACCCGTCGCTCGACCCCGAGACCCGTCTCGCTGTTATGAAGCGTATCGATACCACGATCGCTGAGGGCGCTGGCAAGGTCGACTCCGTTGACGAGTGGGGCAAGCGCAAGCTCGCCTACGAGATCAACGACCTCACCGATGGTGACTACACCCTCATCAACTTCCACGCAGATCCTACCCAGATCGCCGAGCTTGATCGCGTCCTGCGCATCACCGACGCTGTGGTCCGCCACATGATCGTCCGTCGCGACGACCAGGAGTAAGACTGTCGTTTTGGACTGGGCTTGTGCCCCAAGAGGAAGTAGTGAGTTATGAGCATCAATCGAGTGAACATCACCGGTAACCTCACCCGCGATCCCGAGCTGCGCGCCACCGCCGGCGGAACCCAGGTTCTGTCCTTTGGCGTTGCCGTGAACGATCGTCGCCGCAACGCGCAGACTGGCGAGTGGGAGGACTATCCCAACTTTGTCGACTGCACCATGTTCGGCACCCGCGCCGAGGCCGTGAGCCGTTTCCTGGCAAAAGGAAACAAGGTCGCGATCGAGGGCAAGCTGCGCTACAGCTCTTGGGAGCGCGACGGCCAGCGCCGGAGCAAGCTTGAGGTCATCGTCGATGAGATCGAGTTTATGAGCTCCCGTGGTGGCCAGGGTGGCTACGATCAGGGCGGTTACGCCCCCGCAGCTCCCGCGCCCGCAGCACGTCCTGCCGCACCGGTGGCTACGCCGCCCGCGGTCGACGTCTACGATGAGGACATCCCGTTCTAAGGGTTGTTCACCTATTTTTGAGTGAGAGGCGGCTTCGGTTCGCCGAAGTTGCCAAATGAAAGGTATTTTGACATGGCTAATGATTTTTCTGCACGTCAGCCGCGTCGTAAGTACTGCCAGTTCTGCAAGGAGAACACTGAGTTCATCGACTATAAGGACACTCAGCTTCTCCGTAAGTACATGACCGACCGTGGCAAGATCAAGCCCCGTCGCGTCACTGGCGCTTGCACGCAGCATCAGCATGACATCGCCAACGCCATCAAGCGCGCCCGCGAGATGGCTCTCCTGCCGTACACCGTCCCCGTGGTTTCCTCTCGTGGCAACCGCGACCGCGGCTAAGAAGGGAGACGCATCATGAAGGTTATTCTTCTCGATGAGATCAAGGGCAAGGGCGGCGAGGGTGACGTCGTAGAGGTCGCTCAGGGTTACGCTGAGAACTTCCTGTTCCCCAAGAAGCTCGCTGTTGCCGCCACCAAGGGCAACCTCAAGCAGCTTGACGAGCGTCGCAACAACATCGCCAAGCGCGAGGCCGTCCGTCTGGCTACCGCCAACGAGACCAAGGCTGCCTTCGAGGGCAAGACGGTCACCGTTGACGTCAAGGTCGGCGACGAGGGCATCCTCTTTGGCTCCGTTACCGCCGCTATGATCGCTGACGCCATCAAGGCTCAGCTCGGTATGGACATCGACCGCAAGCGCGTCGAGCTCGGTAAGCCCATCAAGGTTGCCGGTGCCCACACCGTTGCCATCTCGCTGTACCGCGAGATCAAGGCCGAGGTTGTCGTTCTCGTCGGCGTTACCGCCGAGGAGCTCGCTGCCGAGGCTGAGGTCGAGGAGGCCGCTGAGGTCGCCGAGGCCGAGACCGCCGAGGTCGAGACTGAGGCTGCTGCCGAGTAGCATTTGCTGCAACGCAACAATCTTGTTCTAAGAAGGGCGCTCTGGGAAACCAGGGCGCCCTTTTGCTTTTTGCGCTGAGTGAGTGTCATGGTGAACGTTGCGTCGAAGTCCTATATACAGGACCGTTCATCCGTTTGGTTCGGTGATGATTGGCGGCGCGCGGTCCGTTTTTGGACCGTGGCTGATACTATGGATGCTCGCAAGCGATATGAATGAGGATGCTCATGGCATATGACGATAGGGAGACCGGGCTGACGGTTGAGGACCGCGGCTCAAAGTTGGGTCTTCCCCAAAACCAAGATGCAGAGGCCAATGTACTGGCCGCTATGCTGCTATCGCCCGAGGTGGTCGAAGAAGCCCAGGTCGAGCTGCAGCCCGATGACTTCTACCGGCCCATTCATAAGACCATCTATACCGCGATGGTCGATATGTACAACAGCCGCATTCCCATCGACTCCATCTCGCTGATCGATTATCTGCGAAGCATCAACAAGCTCGACGCCGTGGGCGGCGAGGCGTACATTTTGGAGTTGATGGGTCAGACCCTGTCGCTCGTCAACTGGCAGCACCATGCCGCCATCGTTCGCCGCGACTCGATGCTGCGCGAGCTGATCGGCGCCACCAACGAGATCAACGCGCTGGCATATAACGCCCCCACCGACACCAAAGAGGTTGTCGAGCTAGCCGAGAGCAAGCTGCTCAAGGTCACGGCGCGTGAGGTCAAGTCGAGCTACAAGACGCTGACCGAGTTTATGGTCGAGGCCTATAACGAGGCCGAGGAAGTGTGCCAGGCCGGTGGCCAGGCTGCGGGCGTGCCCACGGGCTTCCCGTCGCTCGACCGCATGCTCATGGGTTTCCGTGAGGGTCAGCTCATCATCATCGGCGCCCGTCCTGCCGTGGGTAAGACGTCGTTCGCTCTGAATCTGGCGCTCAACGCTGCCGCTGCCGGTTATACCGTCGGCTTCTTCTCTCTGGAGATGTCGGGTAAGGAAATTGCCCAGCGTCTGATTTGCGCCTACGCCATGATCTCGATCAGTGACTTCCGCATGGGCCGCATTAGCCCCGAGCAGTGGGCCAATATCAACGAGGCCACGCAGACCTTGTCCAAGCTCGATATTCTGATTGACGATACGCCCGGCACCACAGTGACCGAGATTCGCGCCAAGAGCCGTCGCATGCTCCATAACAAGGAGAAGGCCATCATCATCCTGGACTACCTGCAGCTGGTGAGTCCTCCGCCGGGACGCCGCTCCGAGAGCCGTACCGTCGAGGTTTCGGAGATGTCGCGTGGTCTGAAGATCATGGCCAAGGAGCTCAAGATCCCGCTCATCGCGCTGTCGCAGCTCTCGCGTCAGGTCGAATCCCGTACCGGCAAGCGCCCGCAGCTTTCCGACCTTCGTGAATCGGGCTCCATCGAGCAGGACGCCGATATCGTTATGTTCTTGGACCGCTCCGCGGACGAGGCCGAGGCCTCGCGCGACGATCGACCCGACGAGGGCGTTACGCGTATCGTCGTGGCCAAGAACCGTTCGGGCCCGATCGGCGACGTCGACCTGATGTTCCTGCCGGCATCCACCAAGTTCTATGAGCTTGATGGGGCACATGCCGAGGAGTAGGACAGGCGCCCGTTGCACGGGTATACTGGGAATGTTTTGTGCTTCTGCGTGCCGGCGTGGCGCGTAGACAGGCCATGAATGTAAGGAGTAAACATGCCGTCAACCGTTTTGGTCGGTGCCCAGTGGGGCGATGAGGGCAAGGGTAAGATTTGCGACTTGGTCGCCGGCGACTTCGATGCCGTCGTGCGCTACTCGGGCGGCAACAACGCCGGTCACACCATCGTCGTCAACGGCAAGAAGTACGGCCTGCACCAGGTGCCCTCCGGCATCATGTATTCCGACCACGTGTCGGTGATCGGTAACGGCTGCGTCGTCAACCCCAAGGTTGTCCTTGAGGAGATCGATATGTTCGAGGCCGACGGCATCACCACCAAGAACCTCAAGATTAGCGGCAACGCGCATGTCATCATGCCGTACCACATCGATCTGGATGGCTCCTTTGAGCAGAAGCTCGGCAAGAAGAACATCGGTACCACCAAGCGCGGTATCGGTCCGTGCTATCAGGACAAGATGGCCCGCATTGGTCTGCGCATGCAGGACATGCTGGACGAGACGCTGTTCCGCGACAAGCTGGAGACCGCTCTCGCCCGCGTGAATCCCGAGCTCGAGCTCATCTACAACCTGCCCACCTACACCGTGGACCAGATTTGCGACGAGTACCTGCCGATGGCCGAGCGCCTGCGTCCCTACATCACCGAGACGAGCCTGCTGCTCAACAACATGATCGATGAGGGCAAGGACCTGCTGTTTGAGGGCGCCCAGGCGACGCTGCTCGACATCGACCACGGCACCTATCCGTACGTGACGTCTTCCAACTGCACCGCCGGTGGCGCCATTACCGGCTCCGGCGTGGGCATGAAGAACGTCGACCGCGTGCTGGGCGTCATGAAGGCCTATATCACCCGTGTCGGTTCGGGCCCCATGCCCACCGAGCTTTCCTATGAGTCCGAGGCTGGCCACACGCTGACCGAGGAGGGCTATGAGTACGGCGTGACCACCGGTCGTCGTCGTCGTTGCGGCTGGTTTGACGGCCCTATCGCCAACTATGCCTCGCGCGTCAACGGCCTCACCGACATCGCCCTGACCAAGCTCGACGTGCTTTCGGCCTTCGACACCATCAAGGTGTGCGTGGCCTACGACGTCGATGGCGAGCGCTACACGAGCGTGCCCGAGCATCAGGTGCGCTTTGAGCATGCCAAGCCCATCTACGAGGAGCTCCCCGGCTGGAAGTGCGACATCACCGGTTGCCGCAGCTTTGACGAGCTGCCGCAGGAGGCTCAGGACTACGTGGCGTTTATCGAGGATCTGGCACACACCCGCGTGACGTTCATTGGCGTTGGCGCTGGTCGCGAGCAGATCATCAATCGATTCTGGAAGTAATCGGGACTATTTGGTTATTGCGATATACCCCTTTGCAGCCCGGACGGGCGGCCGAGGGGTATATTTGCTTGCAAAGGGCTCGCGCGGAGCGGGCCATTCATCCATAGAGGAGGCACCCTTGAAGGCGGACACTCAAACCATCGACATCCTGTTGTTGGGCAGCGGCGGCCGTGAGCATGCTTTGGCAGCTAAGCTCGCAGCATCACCGCGCGCCGGCAAGCTCTACATTGCGCCGGGTAACGGCGGCACCGCGAGCTGCGGCGAGAACGTTGTTCTCGACGACTGCGATCCTGCGGCCGTGGCGGCGTTTGCTCAGAGCCACGGATGCGGACTCGTGGTAATTGGCCCCGAGGCTCCGCTCGTGGCGGGCGTGGCCGACGCCGTGCGCGCGGCGGGTATTCCCTGCTTTGGCCCGGGTGCCGAGGGCGCCCAGATGGAGGGCTCCAAGCTGTTCTCCAAGCAGCTCATGGAGCGTGCGGGCATTCCGACGGCAGCCTATGGTTCGTTTACCGACGAGGCTTCGGCTCTCGCCTACGTGCGCGAGCAGGGCGCCCCGCTGGTCGTCAAGGCCGACGGCCTTGCCGCGGGCAAGGGCGTTATCGTGGCGACCGAACTTGAGCAGGCCGAGGAGGCCGTGCGCGAGTGCTTTGGCGGCACCTTTGGCGATGCCGGCAATACCGTGGTCATCGAGGAGATGCTGACCGGCCCCGAGTGCTCGCTGTTGGCCTTTACCGACGGCAAGACTGTGCGCCCCATGGCCACCTCGCAGGACCACAAGCGCGCGCTCGAGGGCGACAAGGGCCCCAACACCGGCGGCATGGGCGTCTACAGCCCGGTGCCCATCGTGACTGACGAGGAGCACGCCACCATGGTGAAGGTCATGGAGCAGACCGTGGCCGAGCTCGCTGCCGAGGGTATCGACTACCGCGGCTGCCTGTACGGCGGCTTTATGCTCACGCCTGCCGGCCCCAAGGTACTGGAGTTCAATGCCCGCTTTGGCGACCCCGAGACGCAGGTCGTGCTGCCGCGCCTTAAGAACGACCTGGTCGAGGTCATGCTCGCCTGCGCCAACTGCGAGCTCGATCAGATTGAACTCGACTGGCGCGACGAGTGGGCCGTGGCCGTTGTCCTGACGAGCGCGGGCTATCCCGGCAGCTACGAGAAGGGCAAGGTCATCACCGGTATCGCCGATGCCGAGGCCATGGAGAACGTGACCGTGTACCACGCGGGCACTGCCGTGGTGGACGGCCAGCTCGTGACCAATGGTGGCCGCGTGCTTGCCGTGACCGCTCTGGGCGACACGTTCGAGAACGCTCGCAACCTTGCCTACGAGGCCTGCGAGAAGATTGTTTTTGAGGGCAAGACCCTGCGCCACGACATCGGCCTGCGCGCGCTGCGCGGCCGCGACGCCTGGGATGCCTAAAATCCGAGAGGAATGAGACGGATGGACGAGAAGAACGAAGAGCTCGTGGACGCGCAGATCGTCGAAGAGGACAGCCGCATGTATGGGCACGCCGAGGGCGAGCCTGGTGGCGAGGTCGCTGACGAGCCGGCGCTGGTGCTGGGCGACGACGACCCGCACGATACCGAGCTGCACGAGAAGATTCTTTCGGAGGAGTGCGCCTGGAAGGGCAAGATCCTCGACGTCCACCGTCTTGAGGTTGAGCTGCCCAACGGTCACCGCAGCGCCCGCGATATCGTTCGCCATCCGGGTGCGGCGGCCGTTGTAGCACTGACCGAGAGCGGCAAGATCATACTGGTGCGTCAGTACCGCACCGCCATCGACCGCGTGACGGTCGAGATTCCCGCCGGCAAGCTCGATCCAGGCGAGGACCCGCTCGATTGCGCCAAGCGCGAACTGCATGAGGAGACGGGCTTTAGGGCTGGTCGTATTCGCTTTTTGACGTCGATTGTCACGTCCTGCGGTTTTTGCGATGAGATCATTCATATCTACCTGGCCACCAAGCTCGAGTTCGACGCGCCCAACCCCGATGATGACGAGTTTGTCAACGTGGACCTGGTGCCGCTGCACGAGCTGATCGACGCCGTGCTCGACGGCAAGATCGAAGATGCCAAGACCGTCGTAGGCGCCTTGGCCTGCGATAGCATCGCGCACCGACTAGGCGGAGCGGAGCTTTAACGAGCGGGGATGATCCCGCAGGTTTGTGTAAGTCAGCGAAAGTGCTCCATTTGAGACAAGGTGGCCTAAAAGAGGAGGGAAGCGTATGGATATACGCGACCGACGATTGAAGGCCAGATTGTCCAAATGGAGCACTTGCAGCGTCGAGACGAAACGCGGTTTGGTAAAACCGCGTAAGGTGATTATGTTTAAGAGGTTTCTTTCGTATTACAAGCCCCAGATGGGGCTTTTTGTTGCTGATACTGTTTGCGCTCTGGTGCTTGCCGCCATTGACCTTGCGTTTCCCATCATTCTGCGCAATCTGACCGGTGGGCTGTTTACTCAGGGTCAGGCTGCTATTATGCAGGCGCTCGGTATGATCGCGGTGGGCTTGGTGCTGATGTATGCCATCCGCTGCGCCTGCCGCTACTTTGTGAGCTATTGGGGTCACGTGATGGGCGCGCGCATGGAGTCCAAGATGCGCGAGGACCTGTTCGACCAGTATGAGCGCTTTAGCTTTGCGTACTTCGACCGCAACAGCTCGGGCGACATGATGAGCCGCGTGGTCAACGACCTGTTCGATATCTGCGAGGCGGCGCACCACGTGCCCGAGTGGATCATCATCTGCGGCATCGAGATTATCGGCTCGTTTGTGATTCTCTTTACCATCGCCCCGGTGCTGGCGCTCGCCATGGCCGTGGTGACGGCGGCGTTTGCGGTCATCATGTTTTGGCAGAACATGCGCATGCGCGAGGTCTTTAGCGACAACCGCAAAAAAATCAGCGGCATCAATGCGCAGCTGCAGGATTCGCTGGCGGGCATGCGCGTGGTCAAGAGCTTTGCCAATGAGGAGACCGAACGCTTCAAGTTCCGCGCCTCCAACAATCGCTATCTTTCGTCCAAGGAGAACATGTATCACGCCATGGGCGTCTATACCGCGACGTATGGCCTGCTCTCGGGTGTGCTCTATGTGATCGTGGTGCTGCTGGGCGGCTGGCTGGTCGCCCAGGGACAGCTGCAGGCGGTCGATATGGCGACCTTTGCACTCTATATTTCGCTGTTCTGCACGCCGCTCGAGACACTCGTCAATTCGGCCGAAACGTATCAGAAGGCTATTGCCGGCTTTAAGCGTATGGACGAGGTGCTCTCGACCGCGCCGGATATCCAGGACAAGCCGGGCGCCACGGATCTGCAGGTGACTGCCGGAGCCGTGGAGTATCACGACGTGTGCTTTAACTACGAGGATGTTGAGCTGGGCGAGGGCGATGCCGACGAGCGTCCCGTTATCGACCATATGGACCTGTCCATCAAGCCCGGGCAGACCATCGCTTTGGTTGGCCCTTCGGGCGGTGGCAAGTCCACGACCTGTTCGCTGCTGCCGCGCTTTTATGACGTGGCTGCCGGATCCATTAGCATCGACGGCCAAGACGTGCGCGATGTGACGCAGCAGAGCCTGCGCCGTGCCATCGGCCTGGTGCAGCAGGATGTCTATCTATTTGACGGTACGATCGGCGAGAACATCGCCTACGGCAAGCCGGGTGCTACGGCAGAAGAGATCGCCGAGGCCGCCCGTCGCGCCAACATCGATGCCTTTATCGAGTCGCTTCCACAGGGCTACGACACCGTGGTGGGCGAGCGTGGCAGCCGTCTTTCGGGCGGACAGAAGCAGCGTGTTGCCATCGCGCGCGTGTTTCTCAAGAACCCCAAGATCCTGATCTTGGACGAGGCGACGAGTGCTTTGGATAACGAGAGCGAGGAGGCGGTCCAGGAGTCGCTCGAAGAGCTGGCACGCGGCCGTACCACAATCATCATCGCCCACCGTCTTTCGACCATTAAGCATGCTGACGAGATTGCGACCGTTGAGCATGGTCGCGTTGTGGAACGTGGCACGCATGAACAGCTTCTCGCCCGTGGCGGCACCTATGCCCGTTACTATCGAATGCAGTTCGAAGGTGCGCGTGCGCACGAGCTCGACTGATTGATATGACAGGAAGTTTATGGCTGACAAGAACCCTTTGACTCCGGAAGAAGTGACGGAGTTATTCTCCGAAATCGATGCATCCGGTGTCTTGGATCCCACGCTTGCCAAAAAGCGAACCGAGCGCATGCGTGAGAAGGAGGCTGCGGCCAAGCGCGGTGACAAAGCTGCGCTAGCGCAGCTGCGCAGCGAGGATCGCGCGAGCCAGGCAAAACATATCGACCCGCTGTCCGAGGACGATCCTTCGGGTTCGCAGGTGAGTCATACCATTACGAAGACCGCGATGGCCGTGGTCATTGGTATTTTGGTGCTGATCGTGGGCATGCAGATTGGCTACGGCGTGATGCGTCGTCTGAACACCGCCAACCTGTCCGAGAGCGTTTCGGTCGATACCGTTTCGACGGCGCTGAAGGGCGGCCTTGAGTGGGGCAACGGCTTTACTCAGTTCCCGCTCGACTTTACCGTCGATGAAGCCGATGAGCGTACGGGCACGGTCGAGGTGACGGTGCTGGACACATCGTCTGCCAACGAGCTCGAACTGCTGTCCAACGGGCAGATTCAGGCCGCGGCGCTTGCGACCAACGCGCTGCTCAACGATAAGATTGACCGCGTGGTGTATAACGTTCACGCCTATATCGACGAGGATAGCAACATTCAGCACGATTCCTTCTTTGGCATGTTTCCCGCCCAGGGCCACCAGAGCGCCATCCTGACGTTCGTGTGGACCAAGAGCTCATCCAACGCCACGAATATCGACTGGAAGATGCGCATCGTGAGTATGGATGACACCATCGCCGAGCGCATTCAAAAACAGGTGAACTCGGTGTCGTCGTTGATTGAGGACCCGGTGGTGAGCCAGACCAAGATTGACGAGGAAAAGGACGAACGTGACCTGGAACATCGTCTTCATGGCCGCGAGATTTTCCGCGGCGGCAAGCCCGATCGCTCACCGTCCGATCTGCTGGAACAGGACAGGAAAAAGTAAGAGGCCATCATCCCGCGTGAGCCACAAGCCCCGCGGGATGATTTTTCTGGGACGGGGATTAAATAATCAATATGCATAGAAAGTCATAATTATCATTTCGTAAACATTTCGATGAAATTAACGCCATGAGGCATGCTTGCGGTTACAATACCGCGAGGCCTAACTACACACCTTTAAGCCGGTCCTGTGAGACCGGGAAGGAGAATTATGGCGAACAACCATACCGCGGGCACTGCCGCCCGCACCTTCGCGCCCAGCGAGCTTTGCCAGCGTATGCTGGCCAAAACCAGCAAGGGCGCCTGCGGTCCCTGCATCCTGTATCTTGAGGATGGGACCATTTTTTATGGACGTGCATGCGGCGCCGAGGGCACCGCGACCGGCGAAGTCTGCTTCAACACCTCGCTCGAGGGCTACTTTGAGGTCATGACCGACCCGAGTTATGCCGGCCAAATCGTAACCATGACCTATCCGCAGATCGGCAACTACGGTATCGACGAGACCGACGTCCAGTCGGCCTTCCCCGGCGACGCCGTGCGCCCTGCGAGCGCTCCGGCTATGCGCGGCATGATCGTTCGCGACATGTGCGCCACGCCTTCTAACTGGCGCTCGACCGTCAGCGTGCCGGAGTATCTGCGCGCTCACGGCATCGTCGCTATCGAGGGTGTCGACACTCGCGCTCTGGTGCGCCATCTGCGCGACAATGGTTCCAAGATGGGCATTATCTCGACCGAGATCTTCGACGTCGACGAGCTTGCCGAGCGTCTGGCCGCAGCGCCCACGCTGGTAGGCGAGAACCTGGTGAAGACCGTAAGTTGCCCCGCGCCTCACGAGTTTGTGGCCGCCGACCTGCCTGCCACGCATGACTTTGCACTTGCGGCTGCCGCTCCTGCCCGTCATAAAGTGGTCACCTACGACTGCGGTGTGAAGCGCGGCATTCTGGAGGGCTTGGTCCGCGCCGGCTGCGACCTTACCGTCGTGCCGTGGGATACGCCCGCCCAGCAGGTGCTCGACATGAATCCCGACGGTGTCTTTTTGTCCAATGGCCCCGGCGACCCCGATGCCGTGGTGGAGACCTATGAACAGGTGCAGCAGCTGATCGGCAAGGTGCCGGTCTTTGGTATTTGTCTTGGTCACCAGATGATCAGCCTGGCCTGCGGCGCCCAGATGGAAAAGCTTAAGTTCGGTCACCGCGGTGGCAACCAGCCGGTCATGAACCTGGTGAGCCGTCGCGTGGAGATCACCGCGCAAAACCATGGCTTTGGCCTGCTATTCCCCAGCTTGGGCAAGCTTGTCCCCGAGCTTTCCGGCGGCGAGATCGAACATGCGGCCGACGGCGACCTGCGCGTCTGGGTGCGCCGCGGAATCGCGCCGGTCGTGATGAACGAGCGCTTCGGCCGCATTCGCCTGACGCACGTGAACCTCAACGACGGCACCGCCGAGGGCATCCAGCTGCTCGACGCCCCGTGCTTCTCGGTCCAGTACCACCCCGAGGCCTCGCCTGGCCCCACCGATGCCCACTATCTCTTTACCGCCTTTACGCGACTCATGGACGGCGAGGAGAACTACCTGGACATCGACACCGCGAAGGACCGCCTGGCTGGCTGGAATTTCGCCGAGACCGCCGCGACCGAGACCGAGGAGAACTAACATGCCGAAACGTACTGACATCAAGCGTATCCTCGTTATTGGTTCGGGCCCCATCGTCATTGGCCAGGCCTGCGAGTTCGACTACTCTGGCGCCCAGGCCTGCAAGGTGCTCAAGGAGGATGGCTTTGAGGTCATCTTGGTCAACTCCAACCCGGCGACCATCATGACCGACCCGGGCTTGGCCGACCGCACCTATGTCGAGCCCATCACCGCCGAGTTTATCGAGCGCGTGATCAAGAAAGAGCGCCCGGACGCGCTGCTGCCCACGCTGGGCGGCCAGACCGGTCTGAACGCCGCCGTCGAGCTGGCAAAGGACGGTACGCTCGACAAGTACGGCGTCGAGATGATCGGCTGCGACCTGGCCGCCATCGAGCGCGGCGAGGACCGCAAGCTCTTTAACGAAGCCATGGACGAGATTGGCCTGGAAGTCGCGCGCTCGGGCTATGCCTACAGCGTGGCCGACGCCGAGGCTATCGCCGAGCGCGTGGGCTATCCCTGCGTACTGCGCCCGAGCTTTACCCTCGGCGGCGCCGGCGGCGGCATCGCTCACACCCACGAGGAGCTCGTCTCCATCGTGAGCCAGGGCCTGGAGCTCTCGCCTGCCCACGAGGTGCTGGTCGAGGAGTCCATCGAGGGCTGGAAAGAGTATGAGATGGAGGTCATGCGTGATCACGCCGGCAACGGCATCATCGTGTGCTCCATCGAGAATCTCGACCCCATGGGCGTGCATACCGGCGACTCCATCACCGTGGCGCCGGCGCAGACGCTCTCCGACCTTGAGTATCAGCGCATGCGTGTCGCCTCGCTCGCCATCTTGGAGAAGATCGGCGTCGAGACCGGTGGCTCCAACGTGCAGTTTGCCGTGAACCCCCAGACCGGCCGCCTGATCGTCATCGAGATGAACCCGCGCGTGAGCCGCTCGTCCGCCCTCGCTTCCAAGGCCACGGGTTTCCCCATCGCTAAGGCCGCCGCGCGCCTGGCCGTGGGCTACACGCTCGACGAGATCGTCAACGACATCACCAAGGCTACGCCCGCCTGCTTTGAGCCCACGATCGACTACTGTGTGGTCAAGGTGCCGCGCTTTGCCTTCGAGAAGTTCAAGGGTACCGACCCCACGCTCACTACGCGCATGAAGGCCGTGGGCGAGATCATGGCGATCGGCCGCACCTTTGAGGAGGCCTTTGGCAAGGCTATGCGCTCGCTGGAGGACGGCCACCAGGGTATTTGCGCCGGTGGCAAAGAGGGTGCCGATAAGCTGAGCGACGACGAGCTTGCTCAGGCCGTGGCAACCCCGACCGAGCATCGCATCTTCTTTGTGGTCGAGGCCCTGCGCCGTGGCTGGGACATCGCTCGCATCCATGCCATCTGCGGTATCGATCCGTGGTACCTCAACCGTATCAACGATATGGTGCAGGTCCAGGAGAGCATCCGCGGCCTGCGTGTGGAGGATATCGACGCCGATGCGATGCGCCTGCTCAAGCAGTACGGTACGAGCGACGCCGAGATCGCCGCGCTGACCGGCTCGGACGAGCGCTTTGTGCGCGCCTACCGCAAGGGCCTGGGCGTGGTTCCCAGCATGAAGACGGTTGATACCTGCGCTGCGGAGTTCTCGAGCGCCACGGAGTACCACTACAAGACGTACGAGAACATCTACCGCACGAGCCCAGATGCCAAGAAGTGCGTGGCTCCCGACGAGACCACGCCGGCGGACAAGCCCAAGGCGATGATCCTGGGCGCCGGCCCCAACCGCATTGGCCAGGGTATCGAGTTCGATTACTGCTGCGTGCACGCGAGCTACGCACTGGCGGCCCGCGGCTTCGAGACCATCATGGTCAACTGCAATCCCGAGACCGTCTCGACCGACTATGACACGTCCGACCGCCTGTACTTTGAGCCGCTCACCTACGAGGACGTCATGGATGTTATCGACGTTGAGCGCCCCGACGGCGTCGTGGTGACGCTTGGCGGCCAGACCCCGCTTAAGCTGGCGCGCATGCTCGAGGAGAGCGGCGTGAACATCATGGGCACCAAGCCCGATGCCATCGACTTTGCTGAGGACCGAGAGCGCTTCGCCGCTCTGCTCGACAAGCTGGGCATCATGTACCCGCCGGCGGGCCAGGCCACCTCGTTTGAGGAGGCCGAGGCCGTAGCCGCGCACATCGGCTACCCGCTGCTGGTGCGTCCGAGCTACGTGCTGGGCGGCCGCGGCATGATGATCGCCTACGATGCCGAGCATCTGCGCGATTACATGGCCGAGGCTGCGCGCATTAGCCCCGACTACCCGGTGTATCTGGACCGCTTCTTGGAGGGCGCGATCGAGTCCGATGTCGACGCCCTGTGCGACGGCGAGGAGGTCTACATCGGAGGCATCCTGGAGCATATCGAGGAGGCCGGCATCCACTCCGGCGACTCTGCGACCTGCATCCCGCCGTTCAGCTTTAGCGAGAGCCTGCAGGCAAAGCTTCGCGAGACCACGCGCCGCATCGCGATGGCGCTGGGCGTACGCGGCCTGGTCAACGTGCAGTACGCCATCAAGGGCGAGACCGTCTACGTGATCGAGGCCAACCCGCGTGCCAGCCGTACCGTGCCGTTCATCTCCAAGGCAACCGGCGTGCCGCTGGCCAAGTGCGCGGCGCGTATCATGGCAGGCGATTCCATCGCGAGCCTGGGCCTGCCGAGCGACGAGCGTCAGCTCGATTGGTTCTGTATGAAGGAAGCCGTTATGCCCTGGGGCCGTTTCCCGGGCGCTGACGTTATCCTGGGGCCCGAGATGAAGTCGACGGGCGAGGTCATGGGTATCGCCAAGAGCTATCCCGAGGCATACGCCAAGACGCAACTGGCGATTGACTACAAGCTGCCCGACCCGAGCGCCGGCAAGGTGTTCATTAGCGTGTGCGACCGAGATAAGCGTCACATCCTTTCGGTCGCCCGCATCCTGCGCTACCTGGGCTTTGACATCTGCTCCACCGAGGGTACGGCGCGCGTGCTGCGCGGCGGCAACGTGACGTGCGAAGTCGTGGAGAAGATCAGCGGCCCGCACGACGGCGAGCGTCCCAACATCGGTGACCTCATCGCCGATGGCAAGATCGCGGTAATCATCAACACGCCGTACGGCCCGGGTTCGCGTGGCGACGGCTACCTTCTGCGCACCGAGGCCGTGCGCCGCGGCGTGACCTGCGTGACGGCGATGTCTGCGGCCAACACGTACGTGAGTGCCATCGAGGCCGTGCGCGAGGACCAGCAGGGTCACGGCAGCGCCAACGACATGGGCATGGACGTCATCGCCCTGCAGGACCTGCCGCAGCACACGGTGTAGTTGACCTGGCCGGCCGGGGCGGGAGGGGCCGAG
>CABUTN010000007.1 GCA_902494565.1 uncultured Collinsella sp. | reverse complement strand
GGCGGTCGGCCCCATGCCGTCCTCCGTCGCCAGGAGGAAGAGCTCGACCTTCTCCCTGCTGTACATGCGAACCTCCAGTCCGGACCGCCCCGCGGTCCAACTTTCTGTCCGCACCCCCTTTGGGGGCTTGAAGCCTCTATTTAGGAACTATTTCACCGCAACCGCCAAGTAATCCGCTGGGGACGGAGGAAAACGGATCACTTTTCCGCTCACCGATTTGTGTCTTGAAAAATGTATATAACGACTATAACGTAGTACGAAACATATTGGAAACGATACCGAGGAGGCTGCGTTGAAGAAAAGCAATCTGGGCTATGCGCTGGTGCTGATCGCCGCGCTTATGTGGGGCACCATCGGAATCTTTGTTAACGGAATATCGGCCCTGGGTGTTTCGTCTCAGAGTATGGCGGCCTTTCGCCTGTTGTCGGGTGCCGTCTTAATGGCTCCGGTCTTGGCATTTATGGGTTGCCAGGGAGGTGCTCGTGAGGGAACTGTTTCGGGTCCCATGGCGCTGTTCAAGGCAAGTCCTAAAGAGCTTGTTCCCTGCGCCCTTCTTGGCATTATCGGCCTCGCCACCGCTAACACGCTTTATTACGAGTGCATGGGCGAGGTGGGCATGTCCACGGCCTCGGTGCTGCTCTACACCTCGCCGGTGTTTGGCGTCGCGCTCGGCCGCGTGCTTTATCGCGAGGACGTGACCCCCAACAAGCTCGTCGCCATCGTCTTTAACATTGTGGGTTGCGTGCTCGCGGTGACGAGCGGCGACCTGTCTGGTTTCCATTTCTCGGCTTGGGGCGTCGCGTCGGGTGTGATCGCCGGACTTTGCGGTGCACTGCTGGCGGTGTTTAGCCGTATGGCTACCAAGACGCTGCATCCGCTGGCGGTGACGTTTTGGGGCTTTGTCTTTGGCGGATGCTTTATGGCAGTGCTTTCGGCTCCGTGGTCCGATGTAGCCGCGGCAATGTCCCCGCAGCTCATTCTGCTGTTCGCAGGCTTTGGCTTTATTCCGACGGCTCTTGCGTACATCTTCTATATGCAGGGCCTTTCGATGGATCTTGAGACGTCGAAGGTGCCGGTCGTGGCTTCGTTCGAAACCGTGGCGACCGTTCTGGTCGGTATTGGCATCTACGCCGAGCCCGCCGGCGCGATCAAGGTCCTGGGCATCGTGCTGGTGCTCGCGTCCATCCTGATTATGAACACCAACTTTTCCAAGCTGCGCAACAGTGCCTTTGTCGGCCATATCGTTGAGAGCATGACCTTTAAGCCCAACGCGTGGTGGACGGAGAAATCGCAGGACATGGATCTGTTCCGCGAGCGCACCGGCATCGCGCTGGAGCCCACTGTGCAGGAAAGTCCCTGGTACTTCGTGCGATAGGGGATTGCGCGCAAGGTCTGACCTGGGGTTGTCCAGCCAGCGCCGGCCTGTCCAGCTCCAACGTTTCAAGTACGTTAAACCCGTCAACGGTCGATTTTCACCCGCGAACGGTCTTTATACTAATTAGCAATATAAGCAACGTATAAGACGTTATAATGACCATAACGAAAAGGAGGAGGCAAGATGAATCAGATCATTCTCGCATCTCATGGCGGCCTGGCCGCAGGCGCCAAAGACACGCTCGAGATGGTTCTCGGCGACGTGTCGAACGTCCACGTCGTGTCGCTTGCTCGTGACGACAAGGAGCCCATCACCAATAAGGTTGAGGCTATGATCGCCACGTTCAACGCGGACGACACCGTCTATGTGCTGACCGATATGCTCGGCAGCTCGGTCAACAACAACATGGTCGAGCTTTCCAAGAACGGCACGAAGTTCACGGTTGTCAGCGGTTTCAACATCCCGTTGGCGCTCACGCTTGCTATGAGCCCCGCCCCCGTCAAGGGCGCCGAGCTCGCGGCCCTCATCAATGAGGCCCGCACCGGTCTGACCAACCCCAACGCACCGGTCGAGGCCGCCGCGGCTCCCGCCAAGAAGGCCAAGGCGTCCCGTCACAGCTCCGGTCCCGCCAAGATCGTCCTCGCACGTCTTGACTACCGTCTGCTGCACGGCCAGGTCGTCTTTACTTGGACCACCAAGGTTCAGGCCGAGCGCATCATCGTCGTCGACAACGCTGCCGCCAACGATGACATCAAGAAGGGCGCTCTTAAGCTGGCCAAGCCCCAGGGCGTGCGCCTGAACGTCTTCACCGTCGAGCGTGCCCTCGCCAAGATGGATAAGCTCAACACCCTCGGCGAGCGCGTCATGTTCGTCTTTGGCAACACTGCCGAGATGCTGCAGTTCTGTCAGGGCTACAAGCTCGACGCCATCAACCTGGGCGCCACCGCCAACCACGACGGTGCCGATCAGGTCGGCGGCAAGGACAGCTCCGTCTTCCTCGACGCCACCCAGAAGGCCGACGTCAACCAGCTGCTCGACATGGGCATCAAGCTCTATGTCCAGCAGACCCCTACGTATCAGAGCGTCGACATCGACGCCAAGCTGTAATCAACCAGGCTTTTGCCTGACTGAAAGGAGAAGGGTATGAATACGTTCATCAGTGCGGTGCTCGTCGGCCTCGTCGGCGTGTTCTGCATGTGGGACTCCCGCCTGCTCGGTCGTCTTAACTTCGAGCAGCCCCTCGTTGGCGCTACGCTCGTCGGTCTGCTGCTGGGCGATGTGCCCACCGGCCTTGCCGTCGGTGCCGCCGTCGAGCTCGTGTCCATGGGCCTGGTGCAGGTCGGCGCTGCCGTTCCGCCCGATATGGTCCTGGGCGGCATCGTGGCCGCTGCCTTCGCATGCCTGACCGATGCTTCCGCCGAGACCGCCATGACGATCGCCATCCCGGTCGCCGTCCTGGGTCAGCTCCTCGGCATTGTCTTCCGTTCCATCATCGCCGCCCTCACCCATGTGGCCGATAGCGCGATCGATAACGGAAAGTTCAAGACCGCCTACCGTATGCACATCTGCGCCGGCTCCGGTCTGTACGCCATCATGTACTTCCTGCCGATCTTCCTCGCCGTCTTTGTTGGCACCGACCTGGTTCAGGCCATCGTCAACATGGTTCCCGAGTGGCTGTCCACTGGTCTTAACGTTTCGACCAAGATCATGACCGCCTACGGCTTGGCCCTGCTGCTCACCATGATGATCAAGAAGGGTATGACTCCGTTCCTATTCATCGGTTTCCTGCTCGCCGCTTACCTCAACCTGTCCGTCATCGCGGTCGCTCTGATCGGTGTGTGCCTGGCTGTCGTCTTCATGGGCTTCAAGTTCAACGGTTCCCATGCAGCCGCCGGTGTCGATTCCGACTACGATCCGCTCGAAGACGACGAAGACTAAGGAGGAACACACTATGGCAACCGCAACCAAGGACGTGTCCCTGAACAAGAAGGTCAGCCAGTTCTTCTGGCGCTCCTGGGCCATCCAGGCCTCTTGGAACTACGAGCGTCAGATGAACATGGGCTTCCTCTACGGCATGGTTCCCACGCTCGACCGCCTCTATCCGGACGAGTCCGACCCCAAGCAGCTCGCTGCTAAGAAAGAGGCTTACCACCGTCACATGGCGTTCTACAACTGCACCCCGCAGACGAGCGCCTTTATCCTGGGCCTCACCGCCTCCATGGAGGAGGAGTACGCAAAGGATCCCGAGAACTTCGATCCCGATTCAATCAACGCGGTCAAGACCTCCCTCATGGGTCCGCTTTCCGGCATCGGTGACTCCTTCTTCCAGGGTACCATCCGCGTTATCGCCTTTGGCCTGGGCGTTCAGCTGGCTCAGCAGGGCTCCATCATGGGCCCGATCCTGGCCATGCTCATCTCCATCGTCCCCTCTGTGCTGATCACTTGGTTCGCAGCCAAGATGGGCTATCAGGGCGGCCACGAGTACCTGAGCAAGCTTCAGGGCGGCGACCTCATGGAGAAGCTCATGTATGTCTGCGGCATCGTGGGCCTTATGTCCGTGGGCGGCATGATCGCTACGCTGATCGGCGCCACCACCCCGCTGCAGTTCGCTGAGGGCACCGTCGTGATCCAGGACATCCTGGACGGCATGATGCCCCAGATGATCTCCCTCGGCCTCACCGGCCTTATGTACTGGCTCATCAAGAAGAATGTCAACACCGGTTGGCTTCTCGTGATCGCCATCGTGGGCGGCATCGCCCTCTCCGCGGCCGGCATCCTGGCCTAGTCGCGACTAAGCGCCTAACCGCTTTCCCCCGGGGGCCTGCCTGGCATCCCATACCCCAGGCAGGCTTCCATCCCCAAAATGCGACAATGGGACAGTCCCTTTGTCGCATTCTCAACGGGCCGGCGACTCGGCCCAAACCACGGTAACCCTGCGAGCGCCCGGCAATGTGGCGCCGCAAAAATTGAAAGGAATGTGTCAGATGTACGAGATCGACCTTAACCTCCCTAAGCAGATCGTCGCTGACGTCCTGTCCAACCACGAGATCCACAGTGTCGCCTTCGTCGGCTGCGGTGCCTCCATGTCCGACCTTTACCCCGCCAAGTACTTCCTGGCCAACAACACGGACAAGCTGAACGTTCAGATCTTCACCGCTAACGAGTTCAACTACGACACGCCTTCCTGGGTCAACGAGCACACCTTCGTGATCACCTGCTCCCTCGGTGGCTCCACGCCCGAGACCGTCGAGGCTAACAAGACCGCCAAGAAGCACAACTGCCCGGTCGTCTCCCTCACCAACAAGGCTGGCTCCGCCCTGACCGTCGACGCCGACTACGTCATCGTTCACGGCTTCCACGCCAACTTCGCTGCCAAGTGCGAGAAGCCTGGCTACGCCATCGCTCTTGCTGTCGAGATCCTTCAGCAGACCGAGGGCTATGACCACTACGAGGACATGATCACCGGCCTCACCAACGTCTTCGAGCTCTGCGAGAACGCCGCTCAGCACTGCAAGAAGCTCGCCAAGAAGTTCGCCGAGGACTTCAAGGACGACAAGATGATCTACTTCATGGCTTCCGGTGCCTCCGAGAAGATGGCTTATTCTCACGCCGCCTTCCTGTTCACCGAGATGCAGTGGATCGATGCCGCCGCCTACAACACCGGCGAGTACTTCCACGGCCCGTTCGAGGTTTCCACCGAGGGTAAGCCCTACGTCTTCTTCATGTCCGATGGCGCCACCCGTCCGATGGACGCCCGCGCCCTCACCTTCCTTGAGCGCATGGGCGCCAAGGTCGCTCTGATCGACTCCAAGGACTACGGCCTGGCTGACGCCGTGCCCGCGAGCGTCGTCACCTACTTCAACCCGCTGCTGCACCTCGCCGTTATGCGCGAGTACGGCAACCAGATCGCCGAGGCCCGTCAGCACCCGCTGACCATGCGTCGCTACATGTGGAAGCTTTCCTACTAATCACAAGTAAGTAGACCTTACGGGTTGATTGAGAGGGGATGGGGTTTGCGCCCCGTCCCCTTTTTGCTATCGAAAGGAGATGCGTATGATCAAGGCAGTGCTGTTTGATATGGACGGCGTGCTGGTCGATACCGAATGGTTCTACAACCGTCGTCGCGTGGCGTTTATGGAGGAGAAGGGCTTTCACTTTGACGAGATCCCCGATCTTTCGGGGTCTAACGAGCCTGCCATTTGGGAGGCGCTGGTGCCCGACGATGTTGAACTGCGCGAGCGCCTGCGCGTTGAGTACAAGCAGGTCTATAGCCCGGACCATCCCGTTCCGTATGCCGAGCTGCTCAACGAGCAGACGGAGCCGGTGATGCGTGAGCTGCACGAGCGCGGCGTGAAGTGCGCCATCGCGAGCTCGTCCTATCGCGAGCTTATTGACGAGCTGGTGGAGATTGCTGGCATTGCCGATGTGCTGGATTACACCATCAGCGGTCACGAGTGCAGTGCGTTTAAGCCCGATCCCGAGATTTACCTGCGTGCCATGGAGGCGCTGGGTGTGGAGCCTGCCGAGTGCTTGGTCATCGAGGATTCGCCTATGGGGATCGAGGCTGGCAAACGTTCCGGCGCCCGCGTCCTGGCGCTGCGTCCGCACGAGGGCGTCAACCTCGATCAATCGCGAGCCGATGTCGTTATCGATAATCTGACCGACATTTTGGCCGCTTTGTAGTGTCAATCCGCCGCGAGAAGAACGGGTTCAAACGTTTTTTTGCGGTGGATTGGCTCAATTTGGTTTCTATTTTGATCCGTTTGGCTTCGATTCGGGCTAAGTGAGTAGACTTTTTGGCGCAGGCCGAGCACAATGCAAATCTTCCTTTGTAAAACCGCAGGTCACAGGGGTGGCGGTTTTGGGTGTGCTCGGCAGATCGTAAAAAGTCTACTCACTTGTAATTTGGGCCTTCGGTCGTGGGGGTTGCTGGTCCCGCTTTGGTTGTCGAGGGAGGGTGAATTGAAGCGCCCCCGTACGCTCCATGCTACAATCGCGGGCATGCCCCACAACCACATCTGTCTTCGAAGGGAGCCTACGTGGCGAACGCCATCGATCAGCTCACGGACCGAGTGCTCGTGCTCGGCCGTCTCACCATCGTCCGCCGCGCCATTACTGCAGTGGCGGTCACAATTTCCGCCGTTCTCCAGACATTTCTGATCCAGGCATTCATTCAGCCCGCCGACCTGCTTCCGAGCGGCCTCACCGGCGTCGCGGTCCTGCTCGATCGCGTTACCTCGCTCGGCGGCGTTCACATCGACATCTCGCTCGGTATGCTCGCGCTCAACATCCCCGTGGCGCTCCTATGCTGGAGCGGCATTAGCAAGCGCTTCGTCATCTTCTCGATGATGCAGGTCGTTCTCTCGTCGCTGTTCCTCAACGTCTTTCACTTCGCGCCGTTTTTGGGCGACAAGATCATGCTCATCATTTTTGGCGGCGTGGTCTCGGGTCTGGGCGCTGCCATCGCGCTTAAGTCCGGCGCATCCACCGGCGGCACCGACTTTATCGCGTTATGGGTCTCCAACCACACGGGCAAGACCATCTGGGGCGTCATCTTTGGCTTTAACTGCTTTATCCTGGCAATCTTTGGTTTTATGTTTGGCTGGGACAAGGCGGCGTACTCCATCGTGTTCCAGTTTATTTCGACCAAGACCATCGACAGCTTCTATCGTCGCTACGACCGCGTGACGCTGCAGATCACGACGCGCAAGGCGGACGAGGTCATGACCGCCTATGTTGACCATTTTCAGCACGGCATTAGCTGCGCCGAGGTCATTGGCGGATACAGCCGCGAGAAGATGTACCTGCTGCACGCCGTTGTATCGACCTACGAGAGCCAGGACATTATCAAGCTGGTGTGCGACATTGATCCCGGCGCCGTGATCAACGTGTTCCACACGCTCAACTTTGTGGGCGGCTGGTGGGGCGGTCATGTCGACGAGCCCATGCCCACGGCCGTTCCCGATCCCGACAAGCCCGCACGCATGGCCAGCAGGCAGGCGCGCCTCAGCGAGCAGGATAGCCTGCAGCAGGACGACGGCAAGTAGGGTTTTGGCATTTTGCCGGCCTGGCGCAATCCTGTCCGCTTGAGCCTCCCGAAAGCCTCGCTGCTTTCGGGAGGCTCTCGTTTACCCAGATAAAACCTACCAAAATGAAGCTGTCGCTTTTTGGTAGGGAGGGTGTATCGTTTTATCAATATGAGGTAACATGAAACTAGACGTTATATACGTATTAGTTATTTCGATATTCCAATAAGAGTGATTAGATATGCCTACGCCCAAAAATGCACCGCTTTACCAGCAGATTTATGACGAAATCAAGGACGCGATCGAGAAAGGTGTTTATGCACCCAAGGAGCGTATTCCGTCCGAGCTTGAGCTAGCCGAGCAGTACGACGTGAGCCGCATTACGGTGCGCCGCGCCGTCGAGGAGCTGTGCTCCGATGGCTACCTGGTTAAGCAGCAGGGCCGTGGCACCTTTGTCTCCACGCCGCACATCAACCGCCAGTTCCACGCTTCGACGCTGCAGACGTTTACCGCGCTGTGTGCCGATAATGACATGAAGGCGGGCGCGCATGTGGTCGATCGCCAGATTGTGCCGGCACGTCAAAACGAGATGGAGTTCTTTGGCCTGCAGAAGGACGCGCTGCTGCTGCATATTAAGCGCGTGCGTACGGCCGACGGCGAGCCCATTTTTGAGGAGAACATCTTTGTGCCGTTTGACGCCTACCGTGAGCTGCTGACGGCCGATCTTGAGGACAAGTCGATTTTTTCCGAGGTCGAGCGTGTTGGCGGAACGCCGATTGTCTCGGTTGGCTACCGCACGGTCGAGGCCGTTCGTGCCAATACCGAGCAGGCGGCCGAGCTGGGCATCGCTCCGCACGATCCACTGCTCAACCTGCGTGCCGGCTTTATCGGCCCCAATGGCGAGCCGGTCCTGATGGGTAAGCAGTACTACGTGGGATCGCGCTACGTTATGGTCATGTAAGTTACGCGGTTTTGCCAAACCGCGTAACGGGCCGACGCTGCAAACGCCCCTAAGCGGCAATCTGACGTTCAATCGTCGGTCGCGTACCGAAGTACGCTTCCCTCCTCTTTCACGTCACCTTGCTCGCTTAGGGGCGTTTTCGCTGACTTTTGCTCAACCAGCGACGTTTCCGCGCTTGTGAAGAGATAAAACATCGGCGTTGCTGGGCCGGCACTTGGGGACGTTCCTTTTCTGCCGACACCTGGGGACACTCCTTAGTCGTTGGGGACGTTCTTAAACGACTAGTCATTCAAGAACGTTCCCAATGACTACCCGCAGAATGAGCGTGGCTGACAGCCGGGCGACGCCGGTCCGCGTGGCGGCGTATAATCGGCGGCAGATGATTCTGACGTTAGGAAACCATGACCGATAGCATGCAGCAGATGGCGCTCGACACGCTCGGCGCCTATTTTGGCTACACCTCGTTTCGCCCGGGACAGGACCGCATGGTCGATGCGATTCTTGCCGGTCGCGATGCGCTGGGTGTCATGCCCACGGGCGCCGGCAAGTCCATTTGCTACCAGGTGCCTGCGCTTATGCTGCCTGGCATCACCTTTGTGGTGAGTCCGCTGCTGTCGCTTATGGAGGATCAGACCCGCGCGTTGCTCGCGGCGGGTGCGCGACCCAGCTATCTCAACTCCAGTCTTACTCCGGCCCAGCAAAACACCGTGCTCAAGCGGGCGCGCGAGGGCCGCTATCAGCTTATGTATGTGGCGCCCGAGCGCCTGCTCGAGCCGCGCTTTCTGGCCTTTGCGCAGGAAGCTGCGGCCGAAGGCGGCATTGGCGTTCCGCTCGTGGCCATTGACGAGGCTCACTGCGTGAGCCAGTGGGGCCAGGATTTCCGTCCCGCTTACTTGCAGATTCTCGAGTTCATTGATTCCCTGCCGCAGCGCCCCATCGTGGCGGCGTTTACCGCCACGGCGACCGAGCGCGTGCGCGCGGACATTCAGCAGATGCTCGGCCTGCAAAATCCCGCGACGGTAGTGACGGGCTTCGATCGCAAGAACCTCTACTTTGGTTGCGAGGAGATGGGCGATAAGGCCAAGACCGCGTGGGTGCGCGACTACGTGATCGCGCATTCGAGCGAGAGCGGCATCGTGTATTGCTCGACCCGCAAGACGGTCGACGCGCTGGCCGCGGAGCTTGCCGAGGCACTGGACCCCAGCGGCATTCGCGTGGGCCGCTACCATGCCGGCATGGGCAACGACGCCCGCCGCCAGAGCCAGCGTGCCTTTATCGACGATGACATTCAGGTGATGGTTGCCACCAACGCTTTTGGCATGGGCATCGACAAGCCCAACGTGCGCTACGTGATCCACAACAACGTGCCCGAGAGCATCGAGGCATACTACCAGGAAGCGGGCCGCGCCGGCCGCGATGGCGACCCGGCCAGCTGCCACCTGCTGTGGAACGGCAACGATTTTCGCATGCGCCGCTTTCTGATCGATCGCGGCGATGCTGCCGACGAGGCGCTCGACGACGAGCAGCGCGCGTGGGCGCTCCAGAACCGTTATCGCCTGCTCAGCCAGATGGAGGGCTACTGCAATACCACCGGCTGCCTGCGCGAATACATGCTGCGCTATTTTGGCGACGAGGCCGCGGCCGAGCATGCGGCAGCCGCCGCGGGCGGCACGGCAGACGACGCCGAGGGCTGCGGCAACTGCAGCAACTGCCTGACGCAGTTCGAGGTCGAAGACGTCACCGATATGGCCCGCGCCGCTGTGCACTATGTGGCCACGCGTCCCATGCGCTTTGGCAAGTCGCTGATCGCCGATGTGCTCCACGGCGGCAACACCGAGCGCATTCGCCAGATGCATCTGGACGAGGACCGCGGCTACGGTGAGCTGTCGAGCGAATCGGTCGGGCGCATCAAGGACATCATCGGCCAGCTGTGCGGCCGCGGCTATCTGGCCACCTCGCAGGGGCAGTACCCGGTCGTGGGCCTGGGCCCGCGCGCCGGTGAGGTCGAGGACGAAGCGTTTGCCTTTACCGTTAAGCGTCGCGCGTCCAAGCGCAAGGCCTCGGCCCGCGCCCGCCGCGCCGTCGATCTGCTGCGCGAGGAGGCCGAGCTGGATCAGCGCCCGCGCGTGGGCGACGATGCCGAGCTGTTCGAGCGCCTGCGTGCCCTCCGCAAGGAGATTTCGACCGAGCTGGAGATGGCGCCGTACATGGTCTTTTCCGACAAGGCCCTGCGCGGCCTGTGCCGCCTGCGCCCGCAGACGCGCGACGAGCTGATCCAGGTCAACGGCATTGGCGAGAAAAAGGCCGACGCCTTTGGCGAGCAGTTTATGGCGGCAATTGAAGAGTTTGAGTCCGAGCATGCGCGGGATGGAGCGTAACGATGGTAGCCGATAGCAAGACCGACCGTACTGACGTGTCCGCCGTACCGCTGTACCAGCAGGTCATGGACGACCTAAAGGGCGAGATCGCGCGCGGTGTGTACCCTGCCGGCTCGCGCATCCCCGCCGAGATGGAGCTCGCGAAGTCCTATGGCGTGGGGCGCATCACCGTGCGTCGCGCCATCGAGGAGCTGTCGCGTGCGGGGTATCTCAACCGCCAGCAGGGGAGGGGCACCTTTGTGTGTGCGCCCAAGCTCAAGCGCAAGATTCGCCAGAAGGGTGACGTCCAGAGCTTTACTGAGGGTTGTGCTGCCAACGACATGGTGCCGGGTGCGCGTCTGGTGTCGCGCACGGTGGTCGCGGCGACGCACGAGGATGCGGCGTTCTTTGGCGTGGAGCCCGGCTGCGAGCTTATCGTGGTCGAACGCGTGCGCACAGCCGACGGCATCCCTGTCATGCTCGAGAACAACGCCTTTGTGCTCGCCGACCATCCCTACCTGCAGACGCTTGCCGACAAGGACCTCACGGACAATTCCATCTTTGCGCTCGTTGCCGAGCATTCGGGTCGCGCGCCGCTCAAGTCCGACCTCTGCACCGTGGAGATTGCGCTTGCCGATGCTCAGACGGCCCCGCTGCTGAAGGTGCCGGTCGGTGAGCCGCTCTTCTATATGGAGGCCTACTTTACCGACGCTGGCGGGCGCCCTCTACTGCTCGGCCGCCAAAAGATCGTGGGCTCGCGCTACGTCTTCGACATCTAACATCCACAGATAGAACAACATAGAACAACTTTGGTGAAATGACTTCACGGGCGTTGCCGTGCGTGTTATAAATAGGACAACATAGAACGACAGCAGGTACGAGCCGTCGTCGCTCAAAGCCGCCGCACAAGGAGGAACATCAGGATGAACGCACACAATCTGATTCAGGAAATCATCGAGCGCAAGGGCAAGATCGAGAACGTCTTTTGGATCGCTTGTGGCGGTTCGATGATCGACCTGATGCCGGCCAACGAGCTGCTCAAGCGCGAGGCCACCACGTTTACCTCGACGGTCTACACGGCACGCGAGTTTTGCCTGATGGCCCCCAAGAGCCTAGGGCCGAAGTCGCTCGTTATTGCCTGCAGCCACAGCGGCAATACGCAGGAGGTCGTCGACGGTTGCGAGATGGCGTTGGCTGCCGGCGCCGAGGTCGTCGCCATGACCGACTGCGAGGGCTCCAAGATCGACAACGGCAAGTGGATCACCTGGGTCTACCCCTGGGGCGAGGGCGTGTCGCAGGCCGAGGTGCCTCAGGGTATCGGCGCTCTGATCGCCGCCGAGCTGCTTGACCAGCAGGAAGGCTACGAGGCACTCGCCGACATGTACGAGGGCCTCAAGCAGATGGATACGCTGCTGCCCGCTGCACGCGAGAAGGTCAACGCCGAGCTGGGCGCCCGCTTTGCAGAGCTCTGCCAGCAGCACAAGTTCTTCTATATCCTGGGCTCCGGCCCCAACTTTAGCCAGACCTACGCCATGGCGATCTGCTCGCTCATGGAGATGCAGTGGCAGCACTGCTGCTACATCCACTCCGGCGAGTACTTCCACGGCCCGTTCGAGGCCACCGAGCCCGGCGTGTTCTACTTTGTGCAGCTTGGCGCGGGCGAGTGCCGCCCCATGGAGGAGCGCGCTCTTGCGTTCCTTAACACGCACACCGATACAGTCATGGTGCTCGATGCGCTCGAGTACGGTGTGGGCGAAGTGCCTGCCAGCGTGCGTTCGTTCCTGGAGCCGATCTTCTTCTACAACATGAGCTGCGAGCTGCGCGCCGCCCGCGGCAAGGTGTTTGACCACAGCCCCGAGGTTCGTCGCTACATGGGCATCGAGCAGTACTAAGTAACGGGAAAAGCATTCACCTTCGATTCGCAAGCGTGCCGTGTGAGTCAAAAAGCGGGCCGTGCCGGGGGATTTCCGGCACGGCCCGCTTTGCATGGCGTCCGTATGAGCGAGGTGTCGCGGCAACCGACGCTTACTTGGCGTCGTAAGCCTCGGCGTCCCACCAGTCGAGCTGGGCGATGTTGTCGCGGATGTGCTGGCAGCTCTTGTGGAAGCCCTCGAGCTCGTGCTCGGACAGGTCGAGCGTGTAGACCTCCTCGACGCCCTCGGCGCCGATCACACACGGCAGGGACGTGAAGATGCCCTTCTCGCCATACTGGCCGGTCATGAGCGTGGAGGCGGAAAGCACGGCGTGCTCGTTGTGCAGAACGGCAGCACAGACGCGCGCGGCGGAGTTGGCGACGGCGTACTCGGTGCACTGCTTGCCCTGGTAGGTCACATAGCCGCCCTTGCGCGCGAGCTCCTCGACCTCCATGTGGTCAAAGGCGTACTTGTCGGGGTTCTCGGCCTGGAGCTCGTTGAGGCTCTTGCCGGCGATGGTCGCGGACTTAAAGGCAGCCAGCTGGCTAAAGCCGTGCTCACCGATCATGTAGGCGTCGATGGACTTGGGGCTCACGCCGACCTTCTTGGAGATCTCGGTGCGCAGGCGGGCGGAGTCCAGGCCGCAGCCCGAGCCGATGATCTTTTTGGGATCGTAACCGGTCAGGTGCCAGAGCTCGGTGCACACGACGTCGCAGGGGTTGGAGATGCTCACGAAGATGCCGTCGAAGCCGGCGCCGACGATGCGCTTGGCAAAGGTGCGGGCGGCGTCGGTGGTAAAGAACAGCTCACCGTCGCGGTTGCCGGCGGCCAGCGCGACCTTGCCGGCAGCGTTGACGATGACGTCGCAGCATGCCAGCTCCTCGTAGTGGTCGTAGCAGTTGACGATCTTGGTGTTGTACGGGACAAACGAAAGGGAGTCGCGCAGGTCCTGGACCTCGGACGTCACCTTGGCCTCGTTGATATCGCACAGGTACAGCTCGTCGGCAATGCCCTGCATGAGCAGGCTGTTGGCGACATGTGCTCCTACGTGGCCCTGGCCGACCACACCGATCTTACGCGTCTGGTACATATATGTATCCTTTCGGCCGAGTTATTCGCGTCGAACCATTGTAGCGTCCTGCTGCCACTTTGCTAGGCTAAAGCGCTGTAGATTTTTGGGACATGCCTTAATCTCTACTTTTGGAGTGATTTGGGCCGCTGACGGCATCGCCGGGCGATGTGCTCGCGCGGACGGGGCCGCTCGTTGTACCATAGCTGCAACTGACTCGTAAGGAGCATCCATGCCCATTCGCATCCCCGACGCCCTCCCTGCCGCCGCGCAGCTCGAGAGCGAGAACATCTTTGTCATGACCGAGTACCGCGCGCTGCACCAGGACATCCGTCCGCTGCGCGTGCTCATCCTCAACCTCATGCCCACCAAGATCGCTACCGAGACGCAGATCATGCGCAAGCTCTCCAACACGCCGCTGCAGGTGGAGGTGGACCTGCTGCGCACGAAAACGCACGAGGCCACGCACGTGAGCGCCGGCCACCTGGAGACGTTCTATCGCACGTTCGACGACATCCGCGACATCCACTACGACGGCCTGATCATCACGGGCGCGCCGGTGGAGCAGATGCCGTTCGAGGAGGTCGACTACTGGCCCGAGCTCTGCCAGATCATGGATTGGTCCACCACGCACGTGCACTCCACGCTGCACATTTGTTGGGGCGCGCAGGCGGGGCTCTACCATCATTACGGTATCCAGAAGTACGACCTGCCGGCAAAGGCGAGCGGCGTGTTCGAGCATTATCTGGTGAAGCCGCAAAGCCCGCTGGTCCGCGGCTTCGACGACCGTTTCTATGCCGTGCATTCGCGCAACACCGATGTGCGCCGCGAGGACGTGGAGGCCGAGCCGCAGCTTGAGGTTGTGGCCGTGTCCGACGAGGTGGGCCTGTACATCGTCAAGTCGACCGATAGCCGTCGCTTCTTTGTATTTGGCCACCCCGAGTACGATACCGACACGTTGCGCCTAGAGTACGAGCGTGATGTGAAGCGCGGGCTCAACCCGGAGGTGCCGGCGCATTACTTCCCGAACGACGACCCCACCGCCGAGCCGCGCAACGTCTGGCGCAGCCAGGCTCAGCTGTTCTACACCAACTGGCTCAACTACTACGTCTACCAGACCACGCCCTACGACCTGGCCCGCGCCGGCGAGGAGCACTAGGCTGCCGGGAGGTGCACCAGCCGTTAGGCGCTGATGATGCGGGGTAGCGGCAGGTCGTGGGCATCGATGGGGATGTGGTCGACGTGCTGCTCGTCAAAGGCGATGCCGATGATTTGACATGCAGGCGAGAGCATGGGCAGGTAGCGGTCATAGCAGCCGCCTCCGTAGCCTAGGCGCGCGCCGGTTTGGTCGAAGGCCACGAGCGGCACGACGATCATGTCGAGAGCTTCGGCAGGCACGATAGGGAAGCGGTTACTGTCGATGTCCGTGGCCGCAAAGGCCTGCGTGGGGTGGGCGATAAACGGAGCCGCGGACGCATCGTCGGCGGCAACTGCCCGCATACACATGCGCTGGCCACAAGCCACGGCGTCTGCTGCCGAGAGCATGCACGGATAGGCCACGCGCCAGCCGCGCACGGCGACCGCAGCGGCAAACGCGGCAGGGTCTGCCTCGGAACCCATCGCGGCATAGACGGCAACGGTGCGCGGCGCCGCGGCATCCAAGCGGCCCAGCAGCTCAACCAGCCGTGCACAGATATCAGCAGACTTCGCCGCCCGCACATCCAAATCGAGAGCATCGCGCCGAGCAATCATCGCCCGCCGCAACTCAGCCTTGTCCATCCCGGCTCCCTCTCCCAGACCTACCAAAAAGGGACAGGTTTATTCTGGCAGGTATTATCTGGGCAAACAGCAAAAACAACCACGAAGGGAACACAGGCACCCTCGTGGTGGTTTTGATGGCGACTCGTCTCTATTACAACGCCGCGGCGATTGCTTCGGCCACAAATTTGTTAAGCGATTCACCCTTCTTTGCCGCCGCCAGTGCTGCCTGCTTGTGAAGCTCGGAGCCTGTTCTCACATTGAATGAGCCCTTAAAAGCCCGCTCTGGTTCCTTGCCCTTTTCGGCACAAAACTCAAGGTAATCGTCGACGGCGTCGTGGAAGCATTGCTCCACTTCTTCAGCCGTGGAGCCTTCAAATACGATTGCGTCCCTAATGCCGGCGACCATACCTGTTAGCACATGCTGTTCGGCATCGAACTCGACCGGGGCGAAATAACCCTTGTATGCCAAAACGTTACTCATGACTACCTCCGACATCTTGCAGAAAGCGAACGATGTTTCGAATGGTCCCCGCTGTCAATTCGTCAGATGGATGAGGCGCGTGCATTACGAACATCCTGCCATCTGATGGCCTGTAGAAGCGAACACGCGATCCGGATGTCTTGCCTTTGCTGTACATTTCAAAGCCATACGAAGCCATGACTTTTATAAAATCCGCATACCGATACGTCGAAGGGCAGCTAAACAGTTGGGCGATGAGTTTATCGGTCCGCATCATCCCGCCTCACATTCTGCAACTATATTCTAGTTGCAATTTCAGTTTGATGCAAGCACCTCTACTATAGAACATGTGTGCGTATAGAACAAGTGTTCGAACTACCACGAAGGGCGCCTGTGAACTGCGACCTTCGTGGTAGTTTTGCTTGCCGTGCCTTAGCCCAGCAGGTCGACTACGTTGAAGCCGGCGTTGCTCTTGGCGATGACGTCTCGGCCGCCAAAGACGCAGGTGGGCGACTCGGCTGCGATGCGCGTCACGTCGGCGCCGAGCGAGCGCAGCTCACCGGGCGTGGCGGCGAGCATCTGGGCGCGACGCTCCTCGCGCGCATGCGAATCGAGCCCGGCCAGGTAGGTCGTGTTGCGGCGCTTGGTGAGCGCATACGGCTTCACCGGCGCGTCCATGCCGCTCACGCAGCTCACGATAAAGCCCTCAAAGGCGGCCTCGTCGGGCTCAAAGCTGCCAAGCCATGCACCCGCGCGCTTCACGCGCTCAATCGAAGGATCGATTGCCGGGTCGCGGTAGGTGTAGAACGCCGCCTGACGCTCGCCGGCCGCGCGGAATCCGCAGCCGTACGCGCCGCCCTTCACGCGGATCTCGTTCCACAGGTAGTCGTAGGAGAGTGCGTTGGCGGCAACCGCCCAGGCGCCCGTCACGTCAATGCCCAAGCGACGCGGGTCGCACGCGCTTGCCGCAAAGCAGATGTCGCTAGGGATGACAAAAGCCTCGTGGCGGTCGCACGGCGTCGGCACCACGAGCGCGTCGCGGCCGGCATCGGCGCCGTCGCCAGCTCCCAGCCCCAAGTCGCCCGCGGCGGCCCAGTACGCGTTAAAGTCCTCATCGCTGCCGGTAAAGCTCGCCAGGCAGCCATCGGCCACAAAGATGCGCTCCGCCAGCTCAGCAAGCTTGGTACGCAGCCCGTCCACGCGCTCGTCAAAGTGCTCGAGCAGATCGCGCAGGAACAGGTAGAAGTCCACGCCCGAAAGCTGCTCGCGCACCACGGCCGAAGGCGAGCTGTAGCTCATCGCGCGACCGAGCGCCGCCGAGTGGCCGTTGTTGATAAAGCCCTGCTCAAGCCCAATGCGAATTTGCGTGAGCACGTCGCGCATGCGGTCGGCGTCGGCGTCTGCCAAAAGCGTGCTCGACCATACCTCGCGCGGTAGACTCGCCAGCGCGTCGATCTTCTCGGACAGGGCGCCGGCGCTCACCAGCAGGTAGGGGCGCACGCCGTCCACTTCGGGCTGGGTCATGACCTCGGTCGTAAAGCTCAAAAAGCCCAGCTTGCCAGCGAGCAAGTTGTCGAGTTCCTCGGCCGAGTGCTCGCGCGTGGGTAGCTGCTTAAGCAGGCGGCAGAGCAGTGTCACATAGGGCAGGTCCTCAAACGTGACGCAGCTCAGGTCGAAATACTGCATGGCGTAGGCCAGGCGGTTGGTGGGGATGCCGTGGCGCAGGCAGGGGATGGGCGCGGTCGTGTCCACGACCAGCGGCGGCTCGGGGCGCGCCTCGCCAATGTCGGACACGCGCAGGCGCGGCAGCGTGGCCTTGGCCTCGGGCGTGTCTTCCGCCTCCTGCGCGGCACGCAGCGCGGCCGTGCGCTCGACCACGTCGGCCAGCTCGGCATCGGTCATGGCATCGCGCTTGGCTGCTAGCTCGGCGGCCTCGGCACCCTCCGAACCCTCGGCGGCGTCCACCGGCACCAGCTCGACCAGCGCCATGTGATCGTTTTCCAGCACCAGCTCGCGCAGCAGGTCCTCAAAATAGCTGCCGTCCAGCTCGCCGCGCAGCTCCTCGTACACCGGGCCGTACTTGAGCGCCAACGTCGCGGCGTCGTCATCGTAGAGCCAGGTGCTCAGCGCGTCGCATGCAATGGCCACGCCATCGGCGATACCGTAGTCGCGCTGGCGCAGGTCGTATTCGTTGCTGCTGATGATGGCTTCCAGGCGCTCGCGCGGAACGCCGTGCTCGCACAGGTCGCGGCAGGCGCCCTGGAACACACGACGCAGCTCGCGCGCCACGCCGGGCTGCGCGTTTTGCAGCATGATGAGCTCGTAGGGCTGCAGGCTCTCGGCTGCGGTGTAGCTCACCACGTTGCCGCCCAGGCCGGCGGCCAGAATGGCCTTCTTAACCGGCGCTTCGTTGGAGCCCAGCAGCGCCTCGAACAGGATGTCCGCCGCGATCGTGCGCTTGCGGTCGAGCGCACTGCCCAGCACCAAGCCCAGGCCCACCAGGGCGTTTTCGGGCGTGGTGGCCATCTCGACGCGCTTATACTCGCAGGTCACGGGCGCTTGCACGCCCAGCGGATTGGGCGCCAGCGTGGACGGGTCCTCGCCGGCGGCAACGGCTGCGTCCATGCGGCGGCTCGCGGCGCTCGGCTGCGACAGATGGCGCTCGTCCAAAAAGGCCAGGGCGCGGTCCACGTCCAGATCGCCATAGAGCGTGATGTAGGAGTTGGAAGGATTGTAGTGGCGCGCATGCGTGTCCAGGAACTGCTCGTAGGTGAGCGCGGGAATCGCGCGCGGGTCGCCGCCGCTCTCGTGCGCATAGGCGGTGTCGGGATAGAGCGCGGCGTTGACGGCGTCGTCCAGCACGCTCATGGGGTCGGACAGCGCGCCCTTCATCTCGTTGAACACCACGCCGTTATAGCGCAGCGTGCCCTCGCGTAGGCTCGCGGCGCCGCCCTCGCCCTCGGCGCCCTCTGGCAGGTCCAGCTCGTAGTGCCAGCCCTCCTGCTCAAAAATGGTGGGTTTGGTATAGATGGCCGGGTTGAACACCGCGTCCAGGTACACGTCCATCAGGTTGTACAAATCCTGCTCGTTGGTGGTGGCAACGGGGTAGATGGTCTTGTCGGGGTAGGTCATGGCGTTGAGGAACGTCTGCATGGAGCTCTTGATCAGGTCGACAAACGGCTCCTTGACGGGGAACTTGGCCGACCCACACAGCACCGAGTGCTCAAGAATATGGAACACACCGGTGGAATCGGCCGGCGGCGTCTTAAAGCCAATGGCAAAAGCCTTGTTTTCGTCGTCGCACGCCAGGTACAGCAGGCGAGCGCCCGAGGCGGTGTGGCGCAGCACGTAGGCGTCCGAGTCGAGCTCGGGCACGGTCTCGCAGCGCTCGACGGCAAAGCCGTGGCAGGTGGTGCCGGGCACCAGCAGCGCGGCGGCAGCGGCGCGCGGGTCGGTTGAGGTGGTGGGCATATGCAGTCTCCTTTGACGCCCCAGCGGGGGCGAATCGAGTCGAATCCTCGAGAGTATACCCATATGGGGCTGCGGCTCTGCGGCGAACTGAAGACGATGCCAGCAGATTGGACAAAGGCCCCGTGCGTCAACCACGTAACTCTCACCTCACATTTATCTCTACGACGAGGGATGACTGAGAGACAGACAGAAGATAAAAATCAATCGGCTTATCGGATGCATGTACCGCCATCAGATTGAAGTTGTATGCGGAAATAGATGGACTCTACCCCGCTTACGCAAAATAACCCCCCCCGTTCGCTGAAACATTATAGGAAATGGCGTGGAGTGCTAAAAGTTCTAATACAATATAAGTCATTTATCTATAAACTGCTGATTCCTTGCAAAGGTATGGTTGATATGGTTGAAGCAAATAGCGTTATCCCCCTATACAAACAGATTGTCCGTGCGCTTTCTGATTCGATTGCCAACGGCACGTACCGCCCGGGAGATAAGCTTCCGACCGAGGCGGAGCTTATCGAGCAATTTGGCGTGAGCCGAATAACGGTTCGCTCTGCAATTAAAGAAATGGAAGATGCTGGGCTTGTTGAGAGGGCCCGCGGCAAGGGCACGTTCGTTTCGTCGGACACGCAGATGTATGCCGCGGACGACCGTGAGAGCTTTACCCATTCGTGCCAGCTTGCGGGCAAACAGGCGTCTACCAGGGTTCTCGCAATGGGCTGGGACTTCCCAAGCCTGCGAGACGCGAAGTTCCTGGGCGTAGACGATACCCAAAAGGTATTGCGTAGTCGTCGTCTGCGCCTTGTGGATGGCAAGCCCACGATGCTGGAAACCAATAGCTATTCCGCTGCGCTTTCTTTTTTGGAGCATGAATCCCTCGATGATTCGCTGATGGCGGTACTCGATCGCCAGGGGATCAAGATGGGTCCCAACACGCGTACGCTCGAGGTCTGCTATGCGAGCGAGCTCGAGGCGGCATATCTTAACGTGGAGCTTGACTCTTCGCTGCTTCTGTTTGTCGATAGACGTTATGCTCCAAGCGGCGAGCCGCTCTTCATCTCCCGTCAGGTGTACTGCACCGAGCGACTGAAGTTCTATTTGTAAATTAGAGATAGATCGGTCTATTTACCGACCAATTGTTACCGTTCGCGGATTTGGAAAATAGACACACCGCGCAGGGGTAGATTGCTAATATACTTTGTTATGACAATATAGTACGTCTTATTGATATTGGAGAACTATGAATAAGATATTGCTAGCGAGTCATGGTTATCTCGCCCAAGGCATGAAAAGCTCTCTGGAGATTTTGATGGGCACTAACGACCGAATCGAGTGCCTGTGCGCCTATATCGATGATGATTCAAGGGACGTCGCGGCGTTGATTGATGCATGGATGGAGACGAGGGACCCTGCCGACTCCTGGTTTGTCGTGACTGACATCTTTGGCGGCTCTGTAAACAACGAATTCATTCAGAGGCAGACCGCCGGATCGTTTACGTTGATCGCCGGAATGAACTTGCCGCTGCTGGTGGAAATGGTCACACAGCTGGACTCCCTGGATGCGGACAAGGCTAAAGCCGCGGTCGAGGGATCGCGTTCGTTTATTCAGCTTTGCGAGGCGGCGGATATGCTTGCCGATGTCGAAGAAGAAGAGTTCTAGCTCAAGCTTCAACGAATAATTCAACCCTGTCATTACCTTTATTACGCGCGGAGATGATTACGATGATTAAGCTTACGAGGGTCGATTACCGATTGATTCACGGCCAGGTCGCCATGTCTTGGACACATGCGCTGGATGTCGATTGCATCCTGTGTGCCAGCGACGCCGTGGCAAAAGACGACATGAGAAAAGCCGCTTTGAGGCTAGCTCGTCTCAACGGCGTGAAGCTCGTCATAAAAGACGTAAACGCTGCTATCGAGGCGCTCAACAGCGGCGTCACCGACAAGTATTCGCTGTTTATCATTGTCGAGACGATCGAGGATGCCTATCGCCTTGCTAAGGGTTGCAAAGACATCAAGGAGATCAATTTGGGCGGAACTCGAAAGTCTCCCGAGACCACGCTTCATCCGACCCCCGCGATCTTTGCGACCGAAACCGATGCCGAGCATATCCAAGAGCTTGTGAACGATGGCGTGGTTATCGAAATCCGTCAGGTCCCCAATGACTCAAAGGTATTTGCCAAGGACGTTTTCTAGCCGGAAATATGCCATTGTCTGGCATTTATTAACCAGGTCCTCCTTTCTTAAGCCCGTCGATCATTTGATCGACGGGCTTTTTATTAAAGAAAAATCCAAAAAATCTGAAATAGTTCTTGCATAGTTAGTTATATAAAGTATTATAACGTCATGGGATGAATGAAGGGTTCATCCAAGTGAGTTAGGAGTAAGGGATGTTCAATTTCGATGAGCCTCGTTACGAGAAGGTTGTGAGCGATGCCCTCGCTCTCCGTCCTCAGATTGAGGCTGCCGTGGACAAGGTCTGCGAGCAGGGTTATTCCAACATCTTCTTCATCGGCTGCGGCGGCACCTGGGCCCACACGCTCCCGATGAAGTACTGGGTCGAGACCACCACGGCCGACGTCGACGTCCACTGCGAGATTGCCGCTGAGTTCCTCGCATGTCCGCCCAAGACCTTCAACAAGGACTCGGTCTGCGTCTTCTCCACCCGTACCGGCACCACCCCCGAGATCATCGAGGCCGCCAAGTTCTGCCAGGAGCAGGGCGCCCGCACGCTGATGTACGTCTCCAACGACAACACCCCGGCCACCGAGTACGCCGACTACAAGTTCTTCAGCTTCGCCGAGGACGACGTCCTGTGCGAGGCCATCTACACCTACCAGATCACGCTGGTCGCCCGCTTCCTCAAGAACGCCGGCGCCTTCCCCAAGTACGACACCTTCATGGAGGAGTTCGGCAACATCGCCCCGTACCTCATCAAGGCCAAGGACGCCCAGGACGAGCGCTGCGCCGCCATGGCCGAGGACTTCAAGGACACCGACTACCACATGGTGATCGGCTCCGGCATGCTCTGGGGCGAGGCCTACGACTACGCCATGTGCATCCTCGAGGAGATGCAGTGGATCAAGACCAAGTCCATCCACGCCGCCGAGTTCTTCCACGGCACCATCGAGCTGTGCGAGGAGGGCACGAGCCTCATCATGCTCTACGGCGAGGACGACACCCGCAAGCTCATGGACCGCGTGGACAACTTCACCCACATGCTCGCCGACGAGAAGGGCGTCAACGTCCGCGTGAACAAGTTCGACACCGCCGAGGTCGAGCTGCCGTTCAGCGACCCCGAGTTCCGCAAGATCGTCTCCCCGATGGTCACCTACACCATCACCGAGCGCCTGAGCTGCCATCTCGAGCACGTCCGTAACCACCCGCTCACCACGCGTCGCTACTATCACCAGATGAACTACTAATCCTCTCAAATTGCTGCGGTTGTCTGCAGGCGAGCTGCGCAGAATGCCTCGCCTGCAGACCTATTTCTGGGGTTGATCGAAATGGTTGTCCAGTATCTTCTAGTTGCACTGGTCGCATTTATTGCGTCCATGGACGAGCAATTATTTGGCATTACGATGCTTGGCCGTCCGCTGTTTACGAGCCTGTTTGTCGGCTTGATCCTTGGCGATGTCCAGCAGGGCGTTATCGTCGGCGCTGCTTTGGAGTCCATGTTCATGGGCGCCATCATGGTCGGCGCGGCGGTTCCTCCCGAGGTCTATGCCTCCGGCGTGCTTGGCTGCGCGTTTGCCGTCATTACGGGTACGGGCACGGCAACTGCCGTCGCGCTCGCCCTTCCCGTCTCCGTCTTCCTTCAGGTGTGGCGCAACTTCTGCTACGCCGTTCCGGGCGCCTTTGCCTGCAAGAAGATTGAGACCGCTCTGGCAAATCGCGATCTTGCCAAGGCGAATCTGTACCATCTGACCATCGTGCCGCTGTCGATTGGCATTCCGTCTGCACTGCTGGTGTTTTGCTCGCTGTTCTTTGGTGCCGACCTCATCAACAATGCGCTCAACGCGATTCCGCAGTTTGTGATGGACGGCCTCAACGTTGCGTCCGGCGTCATGGTCTGCATCGGCTTCGCTCTTCTTATTAGGACCATGGGCGACAACAAGCTGCTTCCTTGGCTGTTCATCGGCTTCATTATGGTCATCTACCTCAAGATGGACGTGGTCGGCGTCGCCGCAGCTGCCATTTGCGTCGCGCTACTCCTGGCCTTCCGCGAGGGCTCGTCCGGTCCGCAGACGGTTGCTGCAGATGAAGAGGAGGACTTCTAATGGCTACCCAGAACACCGACCTCAAGGAGGCCAAGAAGGACGCGGTTATGACCCCCGATATGTATCGGAGCATGTTCCTTCGCCAGTTTACGAGCCAGTGCTCGCAGTCGTACGACAAGATGATGGCAATGGGCTTCATGTACACCATTCAGAAGCCCCTGCGAAAGATCTATCCCAACGACGACGATTACTATGCGGCGCTCGATCGCCATACCGAGTTCTTTAACATCACGCCTCATGTGCTTCCGTTTGTAGCCGGCCTAACGGTTTCGATGGAGGAGCAGGCGGCTGCCGATAAGAACTTCGACACGTCCTCGATTAACGCCATGAAGGTCGGCCTCATGGGACCGCTTTCCGGCATTGGCGATTCGTTCTACTGGGGTACGTTCCGCGTGGTCGCCGCCGGCATTGGTATTGGTATCGCGTCGACGGGCAATCCGCTCGGTCCCATCGTGTACGCGCTCATCTACTCCGTAATTAACTTTGCAACGCGTATCGTCGCCGCCCATCTGGGATACGACCTGGGAACCAAGTTCCTGCAGCAGTCCGAAGAGAACAACCTTATGTCTCGCATGACGCATGCTGCCGGTGTCCTCGGAATGACCGTTATCGGCGCCATGATTGCGGCGCAGGTCTCGCTGTCCACGGCTTTGACCTTTGATGTGGGTGGTTCGGAGATTGTCCTGCAGGATCTGTTCGATTCGATCTTCCCCGGTCTGCTGCCTTTGCTGGCAACGTTCGCTTGCGTTGCCCTGTACAAAAAGGGCGTCAAGACCATTTGGATTATTATTGGTATCTTCGCGATCTGCATCATCGGAACAGGTTTGGGAGTGTTCGCGGCGGCGTAATGTTGACTGCTATGCTCGCGCGTTGGATAACTAACTGACCGTTTGAAAACGGGGTTCGGCGTAAGGCCGGCCCCGTTTTTTGTTTGAGGGATTTTCCGACCGTCCAAAAAACCACGCTCGTCCATCACTCACGTATCTCTCATCTCTCATTCGTCACTAATGCGAGAGATAACTGAAAGACGAGAGATAAATATGAGAGATAACTGAGCAGCAAAGAGACAAGCAATCATGGTATTGTCTCAATACTGATTGTTCTACCAGCAAAAACATGTTTATATGAAACAGATGGCAGACATCTTATCTTTCATCTCTCACTCATCTCTAATATGAGAGATAGCAGAAAGATGAGAGATAATTACGAGAGATAACTGAGAGACGAAGGAAATTTATTCGCGGCATTCTCCGCAGAACCGAGCGAAAGGACGTGCAGATGAACGAAAACGAACTGACCGGTCTGCTCGAGTCTTTAAGGCGCATGGGCTCGGACGATCTTAACGTCGAGGTCAAGGAGAGCGCCACGACGCTTTCCCGCGACGTATGGGAAACGGTCAGCGCTTTCGCAAACACCGCCGGCGGCATCATCGTACTCGGAGTGAGCGAGCGCGCGGGTTTTGTCCCAGTTGCAAACTTTGAGACCGAGAAAGTGCTCAACCAATTCGTGGCGGGCATGGGTGATGCCGGCGGTCGCGGAAAGCTGGCCAATCCGCCCAAATACACCATTGAGCGCGTGGAGCTCCAGGGCACCGTGGTTCTGGTCATCACGATTGAGGAGCTCGACCCGTCGAGCAAGCCTTGCTATGTCATAGAGCGGGGCGCTCAAGGTGGCAGCTACAAACGCATCGATGACAAAGATGTCCCGCTTTCGTCGACCGAGGTGCTCGCATTGGCGTCATACGGTCGAGCGACTCCGAGCGATCGCGACGCGGTGGCGGGCGCGGGCGCGGACGATCTCGACGAGGCGCTGGTCGACCGTACGATAGATCGGGCTTTCTCGTTGACGCCTCGGGCAATGCGCGGCGCGCCGGACAAACAAACGAAGCTGGAGCGCCTAAATTTCCTTGATTCCCAGGGCAATGTCACCAAGGCTGGACTCCTAGTTGCGGGCACCTACCCTCAGCAGTTTTATCCCAAGCTCTTTATCGACATGGCTGTCTATGCGGGGACCCGGAAAGGCACGGCGGGGTCGCTGAGGTTCATGGACCGCACAATCTGTGAGGGAACGTTGGGCGAGATGATCTCGGATGCTGTCGCGGCCGTCGCCAAGAATTTGCGGCGAACCTCGACCGTCCAAGGCGTCTCGCGTGTCGACTCGCTGGAGATTCCCGAGGAGGTTCTGCGCGAGGCAATCGCCAACGCCGTAATCCATCGAGAATACGGGGATCGGTTCTGTGGACAATCGATTGCCGTCGACGTCTTTGACGATCGTGTCGAGGTGACGAATCCTGGCGGCCTTTACGGGGGAAAGACTCGCGAGAACTTGTTTGACGGCAGCTCCCGATGCCGTAACGCGACGCTCGTGAAACTCATGTCGATTGTCCCGCTGCCGGATGGCGCAGGTTCGCCGGCTGAGGGCAATGGCTCGGGCATCCCGATGATGATCGATGCCATGCGCGCGCATGGTCTGGCCGAGCCCCTGTTCTGCCCGGGGTTCGATCGGTTCAAGGTCGTACTTTACCGTTCAAAGATCGAGCCGGTCGATCATGGCGGGGGCTTAATTGTGACGGCACTCAAACACTACGGCGAGCTGGGGACGCGTGAGCTGGCAGAACGCACGGGGCTTACGATTTCCCAGGTTAGGTCGCGCGTCAACGCGCTCATTGCTCAAGGCGAGCTTGAGCCCACGGCGCCGGCGACGAGCCGCAACCGCAAGTATCGACTGTCAGAGCGCGTGGAATAAATGCGTTAGTGGACGAGGCGACCCAATAATCGACCCTCGATTGGCGCCCACTAAGGCAAAGCGGTTGTTGCCCAGTCGACAGTGATGCTAAAGACTCGGCTTACGCCGGCATGGCCCCAAATCCGTCCATCAAGAACAGCCTAAGAACCAGCTTGATGACATTTCCCGGTTTGACTTCAGCCGTGCCAAAGACGCTGCGCTCGGCGAGCTCGCTGCAGTATGCGTAGATGTCGCGGATAAGGTCCGCGCCCGAAAGCGTAAACATGTAGCCTGCGTCCGAAAGCGCATTGGGCGCGGCGGGCAACTTGGCCATGTGGCAGAACGTTTGCAGGTCGGGCGCCATAACATTCTGGTAGTCGAGGTGGCCGCTGGTATCCTGTGCGGCAAGCTCCAATTGGCGCACAAAATCCAGCGCCGCCGCTAACACAAAGCTCGGCGTAGGCGCATTGACGTCCTGGGTGGTCGCCACAAGCCTGCCCGCTGCCTGCGTGATAAGCCAGGCGACCTCGCGCTGGCAGCGCACGGCCTTGCGCGTAACCGGCTTGATGGACGAAGAAGAAACGCTCCCCTTAGGCGGATTCGAAGCAGCCATAAGACCCTCCCATGAACGACCCGGCCCAGCAAGCCCGGATGAAACACGTGCTACATCAGTATACAGGGAAGTGGGGTAGCGGGGTACAAGCGCGCCAGCGGCAAACCGAGAGCATAAACGATGTGCCGATCGCGGAATGAGATCTCGTAATAATTGACTTCCGGCCATATTATTGAGGGGCATGACTCGCGTTCGTATGGTTGTAGGTGCTGGCGATGAACGACATTGACCTTGCTGTTCCGTTGATGGATGGACCAAGCTATGACCGCGCCTGCAGTCTCGTGCCTTCCGAATACGTTGAGGCATGGGAGTGGTTTCTGGGTGAGGAACAGCGCGGCGGCGTTTGGACCAGCCTTCCGCACCACACCAAGGAAGATAGCCCTCAGTATCAGTATCGTTTGAGAATTGGCTCGGACTTCTTTCCCGTAACGCGGGATTCAGGGATCTTCTGGCCGGGCCAGGATCGGGTGAAGCAAGACCCCAATAAGATCTTTGCGCTCTCGGTCCATAACTCTAAAAAGAGCTTCTACACCGATGTGCCTCCGCTCTATTTGGACGATGGTACGTGGGTCATTAGGTACTCGGTTCAAGCGCCGGGTACCGTTGGTTTTCGAGACCAGAATTACAACCGTAAAATGCTCAACTGCATGGAATGTGGCGTCCCAGTCGGAGTCATATTCGCAACCGAGGTGGGCTATAAGGTGCTCGGCCTTGCGTTTGTTGAGCGGTTCGAGCCCGAAAACGGATGGTTTATTCTGCACGGTCCTGTTCATAAAGGCGGACCGGACCCTCGTTTTGTGCCCGATATGAGTTATCTGAAGCGCATGCCCGTCGATATTGAGTTTGCCGGACAGGGTGCGACCGACGACGAAAAGGTCCGCTATGCGTTAAGGCGCGAGCGATTGGGGCAGCAATGGTTCCGCAAGCAGCTCGTTGCCGCCTATGACGGCCGTTGCGCGGTGTCGGACTGCGGCGTCAGCGAAGCTCTGGAGGCTGCGCATATCGAGAATTACTCGGGACCCAAATCGCAGGTTGCCAGCAACGGCATTCTGCTTCGGCGCGATCTTCATTCCCTATTTGATGCTCACCTGATTTCGTTTGAGCCTGTTTGCGGCGAATATCGGCTGTGCGGATCGTACCTGCTGGATAAGACCGACTACGTTTCCTTTGCGGGTGCGACGCTAAGGCAGCCGAATGAGCGTCAGTGGCGACCCAATACGGTGTTTCTTGAGGCCCATCGCATTGAGTTCGATCGCTCGGAAAAGAAGCGTGAAAAGGCGGGGCTTCTGCCGTATTAGCGTATTTGGCTTTGGCATTCTTTGACGATCGTGTTGTTTGATCGGATCGCGTGGCGATGCAATATCGCGCCCACCCGCCGGTGCATGCTCTTCCTGATTTGTATAGCGAGAGGGGAGCGTGTATGAGCTGGCGAGGCGATATTGCGATGGGGAAGTACGGAAAACTGCCGTGTGCCCTTATAGACAACAATATGTTTCCGAGCGTAGAGGTTGATTGCGGGTCGTTTGTCGTCACCTGCCCTTGCTGCGGCTCGCAAATACCGTGTCTCGACATTCGGTTCATCGATGCGCGCGACAGACTCAGCGACGAAGTGAGAAAACGGACAGGCGTTCATATGCCGGTGTATCCGGAGAAATGCCCTGTTTGTGGCCTCGATATCGTGTACGACGCCGGCGACGAGGGATAGGTGATGCGGAGGAGTTTGCTGTGAGTGTCTTTCGCCTCTACAAATAAATCCCCTCACCGAGCTGCTTGTGGAACTCGGCGTGATGGTCGCGTGCCCAGGTAAAGAGCGCCTGGTCAAAGTCGGTACGCGCGGCCGGGACGCCAAAGACGCCGGCAACTTCGACGCGCACAAACCCCAGTTCCGGCAGCTTGTTGATGGCAGTGAGGGCAAATGGGGACGAGGGCTCCTCGAACAGATAGCGGCTGCCTTGCAGCGCGTCGCAACTGGTGCACGTGTTGCCGAGCGACGGGGCTTTGGAGGCTCGCGCGCCTACGGGCTTGTAGCCGCAGCGCTTATGAAGGTAGTCGCGGATCTCGCCCGGCACGCAGCCAAGAGCGGGCACGATGGCGAGTGCGTTGGCGTTGGCCGTGTCGATGGCAATGTGCCCGGCTTCGTTGGGCGCGTGCGCGATGACGATGCTCTCGTCGTTATCGGCTCGATAGGGAATGCCGAAGGCCGCGACCGAGGTCTCTTTGTGACACTTCCAGCACTCGCGCTTGCCCAGTACAAGATATATATACGGCGCTGAGGGGTCGGATCGGTCAACACCGGGCAGCCACTCGGCAAAGGGCTCGGGGTTGACGCCGCTGGGTACATACCAGATTTTCTTGGTCCGGTCCCATTTGGCGCCCAGCGCCTTGGCTTCTTCTTTGTGCGAAAAGGGGACATCGAGCTCGGTGCGCATGGCGGCTCCTTGGTGCTGCAGGTGCAAGTGGCTCAAGGATACCGCAGGGCGCAGACATCGCGGCGTTTTGCTGAGGAGTTGCGGCTCGGATGGGTTCGAGACGCGTTGGCCTCGGCCTCGGTGGCTATTGACGCGGTTTTGTGCATGGGCAGGGTGGTTGCTTGGGCGGTTGGAGTTGGCAGCTGATTTGGCGACATAAAACAAAACAGCCCAGAGAGCATAGCCTCTGAGCTGCGAACATTTGGTGGGCGTTAGAAGATTTGAACTTCTGACCTCTTCCGTGTCAGGGAAGCGCTCTCCCCCTGAGCTAAACGCCCGATCAAGGGTGCGCAAGCGCGCAAGGGATAATATAACGGAGCCTGAACTCGGTGGCAAGAACATTTTTAAAAATCGCTTACATTGTGGAGTTCGGGGGCTTTGTCATATCCATTTCAAAAGAGCCTGCTGCCGCGATTTGGCTGTCGCATAATGCAAGGCCATTGCGGTATCGAGCTATGGAAAGACGCCTGCGGAATTGTCCTACCGATAAGCGGACAAGCCTCCAGCTGGTGACTTCGCCGTGGTAAGGTAAGCCGAATTGTTTCCAGACTGTTTCGGGGGAGTGAAATGAGCAAAGAGTGTATCGAGCAGGTCGAAGGCGCAGGGGCTTCGGTGCCGATGACCGATATATCGAACATTGATGTGCCCGAGGGCACCGACGAGCTCAGCCGTAGCACCCGCCGCGCCTGGCGCGAGCGCCTGAACAGCGCTTCGACGCGCAAGATGATCACGGGCGTCTTGGCTACGCTGGTGGGCGGTTCGTTTTGGGGCTTCTCGGGCACCAGCGCGAGTTTTCTGTTCGATACCTACCACGTCGATACCTTGTGGCTTATGAGCGTGCGTCAGATTCTCGCCGGTCTACTCTTTATGGCCGTGGTTGTCACGCGCGACCGCGACCGCCTGATTAAGCTCTGGACCACACCCGCCGATCGCAAACAGCTGCTGCTCTTTACCGCTTTTGGCCTGCTCTTTAACCAGTTTTGCTATCTTTCGGCCGTGCGCCTGACGAACGCCGGAACCGCGACGGTGCTCCAGTGCCTGCAGCTCGTTATCATCATGGGCTACGCCTGCGTGACCGATCGCCGTATGCCGCGTACTCGCGAAGTCATCGGCATTGGCCTGGCTCTGGGTGGAACCTTTTTAATCGCCACCGGCGGCGACCCCACCAGCCTGAATATCTCGCCGCTTGGCCTGGCAGCAGGTCTTATGTGTGCGGTCAGCGCCGCGTGTATGGCGGTGATTCCCGCCAAGATCCTGCCCGAATACGGCAGCCCCATCGTCACGGGCTCGGCAATGCTCACGACGGGCGTGGTCTCGTGCGTCTTCGTGCAGCCCTGGGCGCATATGCCGGCGCTCGACGCTGCCGGCATCGAGGCGCTCGCGGTGTTCGTGGTTATCGGCTCGTTTTTTGCTTACATGCTTTATATGCAGGGCGTTAAGGACATCGGCTCGGTGCGCGCGAGCCTCATCGGAACTGTGGAGCCGGTTTCGGCGACCATCACCAGCGCCGTTATGCTGGGGACGGTGTTTTTGCCGACCGACCTTATCGGCTTTGTCATGATCATCGTGATGATGTTCCTCACGGTGTAGCTAGCGCCGCCGCCAAGACAGAAAAGGTGTTGTGCCGCATTTCCGCCAATTGATGTCCGTGTCTGGAGTTTAGCTGTCGATGCTCAAAATGCCATAAACTAGTAACGTTATGGACTTTTTCATTGCGACTCAATTGCGAGGATTTCTTTATGGCTGGTAATCACTTTAAGGGCAGCGATAGCGGCCGCCCTGCAGTTCCGCCGCGTCCGAACGGGGCTGGTAAGGCCGGCACGCCGGGCGGCGCTGGACAGGGCGGTTCCGGTAAGCGCGTGTCCCCGGGCGAGACGGCGATGTTTACCGCTCTGTACGAGCAGTCTCAAAAGGCAAAAAAGACCGGCCGTGCAAGAGGGAATGTCTTTGCGGACGGTGCAACCTCCACGTCGCAGCCGAGCGGCGCTCCTTCGGTACCCGCGAACAACGCGGGTGCTGCCAACGCCGCGAATGGCGCCGGCAACGTTAATGCCGGCAAGGCCGCCAACAATACTCCCTCTGCCGGTGGCGCGGGGCTTACGGGTAACCTTGGCACGATTTACACCGGCGCCTCCGAGACTGGTACGTTCGCCCGCCTGGATGATAGCGGTGCCGAGTTTGCGGGCTCGGGTTCCAAGGAAGATTATTACGATTTTGGCTTGAACTACGGTAGCGACGCTTCGTCGAGTTCGACCTCTGACGGTCTGGTCCGTCATCGCCATCGCAAGGGCGAGCGCAAAAAGCGTCACACCGGCGCCATTATTGCCGCTGTGGTCGCGGTGCTTCTCGTTGCGCTTGGCGCAAGCGGCTTTATGCTGCTTAACTCGGCAAAGACCGTAAAGAGCGAAGCGAAGGAGGCTGTCGAGATTGTCGGTGGCCTTAAGGACAAGGTCACGTCGGGCGATTTTTCGACGCTGCCTGACGACGCGAAGAAGATCGATGAGCTCTGCAACAGCATGAAGGCGGAGACCTCGAGCCCGCTGTGGGCGGCGGCTTCGTTTATCCCGGTGTATGGCAGCGATATCAATGCGGCCCGCACCATGATTGACGCCCTGTCCGATGTCTCGAGCAATGCGCTGGTTCCCATGGCCGATAACCTTTCGCAGGCTACGCCCGGCAAGCTGTTCCAGGACGGCATGATTAACGTGTCCGCGCTGCAGGCGGTCGCCGATTCGCTTTCCAGCAGCTCGAAGGTGTTCAAGAGCGCCAACGAGAAGGTCCAGGGCATTGGCGATACTCATATTTCCCAGGTGACCGAGCTGGTCGATAAGGCCAAGGACGGCTTTGCCACCCTCAACGGCGCGGTTGACGCGGCGGAGAAGGTCGCCCCCGTCCTTCCCCAGATGCTCGGCGCCAACGGCCAGACGCGCAACTACCTTATGTACGCCATGAACAACGTCGAGATTCGTGCTTGCGGCGGCTTTGGCGGTTCGCAGGGCCTGATTTCGGTCACTGACGGCCAGATGTCGATTGGCGAGTTTGTTCCCCGCATTGGACTCAGCGAGGATGAGGCAGTCGAGAGCGTCGACGAAGAGGATGAGGCGCTGTTCGGCAACCACAGTAACCTGTACAACTCGGGCAATACCTATTCGCCTGATTGGCCCCGCAACTCGCAGCGTGTCGCCGCGCTGTGGAAGTCCCAGTATGGACAGGACGTTGATGGCGTCATCGGTATCGACCCGGTGTTCCTGCAGTATCTGCTGGGCCTGGTCGGTAATGTCTCGCTGCCCGACGGAACGGTTGTCGACGGCACCAACGCCGCAAAGGTCCTCATGCACGATGTGTACTGGAACTATCCGGTCGAGGAGTCTGACGGCATCTTTGCATCCGTCGCTAGCGCTGCCTTCGACAAGATCCTTGGCGGTATCGGCGATGTCGATGTTACGAAGCTTGTCAGCGCCGTTGAGCGTGGTGCCGAAGAGGGCCGCCTGATCGCGTGGATGAGAAACGATGATGAGCAGAATGCCATCAAAGAGACGGGCATTGACGCTTCGCTGCCCGATCCGGATGACCCGAGTGCCGATCCTGTTGCCGGCGTTTACTTTAACAACCTGAGCTTCTCCAAGCTCGACTGGTACCTGAACGCCGATACGCAGATTGGCCAGGGCATCAAGAACGGTGACGGCACGTGCTCCTATCGCATCACCGTTACCCTGACGAACATCATGACGCAGGAGGAGGCTGGCAAGCTGCCCGACTACGTTGCGGCGAGCGCACCCGATGCCGCGCGTGACGACGAGCGTCTGAATGTCTCGTTGTTTGCCCCGACGGGCGGCAACATTACTGATCTGACCGTCGAGGGCACCCAGTTTGGTCTTGGCGCCGCTACGTGGCATGGAATCCCCTTCTATTCGGGCACCGTTGACCTGCATGCTGGCGAGACGACGACGATCACGTATACGCTGACCACGTCGGCCGAGGCGGGGGACAAGCCGCTTACGCTGCGTCAGACTCCTACATGCCAGGCGGCTCGCGACAGCGCGTCGGCGTAGGGTTTTTCTGGTAGCGCAGATAATCGAGTACCATTTTGGGGCGGACAGGCAATCTGTTCGCCCCTATTTTGTAAGGAGAGCGCATGAAGTACTTTGGCACCGACGGCTTTCGCGGCGAGGCCAACGTTGGGCTGACGGTAGAGCACGCTTATAAGATCGGCCGTTTTGTGGGCTGGTATTACGGCGCCAACCGCGGGACCAAGGCGCGCGTTATCGTGGGCAAGGACACGCGTCGCTCGAGCTATATGTTCGAGGCGGCGCTGGTGAGCGGCTTGGTCGCGAGCGGCGCGGACGCCTACATGCTGCACGTGATCCCGACGCCGGGCGTGGCGCATCAGACCGTGGAGGGCTGCTTCGATTGCGGTATCATGATCAGCGCGAGCCACAACCCGTTTTGCGATAACGGCATTAAGCTCGTCAACAGCGACGGCTTTAAGATGGACGAGGACGTGCTGGAGCTCATCGAGGATTATATCGATGGCAAGAGCGAGGTGCCGCTGGCAACGGGCAACCACATCGGTGCCACGGTGGACTACATGCAGGGTCGCAACCGCTATATTGCCTCGCTCATCGCGAGCGCGAACTTTTCGCTGCAGGGCGTCAAGATCGGCATCGATTGCGCCAACGGCTCGGCATCCTCGGTGGCCAAGCCGGTGTTCGACGCGCTGGGCGCCGATGTGCGCGTGATCAACGCCGCTCCCGATGGCTTTAACATCAACGTCGACTGCGGCTCCACGCATATGGAGCGTCTACAGCGCCATGTGGTGGAGCAGGGCCTGGACGTGGGCTTTGCCTACGACGGTGATGCCGACCGCTGCCTGGCCGTGGACGAGCGCGGCCGCGTGGTCGACGGCGACCAGATCCTGTACGTGTGCGGCGTGTATCTGAACAAACACGGGCGACTCTCGGGCGGTACCGTGGTGCCGACGATTGCCAGCAACTTTGGCCTGGTCAAGTCGCTGGAGCTTGCCGGTCTGAGCGCCGTGACCAGCGGCGTGGGCGACCGTCACGTGTATGCCAAGATGCGCGAGGGCGGCTACAGCCTGGGCGGCGAGCAGACGGGCCATACGATCTTTGGCGATATCGAGCGCACGGGCGACGGCATTATGACCTCGCTGCGCGTGATGGAAGTGATTCGTGCCGAGCGCGAGACGCTCTCGCAGCTCACGGCTCCGTGCAAGCTGCTGCCGCAGGCGCAGGTGGCCGTGCGCGTGGCGGACAAGGACGCCGCGCTCGAGAACATGGGCGTGCAGAACGCCATCGCCGAGGCCGAGGTTGCGCTGGCAGGCGAGGGCCGCGTGCTCGTGCGCAAGAGCGGAACCGAGTCGGTTATCCGCGTGCTGGCCGAGGCGCCCGACCAAGCATCTGCCGATGCCGCCATGAAGCGCATCGCCGCCGCGCTGGAAGCTCTGTAAGGTAGTCATTGGGGACGTTCTTAAACAACTAGGTGGAAAGGGGGCGCTGCGGATTGGTTCCACGGCGTCCCCTTTGCGTTGGCGTGTCGGTTATGCCTTACAGCTCGTAGAGCGTGGTGAACTTGTCCTGCAGGTAGCTGCAGTAGTAGCGGGCATCGAACGCCATGCCGCATGCGCCCTTGATGAGTTCCGGTGCGTCCTTGGCGCGGCCCCACTGCCAAATGTGCTCGCCCAGCCAGGCACGGACGGGCGCCAGGTCGCCGCTCGCACAGGCGCCGTTAAGGTCGACACCGTCGCGGCACATGGCCGGCACAAACATGGCATCGTAGGCACTGCCCAGCGCATACGTGGGGAAGTAGCCAAACGAGCCGCCGCTCCAGTGCGTATCCTGCAGGCAGCCGTGCGTGTCGTCGGGAACGGGAATGCCCAGGTACTCGTCCATAAAGCGATTCCAAAGCGCGGGGATATCCTTGGCCATGGCCTCGCCGGCAAACAGCATGCGCTCGATCTCGTAGCGCACCATAACGTGCAGCGGATAGGTGAGCTCATCGGCCTCGGTGCGGATCAACGACGGCTGCGCGATGTTCACGGCGCGGTAGAGCGTGTCCTCGTCGACGTCGCCGTAGACCTCGGGTGCGTGGCGGCGCAGCACCTCGAGCAACGGTCCCATAAAGGCGCGGCTGCGACCCACGGTGTTCTCGAAGAAGCGGCTCTGGCTCTCGTGGATGCCCATGGAGGTGCCACCCTCAAGACAGGTGCGCGCATAGGCAGGATTGACGCCCAGCTCGTACATGGCGTGTCCCGCCTCGTGGATGATGCTGTAGACGTTGGAGATGCAATCGTCCTCGTAGATGTGTGTCGCGATGCGCGCGTCACCCACGGCAAAGCCCTCGCTAAACGGGTGCTCGGTAAAGGCAAGCGTGGTGTCGTCCAGGTCTAGGCCGACGAGCTTCATAAGGTCAAAGCTCATGGCGCGCTGGGCGGCCTCGGGCACGCGGGCATGCAAAAAGTCGGCAGCGGGCTGCTGGCCGCGCTCGCCGATGGCGTGCACGAGTGGCACGACCGTAGCCTTGACCTCGTCGCAAAACGCATCGAAGCTCTTGGCAGAAAGGCCGCGCTCGTACTGGTCGAGCCAAACATCGTATGGGTCGCGCTTGGGGTCCATAAGTTCGGCCTGATGCTTAAGTTGGGCGACGATTCTATCCACATAGGGCTCAAAGCTTGCCCAGTCGTTGGCCGCCTTGGCCTTGTGCCACACGGCGTCTGCCTCGCAGGTGAGCCTGGTCCAGGCCTCGGCCTCCTCGGTGGGGATGACGCTTGCCTCGCGCTGGTCGCGGCCGAGCACACGGATCTCGTCAAGCAGCTGCGGGTCGTCGATTTTGCCGCCGGCGACGGTCTCGCGCGCTAACGAGCGTACGAGCTCAACGGACTTCTCGCTGGTCAGCAGCTTGTGATGCTCGCCGGCAAGCGTGCCCATGGCGTCGGCACGGGCGGCAGCACCGTTGGCAGGAGCAATCGTCGCTCCATCGAACTCGGCAATCTTGAGCAGGTACTCGCGGGTCCACAGCTTGCCCTCGAGTTTGCGGAACTTTTTGACGGCCTTGTCGACTTTAGCGGCCTTGACGCCCTTGGCGGCCTTTGCCACGGCGGCCTTGGCCTTCTTATCGAGTTTCTTTCCCATACCGTATCCTTAATCTCGCAGGCCGAGCGCCGCAGGCGGATGCACGGCCAGTTTGCACAACTACCTGCCTTGTACCCAGCACGAACAAAACGGAACGCGGCGATACGCCCACACAATGTGGTATCCTATAGCCCAATGCGTTGACGGAGAGGGCTTTGCCCGCCGCGTCGCCGGCAAGAGAGGGAGGGTCATGGGCTGCAAGCCTTCCTGCGGTGACAAGGGCCAAGCGTTCACTCCCGAGCAGCGACCTCAACGGGCGCGCGGCCAGTGGCAGCAAAGCCTCAGTAGGGAAGCCGTGAGCCTCGCGACAAGAGGCGCAGAGTGGGCGCGGCGGGCCAGACATCCGCCGGGTCAAACAAGGTGGTACCGCGGAATTTAACCGTCCTTGGGCAATGCACATGCCCGAGGGCGGTTTTTTGTTACCGAACCGGGCCGCGCATCCGCAGCATCGGGCGGCGTCAGCCGTCCCGGAGCGCGGATGCGCGAGAGACGAAAGGGAAGACATGAGTCTGATTGATGATCTGGTCAAACTCGAGGAAGAGGCCAAGGAGCTCGTCGCAGGTGCCGACGACGCCGCCAAGCTCGAGGCCGCGCGCGTTGAGCTGCTCGGCCGCAAGGGTCGTATTACCGGCCTGATGCGCATGATGGGCAAGCTCGCCCCCGAGGATCGTCCCGTGATGGGCAAGCGCGCCAACGAGATGCGCCAGCTGATCGAGGGCATGCTCGACGAGCGCACCACCGAGATGAAGGCCGCCGCCCTCAAGCACGCACTCGAGCACGATGCCGTCGACATCACGCTGCCGGGCATCCGTCCGCAGATCGGCCACCAGCACCTGATCAAGCAGATCATCGAGGAGGCCGAGGATATCTTCTGCGGTATCGGCTACACCGTCGAGTCCGGTCCCATGGTCGATACCTCCTACTACAACTTCACCGCGCTCAACGCGCCCATGGATCACCCGAGCCGCTCGGCTCGCGACACGTTCTATGTGGTCGACAACAACCCCGGCAGCGTCGCGCACCCCGAGGCTCATGCCCACGGCGAGTCCGACGTGCTGCTGCGCACCCAGACCTCGGGCGTGCAAATCCACACCATGGAGTCGCAAAAGCCGCCCATCTACATGATCTGCCCGGGCACCGTCTATCGTCCCGACACGGCCGACGCCTGCCACCTGCCGCAGTTCAACCAGATTGAGGGCCTGGTCGTCGACGAGGGCATCACCTTTGGCGATCTTAAGGGCACGCTCGACTACTTTGTTAAGTGCATGTTTGGAGAGGATCGCAAGACGCGCTATCGCCCGCACTTCTTCCCCTTCACCGAGCCTTCCTGCGAGGTGGACGTGAGCTGCCACGTGTGCGGCGGCAAGGGCTGCAACTTCTGCAAGCACAGCGGCTGGATCGAGATCTTGGGCTGCGGCATGGTCGACCCCAACGTTCTTATCAACTGCGGCATCGACCCCGAGAAGTACACCGGCTTCGCCTTTGGCATTGGCGCCGAGCGCGTCGCGGCCCTGCGCTACGACCTGCCCGACCTCAGAACTCTCATGACGGGCGATATGCGCTTCTTGAATCAGTTCTAGGCTGCGGCTTGCCCAAGCACGGCACCTCGGCGCTCATTCGTCGCTTGCGTACCAAAGTACGCGGCGCTCCTCTTTCGGGCCGACCTGCCGCACTTGGACAACCCTCGCTTTGTAAGGAATGTTCACAAAGTTGAAGTTTCCACCTGCATCTCTTTGCAGGCTTTCAGTATGAAAGGAGAGCTAGATGCGTGTTTCTTACGACTGGCTCAAGACCATGATCGATATTCCGGAGGATCCCAAGACCCTTTCGGACGAATATATCCGTACCGGCACCGAGGTCGAGGCGATCGACACCGTGGGCGAGTCCTTCGACCACGTGGTGACCGCCAAGGTGCTCACCAAGATCCCGCACCCCGATAGCGACCACATGTATGTGTGCTCGGTCGACGTGGGCGACAAGAATCTCGACGCCGACGGCAATCCCGCTCCGCTGCAGATCGTCTGCGGCGCGCAGAACTTCGAGGCCGGCGACCACATCGTCACGGCCATGATTGGCGCCGTGCTTCCCGGCGACGTCAAGATCAAGAAGAGCAAGCTTCGCGGCGTCGTGTCCATGGGCATGAACTGCTCCGCGCGCGAGCTCGGCCTGGGTGGCGACCACTCCGGCATCATGATCCTGCCCGAGGATACGCCCTGCGGCATGCCGTTTGCCGAGTACGTGGGCTCGAGCGACACCGTGCTCGACTGCGAGATCACGCCCAACCGCCCCGATTGCCTGTCCATGATCGGCATGGCCCGCGAGACCGGCGCCATTTTCGACCGCGATTTCCACGTTGAGCTGCCCGCCATCAAGGCCGAGACCGGCCGAGCGACCGACGACGAGCTTTCGGTCGAGATTGCCGACGAGGGCCTGTGCGACCGCTATGTCGCCCGCATCGTGCGCAACGTCAAGGTCGGCCCTTCGCCCGACTGGATGGTCAAGCGCCTCAACGCCCTGGGCGTGCGCCCGCACAACAACATCGTCGACATCACCAACTATGTGATGATGCTCACCGGTCAGCCGCTGCACGCCTTTGACCTGGATACCTTTGCCGAGCGCGATGGCCATCGTCGCGTGGTGGTTCGCGCCGCCCAACAGGACGAGAAGTTTACGACCCTCGACGGCGAGGAGCGCACGCTCGACGCCGGCATGGGCCTCATCACCGACGGCGAGCGTCCCGTGGCGCTGGCCGGCGTTATGGGCGGCATGGATTCCGAGATCGAGGACGACACCGTCGACGTGATGGTCGAGAGTGCCTGCTTCAACGCCGGCCGCACCTCGCACACCAGCCGCGACCTGTCGCTGATCTCCGACGCCTCCATTCGCTTTGAGCGCCAGGTCGACGAGACCGGCTGCGTGGATGTCGCCAACGTCACGTGCGCGCTCATCGAGGAGATCGCCGGCGGCGAGGTCGCTCCCGGCTACGTCGACGTTTTCCCCGCGCCCAAGACCATCGATAGCATCAAGCTGCGCCTGGCCCGCGTGCACGCCATCTGCGGCGCCGACATCGAGCCCGACTTTATCGAGCGCTCGCTCACCCGTCTGGGCTGCACCGTCGAGCGCGACGGCGAGGACTTTATGGTCACGCCGCCGAGCTTCCGTCCCGACCTGCCGCGCGAGATCGACCTGATCGAGGAGGTCCTGCGCCTGTGGGGCATGGGCCGCGTGACGGCGACCATCCCGGCTGCCAAGAACCATATCGGCGGCCTGACCCGCGAGCAGAAGCTTACCCGCAAGGTTGGCGAGATCCTGCGCGCCTGCGGCCTCAACGAGACCACGACCTTTGGCTTCGCCGCCCCGGGCGACCTGGAGAAGATTGGTATGTCCACCGAGGGCCGCGGCTGCCCCGTGGTTCTCATGAACCCGCTGGTGGCCGAGCAGACCGAGATGCGCCGCTCGCTGCTGCCGGGTCTGCTGCAGTCTGTGGCCTACAACGAGGCCCACGGCACGCCCAACGTGCACCTGTACGAGGTCGGCAGCCTGTTCCATGGCCGCGAGAACGCCAGCCTGCCCAAGGAGACCAAGTCCGTGGCGGGCGTGCTCTCGGGCCAGTGGAGCGAGCAGTCTTGGAACATGAAGTACCGCAAGCTGCGTTTCTTCTTTGGCAAGGGCATCGTTGAGGAGCTGCTTGCCCAGCTGCGCATTGAGAAGGTTCGCTTCCGTCCCGTCGAGGGCGAGAGCTATGCCTTCCTGCAACCGGGTCGTGCTGCCGAGGTGCTCTCGGGCGGTACCGTGCTGGGCTGGGTTGGCGAGATCCACCCCGAGGCGCGCGAGGCTATGGGCATCGACGAGGTCGTCGTTGCCTTTGAGCTTGACCTGGACAAGCTGATCAAGGGCGCCCGCAACCAGGATAACTACCGTGAGTTCTCGCAGTACCCGGCCGTTGAGCACGACCTTGCTATCGTGGTCGACAACACTGTGACCTGCGAGGATCTTGAGCGTCGTATTACGAGTGCCGGCGGCAAGCTGCTCGAGGGCGTGCGCCTGTTCGATGTCTACCGCGATCCGGTCCGCATCGGCAAGGGTAAGAAATCCATGGCCTTTGCGCTTACGTATCGCTCCGACGACCACACGCTCACCAGCGAAGAGGTCGAAAAGGCGCACCAGAAGATCGTCACCAAGGTGTGCAAGGGCGTAAACGGCGAGGTCCGCGGCTAGGTCCTGCGCCGGATATGGGCCAGCGTCGGCTGCCGCCGAGTCTTACGTGACTGCTGTTTTCGGTATAAGGCACCGTTGAGCCTGCATATATGACACGCGCATTACATAACGGCGTGCTGCTTTGTCGGCAGTGCGCCGTTTTGCTATGATAGCCCGCGGAGTGTTACGAATCTGACATTACGTAACACTGGAAAGGTGATTCAAGCGGCGTTGCAATTCCGTGCGCCGATAACCGGGAGGCGTACATGCACATTCCAGATAATTATCTGTCCCCGCAGACCGATGCCGTTATGGCGGTGGCGATGGTGCCCGTTTGGATCCACTGCATCAAAAAGGTGCGCGCCACGCTCGATCGCGAGCACATGGCGTTCCTGGGCATCTGCGCCGCGTTCTCCTTCCTGCTCATGATGTTCAACGTGCCGCTGCCTGGCGGCACCACAGGCCACGCCGTTGGTGGCGCACTCATCGCGCTGCTGCTGGGCCCCGAGGCCGCGGCTATCGCGGTTTCGGTCGCGCTGGCGCTGCAAGCGCTGCTGTTTGGCGACGGCGGCATCCTGTCCTTTGGCGCTAACTGCTTTAACATGGCCTTCGTGTTGCCGTTTGCCGCAGCCATCGTGTTCCGCGCGCTTAACAGCCGTTTGCACGACAAGAGCTGGGGTACCTCGGTTTCGGCCATCGTAAGCGGCTGGGTCGGCCTGTGCCTGGCGGCCCTGTGCGCAGCAATCGAGTTTGGTATTCAGCCGATGCTTTTCACGAATGCTTCGGGCGCTCCGCTGTACTGCCCCTTCCCGCTGTCCATTGCCATTCCGGCCATGATGATCCCGCATATGTTGGTAGCCGGCGTGGTCGAGGGCGTGGCGACTGCCGCGATCTACGGCTTTATCAAGAAGACGGCGCCGAGCGTTATCGTCGGCCCCGAAGCCGCCGATGGACAGCTTGCTGCCGAGGGCGCTGCTGCCAAGAAGACCTCGCTGGTCCCCACGCTCATCTTGGTTGCCGTGCTTGTCGTGGCCACGCCGCTGGGCCTGCTGGCCACGGGTGACGCCTGGGGTGAGTGGGACGCCGAGGGCGCCGCGACCGCCGTTCAGGAGGTTGGCGACGACAGCCTGCAGGCTTCGGTCGGTCTCGACACCCCGACCTTTGCCGATGCGCTGCCTACGGGTGATTACCTGCAGGCCTATTCCGAGGAGCAGGGTCTCGGCTTTGCCGGTCAGGCTGCCATGTATATCCTGTCCGGCGTGATTGGCGTGGCGGTGCTCACCATCGCATTCCGTCTGGTCTCGCTGACGGTCAAGGAAAGCGGTGCTCATGGCGATGGTCGAGCTGCCTAGCTGGCTTGCGGTCGAGCAGCGTTACGAGCCCACGGGCGCTCGTCATCGCGTGATGCAAAAGAACGTCCTGCACCTGGCGAGCCTGCTTGAGCGGGTTCGCCTGGGTGGAGGCGCGCACGAGGGCGGGTCGATGGTCGACCGCGCCCTTTCTTGCGTTTCGGCTCCGGTGCGCCTGGTGGGGATATTCGTTTGCGTCCTGTGCGTGTGCCTGACACAAAGCCCGCTGTACCTCATGTTGATGGCGGCCATTGCGCTGGTGCTCGTTGCCGTGCGTCCCGTACGCGGGCTGCGCGCGACCTTTGTGCCGGCGCTTGGCGCCGCGGGGATCGCAGTGGTTTTGGCGCTGCCTGCCCTGCTGCTGGGTGCTTCCGCTACGGGCGCCATGCTCAAGATTGCGCTCAAGACCTTCATTAATGTGTCGCTGGTGCTGGGCGTTTCGTGGACCCTCACGTGGAGCCGCATGTCGGCGGCGCTCAAGATGCTGCATCTACCCGACGAAGTTATCTTTACGTTTGATATGGCGCTCAAGCACATCGAGGTGCTGGGTCGTACGGCGCACGATCTGTGCGAATCGGTCATGCTGCGCAGCGTTGGCCGTGCGCCCGAGGGATTTTCGCGTACCGATTCGATCGCGGGTATCATGGGCATGACCTTTATCAAGGCGATGAAATGCAGCCGCGCGATGGACGAGGCTATGCTTTGCCGCGGCTTTGCCGGTGCGTATCCGGCTCCCGCGCGCGCCAGGTTTGGCTGGCGCGATGCGGCCTATGCGGCCGGCGTGGCGCTGCTGACAGTGTTGTGCGCCGTGCTGTAGGCGCTGCTGGTTCCGACTGGGGATGCAAATGGGGAAGGGCGACGTTTTGACGATCGATATGAATAGTGCGGCGGGCACGAACGGTGTGGGCGGCGCCGAGGTCGTTCCGCTCATCGAGCTGCGCGACGTGGTGTTCTCCTATGCGGGGCATACGGTTGTCGATGGCGTGTCGCTGCAGGTCGATCGTGGTGAACTCGTTGCCCTGCTCGGTCCCAACGGCTGCGGCAAGACGACGATTATGCGTCTTATTAACGGCCTTGAACTCGCGGACGCAGGGGCATACCTGTTTGACGGGCACGTGGTCGATGCGGCGTATCTGAAGGATTCTGCTGCTGCTCAGAAGTTCCACCAGCGCGTGGGCTTCGTATTCCAAAACGCCGATGCCCAGCTGTTCTGCGCCACGGTGGGCGAGGAAGTTGCTTTTGGTCCCGCGCAGATGGGTCTGCCGGCAGACGAGCTCGAGCGCCGCGTGCGCGATGCCATGGGGCTGTTCCAGGTTGCCGACCTTGCCGACGCCTCTCCCTATCAGCTCTCGGGCGGGCAAAAGAAGCGTGTTGCGCTGGCTGCGGTGGTGTCGATGAACCCGGATATCTTGGTCCTCGACGAGCCCACCAATGGGCTCGACGAGGATTCATGCGACATCGTGGTCAATTTCTTGCTGGCTTATGTCGCGGCGGGTAAGACGGTCTTGATGAGCACGCATCACCAGGATTTGGTGCGACGCCTGGGTGCCCGTGCAATCTATATCGATCGATATCACCATGTGGTCGAGGCGTCTTCGTCGTCGTATGGAACCGAAAGCGGTGCTACGGACTAGTTGCTGCGTAGAGCGTGCGTAGCCGTCCGCGCGGCTTTGCCGTGATGGTATAGTTATCCAGGTTTTTTATGGGGGTGGCTATGCCAAGCTGGAACATTCATATCGCTCAGACGGAGCGTTTGCTGGAGCGCACCGGTGCGCTTGCCAATAGCGTGCGCGACCGCAATGCCTTTTTGTTTGGCTGCGTGGTTCCGGATATCTTCGTGGGCTATATGGTCCCTGGCATCGCCGATCCCATCCCGTACCGCATTACGCACTTTGCAAAGCCCGAGCCTATCCCTAAGCCTCGTGAGCATGAGTTCTGGGATACCTATGTGGCACCGTTGCTTAAAAGTTCGCCCACCGGTGCGCCAACCGCGGCGACCTCGATTATCGAGGAGCGCGAGCGACTGAATCGCGTGCACTATCCCCAGCGCTACAGGGATGCCGAGCCGGTTGTCGGTCCCGGCGCTCGTGAGTTCTCGCTTGCGTCCGAGGACGTGGCGCAGTCGTTGCTCGATTTGACGCTGGGTGTCTGGTCGCATCTGGTGGCCGATACCGTATGGAATACGCGCGTGAATCAGTACCTGGAGGCGCACGGCGGCAAGCCGTGCGAGGAGTTCCGCATTAAAAAGCAGGGCGATTTTGACTGGTTTGGCAAGACGCTGGGCATCGTTTCCATCCCGCGTGCGACCGATCGCCTGTATACCGCTGCGACGCGTTTTGGGCAGTATCCCATCCATAAAGAATATGTGCTCAAGACCATCGGCGTTATGCACGAGATCGTGCGCGAAAACCCCGGCGAGCCCGACCATCCGCCATACCGCCTGCTGACCGAGGAATTCTTCGACGCAACGTTTACCGAGGTCATCGAGCTGACCGAGGCGGGATTCGCGGCTCGCGTTGCTGCTTCTGACGTTCCCGCAGTCCCCCTGATCGCTAGCTGCTAGTCGGCCGGCTTAACGGTGAGCAGTTCATCCCAATTGACCAACAGCTCCCGTCGCAGGGCATCTTCGGTGGTACGCTCGGCATCGGAAAGGTTCGCGACTGATCACAAATCGATGAAGCGGCATATGAGGTAGGTCCTAAAAAAGGGCCCGGAAGGCAAAGCCTTCCGGGCCCTTTGCAATGCAAGCGTGCTTGCAAGTGCGTTTTAGCGCACCTGAGCGACGTAAGCGACGTTGGTCGAGGAGACCTTGTCCTCGAGCTGGACGCTCATACGGGGATCGCCGGCGGTAGCGACGGTCAAATCGCCAGTCTTGACGTAGCCGAGCTCCTTAGCGGTCTCGATCGCCTTGACGATCGTGCCGTTGACGGTGCCCTGGGTAATCTCTGCCTGGTGCGGGATGACGCCCCAGTACATGATCATCTGCTGGACGGCCCACTCGTGGCGGGAGAACGCGCAGATCGGCATGTTGGGACGGAAGTGCGAGATCAGGCGAGCGGTGCGGCCGGTGGTCGTGGGCACGGTGATGCACTTGGCGCCAACGGTGGTGGCCATGTTCACAGCGGACATACCCACAACGTTGTTGACGACGCGGGTGCCGTGAGCGTCAGCCGGAACCTCGAGCGGAGCGTGAGCCGGGAGGTACTTCTCGGTCTCGAGAGCAATGCTGGCCTGCATCTTGACGGCCTCGACCGGGTACTTACCGGCAGCGGACTCGCCGGAAAGCATAACGGCGTCGGTGCCGTCGTAGATCGCGTTAGCAACGTCGGCAACCTCGGCGCGCGTCGGGCGCGGGTTCTGCTGCATGGAGTCGAGCATCTGCGTAGCGGTGATAACGGGCTTGTAGGCCGCGTTGCACTTAGCGATGATTTCCTTCTGGATGTGCGGAACGAGCTCGGGCTTGATCTCGATGCCCAGGTCGCCACGGGCGACCATGATGCCATCGGAAGCCTCGAGGATCTCGTCAAAGTTCTCGACGCCCAGGGCGCACTCGATCTTCGGGAAGATTGTCACGTGCTCGCCACCGTTCTCGCGGCAAAGCTTGCGAATGCCGCGGACGGACTCGCCGTCACGGATGAAGGAAGCGGCGATGTAGTCGATGTTCTCGGTCAGGCCAAAGAGGATGTCCTGACGATCGCGCTCGGTGATGGCGGGCAGCGAGATGTTGACGTTGGGCATGTTGACGCCCTTGCGCTCGCCGATCAGGCCGTCATTCTTGACGACGCAGGTCATGTCCTGGCCGTCGACGGACTCGACCTCGAGGGCAACCAGACCGTCATCGATCAGGATAAGGGAGCCCTTCTCGACCTCGGAGGGCAGAGCCAGGTAGTCGAGGGAGATGTGCTCAGCGGTGCCGTGGAAATCCTCGGACGTGGGCTGAGCGGTGACGACGATCTTATCGCCGGTCTTGACGGCAACCTTCTTGCCATCGACCAGAAGGCCGGTGCGGACCTCGGGGCCCTTGGTGTCGAGCAGGATGCCGACGGGCAGACCGAGCTCCTTGGAAATACGACGGACGCGCTCGATGCGACCGTGGTGCTCGTCGTAGGATCCGTGCGAGAAGTTAAAACGGGCGACGTTCATGCCCGCCTTGATCATCTCGCGGATGGTCTCGTCGCTATCGCAGGCGGGACCCATGGTGCATACAATCTTGGTGCGCTTGTACATTCAGACCTCCATCTGACATCGTCTTGCGCTGATAGATAAACCATAAGAAATAAAACTGAGATGATTATAACGAAATGACGACCGAATACCCCAAAAAATCGACCGTATGCCGAATTAGAAGTTCATTTTTTGCGGTAAAAACGGTATATGCAAAAACTTTACCAACCGTTCTAACCGCTGCTATCTGGGCGATATTTCAGTTTGACGATGCACCGAAGAAAAAACGTTTTATCAATGTTGAGCATCACACGGTCTGCATCGTTGCACTCGAGCCGTGTTTCCAATTGGAATGTTTTGGCTAGACGCGCCGCTTTGGGGTACCATAGCCCCACTATCAACTGCCGCTCAGCACGGCAGCCTTGATGAGCCCTTGCCCTTCTCCTGGGAATTATGATCGGGCATCAATCTGCTGAGTGGCCCGAATCCCAGGAGGGGACTCTATATGCAAAAGGAATACCTGTCCGCCGCGGCGGAGGTACTCAGCGACCAAGGTGTCGATGAGAACCTCGGCCTGAGCAACGACGAGGCGTCGTCGCGCCTCGCCAAGACAGGCCCTAACAAGCTCGAGGAAGCCGAGAAGACGCCGTTGTGGAAGCGCTTCTTTGAGCAGATGGCCGACCCCATGGTCATCATGCTGATCGTTGCCGCCGTCATCAGTGCACTCACGGGCATGGTCAAGGGTGAGGCGGACTTTGCCGACGTCGCCATCATCATGTTCGTCGTTATCGTCAACTCGGTGCTGGGCGTGGTTCAGGAGGCCAAGAGCGAGGAAGCTCTCGAGGCATTGCAGGAGATGAGCGCCGCGCAGTCCAAGGTTCTGCGCGACGGCAAACTCGTGCACCTGCCGAGCGCCGAGCTCGTGCCCGGCGATGTGATCATGCTCGAGGCGGGCGACTCCGTCCCGGCCGACTGCCGCGTGCTCGAGAGCGCCACGATGAAGATCGAAGAGGCTGCACTCACCGGCGAGTCCGTGCCTGTCGAGAAGCATGCCAACGTGATCGAGCTCGCCACCGGCACCGATGACGTGCCGCTCGGCGACCGCAAGAACATGTGCTACATGGGCTCCACCGTGGTGTACGGCCGTGGCCGCGCCGTCGTGGTCGGCACCGGCATGGATACCGAGATGGGTAAGATCGCCGGCGCCCTGGCCGAGGCCAAGGAAGAGCTCACGCCGCTGCAGGTGAAGCTTGCCGAGCTCAGCCGCATCCTCACCATCATGGTTATCGTCATCTGCGTCGTCATCTTTGGCGTTGACATCATCCGTCACGGCGTGGGCAACGTCCTTACCGACCCGACTGCCCTGCTCGACACCTTTATGGTCGCCGTCTCGCTCGCCGTCGCCGCCATCCCCGAGGGCCTGGTCGCCGTCGTGACCATCGTCCTTTCGCTCGGCGTGACCAAGATGGCCAAGCGCCAGGCGATTATCCGCAAGCTTTCTGCTGTCGAGACACTCGGCTGCACACAGACCATCTGCTCGGACAAGACCGGCACGCTTACCCAAAACAAGATGACCGTCGTCAAGCACGAGCTCGCCGCGCCTAAGGAGAAGTTCCTGGCCGGCATGGCTCTGTGCTCCGATGCCCAGTGGGACGAGGAACTGGGCGAGGCCGTGGGCGAGCCGACTGAGTGCGCGCTTGTCAACGATGCCGGCAAGGCGGGCCTCACTGGCCTGACTGCCGAGCACCCGCGTGTGGGTGAGGCCCCGTTCGACTCTGGCCGCAAGATGATGTCCGTGGTCGTCGAGACCCTGGACGGCGAGTATGAGCAGTACACCAAGGGCGCGCCCGACGTGGTGATCGGCCTGTGCACCCATATCTACGACGGCGACAGGGTCGTTCCGCTGACCGAGGAGCGTCGCGCCGAGCTCGTGGCCGCCAACAAGGCCATGGCCGACGAGGCCCTGCGCGTGCTGGCGCTGGCAAGCCGCACCTACACCGAGGTCCCGAGCGACTGCAGCCCCGCTGCGCTCGAGCACGACCTGGTCTTCTGCGGCCTGTCCGGCATGATTGACCCTGTCCGCCCCGAGGTCGCCGACGCCATCCGCGAGGCCCACGACGCCGGTATTCGCACCGTCATGATCACGGGCGACCATATCGACACCGCCGTGGCCATTGCCAAGCAGCTGGGAATCGTCACCGATCGCAGCCATGCCATTACCGGTGCCGACCTCGACCGCATGAGCGACGAGGAGCTCGACGCGCACATCGAGGACTACGGCGTGTACGCCCGCGTCCAGCCCGAGCACAAGACGCGCATCGTCGAGGCCTGGAAGTCGCGCGACCAGATCGTCGCCATGACCGGCGACGGCGTCAACGACGCCCCGTCCATCAAGCGCGCCGACATCGGCGTCGGTATGGGCATCACCGGCACCGACGTCACCAAGAACGTTGCCGACATGGTGCTTGCCGACGACAACTTCGCCACCATCATCGGTGCCTGCGAAGAGGGTCGCCGCATCTACGACAACATCCGCAAGGTCATCCAGTTCCTGCTTTCGGCCAACCTTGCCGAGGTGTTCTCGGTGTTTATCGCCACGCTCATCGGCTTTACCATCTTCCAGCCGGTGCAGCTGCTGTGGGTGAACCTGGTCACCGACTGCTTCCCCGCGCTCGCGCTGGGCATGGAGGATGCCGAGGGCGACATCATGAAGCGCAAGCCGCGCAACGCCAAGGACGGTGTCTTTGCCGGCAATATGGGCCTGGACTGCGTGGTCCAGGGTCTGATCATCACCGTGCTGGTGCTGGCGAGCTTCTTTGTGGGCGTGTACTTTGACATGGGCTACATCCACATCGCCGATATGATCGCCGGCAATGCCGACGAGGAAGGCGTGATGATGGCGTTCATCACGCTCAACATGGTCGAGATTTTCCACTGCTTCAATATGCGCAGCCGTCGTGCGTCGCTGTTCACCATGAAGAAGCAGAACAAGTGGCTGTGGGCTTCTGCCGCGCTGGCACTGGTGCTGACGGTGATCGTGACCGTGCAGCCGACGCTTGCCGAGATGTTCTTTGGCCCTGTGACGCTTGAGCTCAAGGGCGTTCTTGCCGCACTGGGCCTGGCTTTCCTGATCATCCCGCTGATGGAGATCTACAAGGCGATCATGCGCGCGGTCGAGAAGGAGTAAGTTAACCTGTCCGGGCCCGCCCCTGCGTGTTTTCTTCTTCGCTGGTCCTCGCGCTTCGCGCTGCGGGATCGCTCAGAAGAAAACACTCCCGGGGTGGGCCCTACGGTATCCTTGCTGGCTTTACTCCCGCGCGGATGAAAAAGGGCTGAGGGAAAGTTTGTGAGCCGATCGAGCGTTTGCTCGACCGGCTCTTTTTGATTTAGGGTTTTGCCCGGCCAGCTCTTTTTGATTTAAAATACCTGCTCAGTTGTGATTTGTGGTGCTGGGAGGCGCTTGTGGGCAAGGCTAAGGCTAAAGCGAAGAAAAAGACGACGGGGGCGCGGGCTAAGCGCGATCGTCGTCGGAAGCTCGCGACCGAGGCTCCCGCATCTGCCGAGGAGCTGCTGGCAAGCGTGCCGGGACTTGACGCGCTGCAGGACGTTCCGGCGTTTGATGACCTGCCGGTCGATGAAACCCAGCAGACTGCCTTTGATGATTTCTGCGCACATGCCGAGGAGCCCGAGCAGATGCGGCTGGGTGCCGTGGTGCGCTTGGATCGCGGGTTTCCGCTGGTGGCGACTGCCGACGACACCTTCCGCGCCGAGCATGCCGTGGGGTTTGCCAAGTCGCGCGGCGAGGACGAGGTCCTGCTGCCTGCCGTGGGCGACCGTGTGGCGGTGCGCCGCGCTCCCGGGCACGATATGGGCGTGATTGAGTGCGTGCTGCCGCGCCGTACGAGCTTTGAGCGTTGGCGCGGCCGTGCCCGTGGAGAGCGCCAGGTGCTCTGCTCCAACGTGGATAGCGTGCTAATCGTGCAGGCGCTCGGTGCCGGTGAGGTGCTGCTCGACCGCGTGGCGCGCTCGTTGGTGTTGGCGCTCGACTGCGATGCCGAGCCGGTGGTGGTGCTCACCAAAGCTGACCGCTGCGATGCCGAGGAGCTCGAGCGCGATCTGGACCGCGTGCGCCGCCTGGTGGGTCCGGACGTGCGCGTGATCGTGACGTCCTCTGCCGAGGGCCGCGGCCTGGACGAGGTCCGTGCCTGTGTGCCTGCCGGGAGCTGCGCCATGATTCTGGGTGAGTCGGGTGCCGGCAAGTCGACGCTGCTCAATGCACTGCTGGGCCACGATACGTTGGCGACCGGCGGTGTGCGTGAGCGCGATGACCAGGGTCGCCACACCACGGTCGCGCGCGTGATGGTGGCGCTGCCGGGCGACGCCGGCGTGATCGCCGATGCTCCGGGCCTGCGCAGCCTACCGCTCGTGGGTCACGAGCGAGGTCTGGCGCGCGCTTTCCCCGAGATTGTCGAGGCATCGCGCGCGTGCCGGTTTGGCGATTGCACACATACCCATGAGCCGGGCTGCGCCGTTCGCGAGGCCGAGGACGCCGGGCAGATCGACAACCTGCGGCTGGAAACGTTCCAAAACCTGGCGTCATCCATGCGCGTGAGCGCTCAAATGCTCGATCCCGATGTTCATCTGTAATTGATTTTTCCTATGACAGCCGTCTCCCAACTGTTCGGGAGACGGCTTTTTTGCTGCGGAAAAGCCTCGAAACATGCAGTTTGCTGACGTGCTGACCAAAACCTTGCCACGAGCTTGACGGGCTGGTCAGCTTTTGGTCAGCGATTGGTTTGACATCGAAAACCAAGATCGCGATTGCGCCGCTTTGCACTCTGACCGCCCAGACAATGGTGGTACGGGCATTCGCCCGGCACTGCCATGAGAGGAGCGGCCGTGAACAAGAGCAAGCGCATCGCCATCAGTCTGGTCGCGGGCGTGCTCGCTGCTCTGCTCTGCATGGTTTACGGCTCGTCGATCCGCTCGCAAGCCGAACAGGTCCAGGCTGAGACCTTGGCCAAGTACGGTGGCGATCGCGTCGAGGTATGCGTCGCGGCGCGCGATATCGATGTGGGCGAGACCCTCGATGAGACCAATGTCATAACCCAGGAATGGCTGACAAGTCTGCTGCCGCGTGACGCGGTGACCGAGCTGCGCCAGGTGCGCGACGACGTGACGACTTCGCGTATTCCCAAAAACGCCGTGATCTGCAATGTCTACACCAAGGCCGAGAGCCACAAGCTCGAGGTGCCTAAGGGCAAGGTCGCCGTTTCGGTGGCGGTCGATGCCGAGCACTCGGTCGGCGGCGCCACGGGCGTGGGCAGCTACGTGGATGTGTATGTGCAAAAAGACGGCGTAACCGATCGGCTGTGCGGCGCGTACGTGATCGATACCAGTGAGGATTCCGGTGCCACGCGCGAGGGCAAGATCGAATGGGTGACGCTGGCGGCTGACCCCGAAGACGTCAAGGAACTGCTGGGAGCCTCGGGCAAGGGAACGGTCAGCTTGACGATTCCCGCCACGGCGCGCGGCAAAAAGAGCGGAGGCGACGAGTGATGAAGGCGATCTGGCTTGCGTGCTGCGCGTGCGGCGATTACGGGCTGTTGCAGCGGGAAGTCGAGGGCCGTGATGCGGGTGCACAGGTGCTTCGCGTGGGTGACCTGGACGGGCTGATTTCCATGGCGCGGGCGTTTCCGTCGCGCCGCGGGGCTGCCATCATTGCGGCGTCTCTGTTTGATACCGAAGATGTGCGCAAGACTGTTGCGCGCCTGACGGCCGAAGGCCGCGTGAGCCGCGTGGTCGTGTTGATAGAAGCACTCGATCCGTCGGATATCGAGGGGCTGTTTCGCGCAGGGGCGACCGAGGTCATCGCTGCGCACAGTATATGCGGCAACGGGCGCGCGGGCGAGGGAGCGGTTGATTCCGATCGGCGCATGACGATTGAGCCCGATGCTTTTGTTGATAGGGAACCCGGGGCGCCTCGCGCTACAAGAGGCCCGCGTGTTGATGATTATGGAAAAGCGGAAGCCGAGCATGGTCGGCGCCCCCGGAACCCCCTTGTATGCGATGACGCTGGAGGGCCGGCGCAGCATGCTGGCGACTCCCCGGCTGTAGATATGGGATACGTGCACGGCGTGAATCTGGCGGATGAACTCGATGAAGTTGAGGGCTTTGCCGGGTGCGGCGAGTTGCCGCTGATGCAGCATGAGCAGATTGCGCAGAACGAGCCTGCCTCGCAGACCGAACAAGCCGTCATGCCGGCTTGGACGCAGCGTGTGGTTGCGGCGGGGGAGACGGGAACGCTGTCACCGACGCCCGCTCCGCCGCCTCCGATGCCGCCGGCAGACGCTGCCGCTCCGCAGCATCGAGCTCCGGTCATCTGCGCCATTTCGGGTTCGGGCGGTTGCGGCAAGTCGACGATCGTTGCCACCATGGCACACGCATCGTCGCTGTTGGGCTTGCGTGCCGCCGTGCTCGACCTGGACCTGATGTTTGGAAACCTTTACGACTTGTTAGGCGTCGATGCTCCGCGCGATATGGCGGCACTTATCGAGCCGTCGGTGGCGGGCGCGCTTGCCGAGCCGGATATCGTGGCCACATCGATGCGCGTGGCGCCGGGCGTTACGCTCTGGGGCCCCGTCGCGGCGCCCGAGCAAGCCGAGCTCATGGCACGTCCGGTGGAGCTACTGCTTGATGTTCTGCGTCGCGAATCCGACGTGGTCTTTATCGATACCTCGGTCTTTTGGGGCGACGCCGTGGCGGCTGCGGTGGCGGCGAGCGACCGTTGCTTGGTCGTTGGCGATGCGGCGGTGTCGTCCGCGACATCGGCGTCGCGCGTCATTGAACTGGCAAGTCGAGTAGGTGTGCCGCGCACGCGCATGAGCGCCGTGTTCAACCGGTTCGGTGCGCGCGGGGCAGACGAGGACGTCGCCATGCGCTTTGAGATTGCCTGTGCGTTGAGCTCCAAGATTCGTATCGCCGATGGCGGGCAGGATCTCGCCGCGCTCATGGCGTTTGGGCGCGCTGACGAAGCAGTGAGGCAGACCAGCGCTTTCGCGACCAGCGTGCGCGAGGCCACGCGCGAGATGCTCGTGGAACTGGGGTGCGCCGTCGGCCCTTGGAGCGATATGGTCGCCGACCGTGCAACGCGTACCGAGCGCCCGCGTATCCGCCTTCCCTGGTCGCGCGAGGGTGATTCGCGATGAGTTTGCAAACAAGGATTAAGGCTGCCGGCGCTGCAGCGGCGACAGCGCCTGTAGATGCGGGGCGTCGCCGCGCGGTGAAACGACGCACCAAGCGCGCCGTGATGGACCGCATGGGTTACGACGAAGTGGCGCGTATCAGCGCCTATATCGACCCGGCGCTTGCCCGCTCGGAATTGCGTCCCGCGGTGGAGGCGGCGCTCAACGTGGAGGAAGCGACCGACCTGGCGACGCCCGAGCGCGAGACCATCATCGACGAGATTTTGGATGACGTGGTGGGCTTGGGACCGTTGCAGCCGCTCATCGAGGATGACACCGTTACCGAGATCATGATCAACGGCTGCCGCTCGGCTTTCTTTGAACGCGGCGGCGTCTTGTACCCCATCGAGCATGCGTTTGAGGATGATGAGCAGATCCGTGTGCTTATCGACCGCATCATCTCGCCACTTGGCCGCCGTATCGACGAGCGCAGTCCCATCGTCAACGCCCGCCTCAAAACGGGCTATCGCGTCAACGCGGTGATTCCGCCTGTGGCGATTGACGGACCGATTCTCACCATCCGAAAGTTCTCGGACCGCATCTGCTCGCTGGACGAGCTTGTGGGGCTGGGGTCGCTGCCGCTTTGGTATGCGCAGCTGCTGTCGTGCGCGGTGTCGCTGCGACAGGACCTGGCGGTTGCGGGAGGCACGGGATCTGGTAAGACCACCCTGCTCAACGCGTTGTCATGCGAGATTTCCACCGGCGAGCGCATCGTGACGATCGAGGACTCTGCCGAGCTCAAGTTTGCGCATCATCCGCACGTGGTGCGCCTAGAGGCGCGCGAGGCTTCAATTGAGGGTGAGGGTGCGGTGACGATCCGCGACCTAGTAACTAATGCCCTGCGCATGCGCCCCGACCGCATCGTGGTGGGCGAGGTGCGCGGTGCCGAGTGCTGCGACATGTTGCAGGCCATGAACACGGGCCACGACGGGTCGCTCACCACACTTCATGCGGGTTCAGAACAGGAGACCGTGGTGCGTCTGACGTTGCTTGCACGTTATGGCATCGATCTGCCGAGCGAGCTCATCGAGGAGCAGATTGCCATGGCGCTCGACGGCATCGTGATGTCCGAGCGCCACGCCGATGGCAGGCGTTTCGTCTCCTCGTATTCGGGGGTGCGTCGCGCCGCGTCGGGCGGCGTAGAGCTCGAGCGCTATGTGACGTTCGATGCCGCCAAGCGCGCCTGGACGCTTGACCGCGAGCCGCCGTTTATCGCAGAAGGCCTGCGGTCGGGGACGCTCACGCAAGAGGAGGTGGACGAATGGAGGTCGCTGTGCCCCTCGTCGTAGGGGGTTTGGCAGGGTTTTCTGTTGCGACGGCGTGCGGGGCGGAACCTCGTGTGCCGCAGGTGCCGCCGGCGGAGCTGGCGCGTCAGGCGCTCGAGACGGTGGCAGAGAGGCTGCCGCGTGAGCTGGTGGAAAACGATCTGCTGAAAAAGATCGCCCGTTCGTGGGCATCGCTGGCTCCGGCGCATCGCCTTGGCCTCGTGATCGAAGATGCTTCGGGGCGTTTGGCGTTTCTACTGCTATCGAGCGGTGTCTGCTGCGTTTTACTGACGATGGTGTCGTTATCGCCCCTCGGGTTTGCCTTGGGACTTGTTGCTCCGATTGCCGCTGGCGCCGCTCGGGATGGCTTTGAGAGCCGGCGCGAGCAACACGATGTAGAAGAGGCCATGCCCGAGGCGTTTACCGCGCTTTCCATGTCGCTTGCCTCGGGACATTCGCTGGCCCAGGGCATGCGCTTTGTGGGCGCTCATGCGCAAGAGCCGGTGCATACCGAGTTTTTGCGGGTGGCGGCGGCGATCGATTGCGGCATCTCGGCGACCGACGCGCTCGATGACTTGCTCGTGCGCATCGACGCCCCCGGTCTTTCGCTTGTGACCTTGGCGCTTAAGGTGTCTCAGCGCACCGGCGCTCCGCTTGCCGACTTACTGTCCGAGGCGTCGAGCATGGTGGGGGAGCGCATTGAGCTCAAGCGCCGCCTGGATGTTAAGACGTCTCAGGCTCGCATGTCTGCGCATATGGTCGCGGCGATGCCGGCGGGCATGTGCGCGGTGTTGGCGCTGCTTTCGTCAGATTTTCGTCGCGGTCTTGCGACGCCTGCCGGTGCGGGCGCTGTGGTGCTGGGTCTTGCCCTCAACGCCGTTGCCCTGGTGGTTATCCGGCGCATTATGAGGGTGGAGCTATGAGCGCCCCGGTTGCAGTTGCGGCTTGCCTGTGCGCCTTGAGTGTATTTGTCGCGACGGGTTTGGATCGGGCGGATGCACGTAAGATCGCAGGGGCCTGCAAGCGCGAGGCGGTGCTGGTTGCTGCCGCGGGTCGCTCGGTGGTCGATGCCCTGACCGCGCGAGTGAAGGGCGCGGTTGGAGCGGGCGGCCCGGCGCGAGTGTCGCTCGGCGAAGTGTCCGAGATGATTGATGTTGTGCGCTTGGGCCTTTCGGCCGGTCTTTCGTTTGATGCGGCGCTTGAGATTTTCTGCGCCAACCGCCGGTCAGTGCTGGCTCTTCGCCTTGAGCGGGCCTGCATGGCGTGGCAGGTGGGCGTGGGCACGCGTGAGGACGAGTTGTTGGCCGCCGCGCGCGACCTGGACGTGCGAGCGCTCGAGACCTTTGCCATCACGGTGGGGCAGGCGCTCGCCCTGGGTGCCCCGCTTTCCGAGACGCTGGCCGCTCAAAGTCGCGAAATCCGTGCGGCTCATCGCGCCGCGATCGAGCGCGAGATCGAACGTGCGCCCGTCAAGCTGCTGATTCCCACCGGCACGCTCATCTTGCCGGCGTTGCTTCTGTCCATATTGGGCCCGCTGCTGGGAGCAGGCGGGATGATGTAGGGAGGAATACATGAACACGATGACTGACGCTGCTGGCAAGGTCCAGGGCTGGGCGTTTTGCCGGGCGGCACATGTTCGTCAGCGCGCCAAGGAGCTACTGCAGGAGGAGAGTGCACAGGGTACCACCGAGTACGCCATTTTGGTGGGCGTGCTTGTGGTGATCGCGATTATTGCCATCGTTGCATTTAAAGGCAAGGTCCAAGATCTATGGAACGCTATCAGCGAGGGCATCAACAGCCTGTAGAGGGCGAGCGCCCCATCGGGGTGCTGCTGGTGTTTGCTTGCCTGACCGTGGCGATAGCGGCGGTGCTTTGGGGGCTTAACGCCGCGCGGCAGCAGCGTCCTGGGGCCGCCTTCGATTCGAGCTCAGATTCGGCGGTGGCGTCTCAAAAAGATGAGATGCGAGATGCGGACGATTCGGATGTCGCTGTCACGGCGCAAACCTTTCTGCGGACGCTCGACAAGCGGTCTGGCACTGCGACGGATTCGCCTGAGGACAACGCGATTGCGGTCCGGCTTGCATGGTCCGAGGACCGACCGATGACCGAGGCAGCGGCGGATATGTTACGCGCCTACCGCGAGGTGCCAACGGCCCAGCTCGCCCTGAGCGGCTATCTCGATATTAAGGGCAACGTATGGGGCGCCATCGTGCGCGATGGGCGCGGCTGGGTCGATATGGTGACGGTTGCCGCAGATGCTGGCGATGCTTCGTGTCGTCTGCGCGCCGTGCGTCTGGTCCCGCAAACAATAAGCTCAAAGGAGGGATCGTGAAATGCATGGCGTTCTGCGTGAGGAATCTGCCCAGGCGACGGTCGAATACGCCATCGTCACGGTGGCGCTGTTATCGATCGCGCTGGCGATCGCGGGGCTTTGGCGTGCCGGTGCCGATGGGCGCTTGGCGGCGCTGGTCGAGCGGGCGGCATCTCACGGCGTCACCTCGACGTCGGTTATCGACGCCGCTGCGGGCGCTAAGGACATCGCGTTGTATTGATATCGCGCGCGAGGACCGGGCGCAGTCTACGGTCGAGGCCGCTTTTTTGCTGCCGACGTTTCTGACGCTCATCCTTCTCGCATTGCAACCGGTGTGCCTGCTTTATACGCGCGCGGTCATGGAGTCTGCCGCCGCCGAGACCGCGCGGCTCATGACCACGACGACGGCGGAGGATGACGATCTTAAGGAGTTCACCCGCCGCCGGCTTGCCGCAGTGCCCAACGTTTCGATCTTTCATGCCGGCGGGCCGTTGTCGTGGGATATCGAGCTTGGTCGGGCCGATGCGGGTGGCGTCTCGTCCGTGTCCGTTTCCGGCGAGGTCAAGCCGTTGCCTGTGATCGGTGCGTTTGTGCAGGCTATGGGTGGTACCGCCGAGGGCGGCTACGTTGAGCTCAAGGTCGATGTCTCGTATCAATCACGTCCCGAATGGCTGGAGGGAGATTATGATTCGTGGATTGCTGCATGGGATTAAGCGTTTCTGGTCTAGATGCGTTTTGACGCGCCGTCCGAGCTGCCATCGCAAGCGAGGCGGCTTTATGGGCCGCGCCGGTATCGACCTGTTTATCGAAGACGGTGCCTACACCACGCTTTCTTCTGCCGTGGTCATCCTAGTGGTGCTCACGTTGTTGTTTTCGTCGACCGCGGCGATATGGAGCATGTCGCGTGCCGGGGATACCCAGGTGGCGGCCGATAGCGGCGCGCTGGCGGGTGCCAACGTAGTGTCGTCCTATCACACGGCTGCCACGGTGGTTGATGCGAGCATCTTGAGTCTGGGGCTGGCGGGGTTTGCCACAATCGGGACGGGCCTGGTCGCCATCCTCATCCCAGGTGCCGAACCAGTTGCCGGCAATATGGTCGACACCGGGATTGAGATCATTAAAACGCGCAACAAGTTTGCCAAAAGCGCATCGGAAGGCTTACAGAAAATCGAGACGGCTCTGCCGTATCTGATCGCCGCGCGTGCCACGCAGGCGGTGTCGGCGCAGGATACCGATAGTGTGACCTATACCGGTACGGCGCTTGCCGTGCCCAGGACATCCGAGTCTGATTTTGTTGCGCTCGAGGGTTCCGAGATCTCGACCGATGCCATTAAAGATGCGTCGGAAGATCTGGAGCGCGCGGCCGAGGAGCTACAAAAAGCATCGGAGGAGACGGCGAAGGCAAAGGAGCGTGCCTGGCTAGCGGATTGCGGTGGATCGGATAAAGGTTCGGTCGGCAGCTGTTCGTGTATGTGGGAGCGCGCGAAAAGCCTAACGGATCTCTCCGGTGTTCAAAATCCGCATTACGCTTCGAGCGTTACGTGGGAGCCTCAAGTTGCCCTTGATCGCGCGAAGGACTACTACCATTGGCGTCTGACAAATGAGAAGCCCCACGGCTCGAGTGTCGAGATGAGGGCAGAGTCTGCGGCGCGTAAGGCGTTTTATACCTATGCGAGTGCGGAGGTCGATCGGGCATATATAACCGAGAACGGAGACAGGGTTTCCTCCTATATTCCACTGTTGCCGCGCAACTCTGATGAGGTTCGGGCGACGGAGCTCTATACCGATGCGGTGTGGCCGACGAGCGTGAACGATGACAAGGCGTATCTGCATTACGGGACGACCTGCCCTAACTATAAGAAAGGGACGCCGAGCGGATTTGCTTCGGTTGCCGATTACGATGGACAGGATAAATGCAGCAAATGCCATTTTGGCGTTTCGTCGCTTGGTGCTGTTGCGGCGCCTTCAACCTCTATCGAAAACGGCTTCGAGTATCACTTTGACAAGTTTAAAGACGCCCTGGAAGACTACGTCGAATGCCGCAACAAAGAGCTCGAGCTCGAACGTCAGACCGAAGACGAGACCGACCGTGCGAGCAATGCGTTTGACCAGGCCATCAAAGCGCTTTCGGGCGAGCGTCCGCGTATCGCTCCGCCCGGTCGCAACGGCGTAGTTGCCCTTGCGGTTTCGGGTGCCATCTCGAGCCCCGATGAGCTCAACTCTTCGTTTAGCACGGCAGTCAGGCTCGGCGATCGCGGTGCTATCTCTGCCGCGGTGTTGGCACCCGATGAGGCGACGGCGCAAAACAACGTGCTTTCGCGATTTTTCTCGACATTGAAGGAACGCTCGGGCGGCGTTGCCGGCGTGCTCGACGGCGTCATGGATGTTTGGGGACGGCTGCTCGTAGGATACGGTGATATCCAAGGTTCGGCCGACGAACTTATGGACGAGATGATTAAAGGCCTAGGAGGGGGCAGCGGCGCGTTGGGTTCCATCGCATCGTGGCTCGGCGATACCGTTTCGGCGTCCATGGCGGCGTTGGGTCTGGAACCGTGCGACTTGCGCCTGCGAAAGCCAGTGCTGACCGATTCCGCCAACGTCATTAAGAGCCCGGGGTCTGACATTGCTGGTCTCTCTCAAGCGCAAGACAAGCTGCGAAGTATTCCGTTGGGCGTGACCGATCCCAAGGCGCTTTGCGAGGCGTTGGAATATCAAGTCGAACGCACCATTAGCGGTACGGTGTTCACGCTTGCGGAGATTCCTCTGCCCGGCGGCGGCTCCATCCCACTCACCGTCGATGTTGCCACGCTGGTTGGCGCTCTGGGCGGTGGGTCGTAATGAGTATCCGCATGCGTCTGCGCGAGGAGCGCGCCCAAGCGACGGTGGAGATGGCGGTGGTTACGCCCGTTTTGCTGGTGCTGGCACTCATCGTGTACAACGTCATGATCTTTGCCAGCGCTGTCGCGCGCTTCGACCGCGTGGTGCCCGACATCGTGCTGGCGCACGCTGTGGCGCCGGGCGGGGAGGGTGACGAGAGCTCTGCCGATGCCTCGGCGACGGTTCAGACTCAAATTCTGAATGCCATGGAAGGCTATGACTTGCAGATCGAAGTGTCGAGCGAGCAAGGCGCGGAGGCATCGGATGGTGGCCTGCTCTCCCTATCCGGTACGTTTAGGACCTACACCTGCACCATGCACTATGAGCCGTGGCCGACTTCTCTCAGCATCGCTGGCGTTCCGCTGGGGGCGCCGACAACGTTGTCGCACGAGCGTGTGGTGACGGTCGATCCATGGCGTCCGGGGGTGGTCATGTGACCGCGGTCTCGTCCTACATCGCCTACGCGCGGGCACTCAATAGGCTGGGTTGGACGCCGGCCGAGTTTGTGGTGGCGGAGTCGTTTGCCGTGCGCCTGCGCGGCATGCTGGGACGGCGTCCGGTTGCCGCCAACGGCCTGCCGCTCGTCATGGCGTTTCCACGCTGCTCTTCGGTCCATACGTGTTTTATGGCCTATCCCATCGACATCGCCTTCATCGATGCACGCGGCAATATCCTCGCGCGCTGCGAAAACGTATGTCCCTGGTGTATGTGCTCCTGCCCCGGCGCCTGGGCGGTATTGGAACGCCCTTCAATCCTCGCTACACCTCCCGCCCTCCAACAAGTGCCGGCGTAAGAGATTGGCGACAGCGGACTTTCGTCATACGAAATTGGGTAAGATGGAGGAGAAGATGCATGGATGTTGAGATCCATCCCAACGCTAAAAAGCACCTGACGGAAAAGCAGGTGCTTAGCGCTTGGCTTGCGGTTACTGAGTGCATTCGTCGCGAGTCGAAGGACGAGCCGCCGAGATGGCTTGCGATTGGATGGCTCCCAGACGGACGAAGCGTGGAGCTTGTCGCGGTCGAGCTTGTCCGTGGGTGGCTTATCATTCATGCCTTGTCTCCAGTCCAGAAGAAATTTTGGCAGGAGATTGAACAGGCTCGGCAAAGGGGTCGATGATGGGCAAGACGTATACGGCCGCTAATGGTCAGGTTGTAACGGATGAAATGATTGACGCGTGGTGCGAGTCGTACGAGCGCGGAGAGTTTCCGGATGGCGAACACACCGTTGGTGGGATCGTGCATGGACGGCCCCCGCTCTCAGGTGAGGGGACGGCAACGCTGTCGGTCAAGATTCCTCTGGGAATGAAGGAGGCCATTCGTCGACGGGCGGCTGCCGAGGGGATGACGCCAAGTGAGTTTGCCCGTGCGGCTCTGAGTGAAAAACTTCTTGCTGCCGGCTGATGCCTCTGACGTGCCGATTTATAGAACCGAGGCTGTGCTCAAAAACTTTTTTAAAATTCTCGGTTGACCGGAACGCGTCCTTGGTTATACTAATCAAGCCTTGAAACAAGGCACACCTCAAATGGCTGGGTAGCTCAGTTGGTAGAGCAGAGGACTGAAAATCCTCGTGTCAGGGGTTCGATTCCCTTCCCCGCCACCTTGAATTGACTAGGACCTCTGCAAAGGGGTCCTTTTCTTTTATGTAGAGTTCCGCGAAAAATGCATCCCAGAATTGGGCTTTAGAGCGGGGTGCGCTTTCCGGCGCTTGCTTCCGACGTGCGTGCACATCTTGGCGCACTAGCTCGGGCCCGCCCCAGACATTCCTCCCGCTTTTGCGTCACTTTACAGACCGTTCGGTCGCCTGTCTGCATGCGCGGGTATACTCAAATCGATAGATATGTCATGCAAGAGCGATGCGGGCTTAGCCCGTATGATTCAAAAGGGGGCAGTGATGGAGAGGATACTCGGCGTTAATCTCTCTGGCTGGTTTATTCCCGAGCCTTGGGTGACCCCGTCGCTGTACGCGGCGACCGGTGCATCCAACGCAGCCGAGCTGCAGGAGGCCATGGGCACCGCCGCCTATAACGAGCGCATGCGCCGTCATTACGAGACGTTTGTGAGCGAGGACGATTTCCGCCGCATGGCGCAGATTGGCCTCAATGCCGTGCGTCTGCCGGTACCCTGGTATGCCTTTGGCTCGCAGGAGTCCGATGCGTCCTACATCTCGGTTGTCGACTACATCGACCGTGCAATTGAGTGGGCTGCCAAGTATGACATCCGCGTGCTGCTTGATCTAGCAACTGTGCCCGGTGGCCAGGGCGATTCCAACGATTCGCCCGCCACGCCAGAGGCTGTTGCCGAGTGGCATTCGTCCACCAACGGCCGCCATGTCGCACTCGACGTGCTCGAGCGCTTGGCCGAGCGTTACGGCGAGGCTGAGAGCCTGCTGGGCATCGAGCTGTTGGACACGCCGCAGATGAGCGTTCGCAAGAGCCTCTTCACCATGACGGATGGCATTCCTGCTCACTACCTACGCAATTTCTATCGCGATGCCTACGAGCTCGTCCGTTCGTATATGCCCGAGGATAAGATTGTCGTCTTTTCGTCTTCGGGGCATCCCAGCGAGTGGAAGCATTTTATGCGCGGCGCCAAGTACAAGAACGTCTACATGGACCTTCACCTGTACCATTACCGCGACGAACATGCGCTCGACATCACGAGCCCCCGCGGGCTGACGACGGCGATTTCGCGCAACAAGCGTGAGCTTAAAGAGGCGATTTCGACTGGGTTCCCCGTGCTGGTGGGCGAATGGTCGGGCGCGGCGATCTTTGCCAACTCGTCGGTTACGCCCGAGGGCCGCAATGCCTACGAGCGCGTGTTTATCGCCAACCAGTTGGCTTCGTTTGCGCCGGCTGCCGGTTGGTTCTTCCAAACGTGGAAGACCGAGAAGCGCATTGCGGCATGGGACGCCCGCGCGGCGCTCGGTACGCTCGAGCGCGGCATGATTGAATAGGTTGATATGACGCAAAACAGCGCCCATACGGGCAAACTCTATGTGGTCGGCACGCCCATCGGCAACCTGGGTGACCTGTCCCCGCGTGTTGGTGAGGCGTTTGCCGCCGCCGATGCCATCTGCTGCGAAGACACGCGTGTGACGTCAAAGCTGTTGATGCATCTGGGCATTTCCAGGCCGCTTGTCCGTTGCGACGAGAATGTGATCGCTAGCCGCGCCGCCGGCCTGGTCGACCGTCTGCTGGCGGGGGAGACCCTCACCTTTGCCTCGGACGCCGGCATGCCGAGCGTGTCCGATCCCGGCCAGGCGCTGGTCGAGGCGGCACGTGAGGCCGATGTGCCCGTAGAAGTTATTCCCGGGCCCTCTGCTTGCGTCACGGCGCTCGTTTCGTCCGGCATTCCCTGCGAGCATTTTTTCTTCGAGGGCTTTTTGGGCCGAAAGCACGGTGACCGTGTGCGCCGTTTGCAGCGCCTTGCCGTGGTGCCCGGCGCACTCATCTTCTACGAGTCTCCACATCGCATCGTGGCGACGCTCGAGGCCGTGGCGGAGGTCTTTCCCCAGCGTGAGGTTGCCGTCTGCCGCGAACTCACCAAGCTGCACGAGGAAGTCTTGCGCGGGCCCGCCGCCCAGCTTGCCGAGGAGCTGCGTACTCGCGGCGAGGTAAAGGGCGAGATTGCGCTGGTCATCGCGCCGCCGAGCGAGGATGAGGAGACCGGTATCGTGCCGGTTGGCGCCGCGGCAGCGGATCCCGACGAGGCCCTGCGCGAGGATATCCGCGCCGCGCTCGAGGAGGGGGAGCCCGCGTCTGCGGTGGCCAAGCGCCTGTCTCAGAAGTATTCGCGCCGCAAGCGCGATGTCTATGCCATGGTGCTCGATATGCAATAGATGGAGGATATCCAGCCCTTGCGCTAGAATCATCCTCTGTATGCAACGTTTTACTGGAGGACAAACCCCATGGATCAAAGCAAGCCTTCGTTCTTTATCACGACGCCCATCTACTACGTCAACGCCGATCCGCACCTGGGCACGGCTTATTCCACCATCATCGCCGACGTTCAGGCTCGCTATCGCCGTTCCGCTGGCTATAACGTCAAGTTCCTGACCGGCATGGACGAGCATGGCGAGAAGGTCGCCGAGGCCGCAGCCAAGCACAACATGACGCCGCAGGAGTGGACCGATAGCCAGGCTCCGCACTTCAAGGAGCTTTGGAGCAAGCTCGAGATTTCCAATGATGACTTCATCCGCACCACCGAGCCGCGCCAGCATCATGCCGTGCAGTACCTGTGGGAGCGCATGAAGGAGTCCGGCTACCTGTATAAGGGCAGCTACGACGGCTGGTATTGCGTGCCTGACGAGACCTACTTTACCGATACGCAGGTCCAGAAGGGCGACGAAGAGTACGGCAGCGTCGGCCAGCACCTGTGCCCCGACTGCCACCGTCCGCTTGAGCGCGTGCAGGAGGAGTCCTACTTCTTTAAGCTTTCCGCCTTCCAGGACAAGCTGCTCAAGCTCTATGACGAGCACCCCGACTTTGTCGAGCCTGCGTTCCGCATGAACGAGGTTCGCAGCTTTGTCGAGGGCGGCCTTAACGACCTTTCCGTGAGCCGTACGAGCTTTGACTGGGGCATTCAGGTCCCGTTTGACGAGGGTCACGTGACCTACGTGTGGTTCGATGCGCTGCTCAACTATATGACGGCCGTCGGCTACGGTGTCGACACCGACGACGCGCGTGCCGAGCTGGCCTATCGCTGGCCCGCGCAGTTCCACATCGTGGGTAAGGACATCATCCGCTTCCACTGCGTCATTTGGCCCGCCATGCTCATGGCCATCGGCGAGGCCCTGCCCGAGCACGTCTTTGCCCACGGCTTCCTGACCGTGCGCAATGCCGAGACCGGCAAGGCCGAGAAGATGTCCAAGAGCCGCGGCAACGCCATCGCTCCGCAGGACGTTATCGACATGCTGGGCGTCGAGGGCTATCGCTACTACTTTATGACCGACGTCGTCCCCGGCACCGACGGTGCCATCAGCTTCGACCGCATGGAGCAGGTCTACAACGCCGACCTGGCCAACAGCTGGGGCAACCTCATTTCGCGTTCGCTCAACATGAGCGGCAAGTATTTTGACGGTTGCGCGCCCGCCAAGCCCGCATCGTTCGACGCGTTTGACAACCCGCTGGCAAAGATCGCCGACGGTTTGGTCGAGCGCTACATGGCCAAGATGGACGTGCTCGATTACGGCGGAGCCAAGGATGAGGTCATGGAGCTCATCCACGCCGCCAACCACTACATCGAGGACTCCGAGCCTTGGGCACTTGCCAAGGACGAGGCCAAGGCTGACGAGCTGGCGTTTGTGATCTACAACCTGCTCGAGGCCATCCGCATTGCCGCTCACCTGCTGATGCCGCTCATGCCCCAGACTTCTGCCGAGGCTCTGCGCCGCCTGTCCTGCGAGGACGAGGCCGCGAGCGACGACCTCAAGGGCATTTGCGCTTGGGGCCTGCTTGCTGGTGGTCAGCCCGTCGAGAAGGGCGATCCGCTGTTCCCGCGTCTGGCGTAGAGACCGCGCGAGCGCCATATCGGCAATTTGCTGTTTAGCTGTAAGGGCATGGCCGCTACGGTCCATGCCCTTTTGTTTCAAGACGCCGCCATCATGCTAAGGAGGCAACCATGACAACTTCGCCTTTGGCAAACCCCACGGCCACCAGGGAGCTGCTAGAGGAGTTTGGCCTTGCGACTAAGCATCGCCTGGGCCAGAACTTTCTAATCGACAATCATGTGATCGAGCGTATCTGCGAGCTTGCCGAGCTTGCAGGTGACGAGCGCGTACTCGAGGTGGGTCCGGGTTGCGGCACGTTGACACTTGCGTTGCTGCAGGAGGCGGCGTGCGTTACGTCGATCGAGGCCGATCCCGAGCTTGAGCCGGTGCTTGACGCCCACGCCGCCGACTATGCCAACTTCCGCTTTATCATGGGCGATGCGCTCAAGGTGGGCCCGGAGCAGATTGAGCAGGTTGCGGGCGGTACGCCGACGGTGTTTGTCGCGAATCTGCCCTACAACGTGGCGGCGACGATCATCCTTCAGTTCTTCCAGACGATGCCCGCGCTTAAGCGCGCTGTCGTCATGGTTCAAAAGGAGGTTGCCGATCGCATTGCCGCAACGCCCGGTAACAAGACCTATGGCGGCTACACGGCAAAACTCGGCCTGTACGCGCAGGTGACGGGTCGCTTTGAGGTGCCGCCGCGTTGCTTTATGCCGGCGCCGCACGTGGACTCGGCCGTCGCGCGTATCGACCGTGTTGACGGCGTGGTGCCCGAGGGGCTCGATCGCGAATTTGTGGCCCGCGTGATTGATGCTGCATTTGCTCAGCGTCGCAAGACCATCCGCAATTCCATGAGCGCCAACGGCTTTGCCAAGGACGTGCTCGATGCTGCCTTTGAGGCTTGCGGTATTGCACCCACCACGCGCGCCGAGACGCTTGATGTTGCTGACTTTGTCCGTCTGGCCCAGGAGCTAATCCATGATGCCTAATGCCGAACGTGTGACGTTTACCAAGAAAAAGAAGACGGTTGCTTGTCCCGTGCCCTTGGCACCGCTTGCCGACACGCATGCGCATCTGCTTTCGTTCTGGGGCAAGGATGTGCCTGAGACGCTCGTGCGTGCCAAGGCGGCGGGCGTCGACCTGTTGGTGACGATGTTCGACCCCATCGCTGATAAACGCAGCGTGACGGACTATAGCGACTGGCTGACGCGCGAGATTCTGCCGATGCAGGATATCCCGCAGATCAAGTATCTTGCCGGCGTGCATCCGTATGGCGCGCCGGACTATGCCGACGACGTTCACGCACAGGTCGTTGCCGCACTCGATGATCCCTTATGCGCCGGTATTGGCGAAATCGGCCTGGACTACCACATGGACTATGACGACGATATCGCGCCGGCACCCCATAACGTGCAGATTGACTGCATGGCGCGCCAGCTCGAGCTTGCCGTGTGCCGTAGTAACGTGCCGGTGGAGCTACATCTGCGTCACGAGGACACGGACCAGGAGCGCACCTCGCACGTGGACGCCTACAACGTGCTTCGTGAGGTGGGCGTGCCCCAGGCCGGTTGTGTGCTGCACTGCTTTGGCGAGGACCGCGCCACGATGGAGCGCTTTGTGGAGCTGGGCTGCTATATCGCCTATGGTGGTGCGGCCACCTTCAAGCGCAACGACGACGTGCGCGAGGCATTTGCGGCAACCCCACTCGATCGAATTTTGTTCGAGACGGATTGCCCGTATATGGCTCCGGAGCCCATCCGCGGTCTTGAATGCGAGCCCGCAATGATCTCCATTACGGCAAACGCGCTGGTTAACGACCGTGTCGATCGCACTGGTGAGGACGCCGAAACAATCGCGCAAGCCGCTTGGGAGAATGCCTGCAAACTTTTTCAAAAATAGTTCTTGCGTTCGTGGTGGCGCTCCGTTATTCTAATTCCTGCACGCGGGCGTGGCGGAATTGGCAGACGCGTACGGTTCAGGTCCGTATGGGGGCAACCCCATGAAGGTTCAAGTCCTTTCGCCCGCACCATTGATTGAAAGAGCTCCCAGCAATGGGAGCTTTTTTGTTATGGGCCGTTTTGGCAGATTTGACATATCGATTTCGCGCGGTAGATGTCCCTGTGGTCAAAAAGTGGCAAATATGAGTACTGACATGAAAATAGAGACATTTCATGAAGCTATTTTTGCTCATTTTGCGCAACAGATGTACGCTAATTTGGCTCAACCTTGAGACAAAATGAAGTAATTTCGATAGACCTCGGGTTCAACGAGGCGATTTTGACCCAAATACGCTGTTACTAAACTGGTAACAGTACTCATATTTGGCCTTTTTTGACCACGGGTCCTCTTGTTGGTGTCACACAGCTGCTTCGTGCGGGTATCCTAATGCCAACGTGTGCCTATCAGAGGAGAGACCATGCTGTTGTCCGGTATCATCGCTGCCCTTACCAGCCTTTTGATTCCCATCATCATTCTGTTGCTGCTGCTTCCCAACGCCTGCTACGTCGTTGAACAGCAGCATGCCGTGATCATCGAGCGTCTGGGCAAGTTTAACCGCATCGTCAACGCGGGCTTCCACATGAAGGTGCCCGTGATCGACCGCAAGGCCGCCACGGTGAGTCTGCGAACCATGAAAAACGGTTTTGGCATCGACGTTAAGACCCAGGACAACGTGACCATCGGCCTTGAGGTCTCTGCTCAGTACCACGTGAGCTATGACATGGGCGCCGGCCCGGCAGATTCGGGCATCTACAAGAGCTACTATATGCTGCAGGAGCCCGTCGACCAGATGCGTGACTTCATCACCGACGCCCTGCGCTCTTCGATTCCCGTCTACACACTCGATGAGGTCTTTGCCAAGAAGGACGACATCGCCAAGGATGTCAACGCTACCGTTTCCGAGCAGATGGCCGCCTACGGCTTCACCCTCGTGTCGACGCTCATCACCAAAATCGCACTGCCGACCGAGGTTGAGAACTCCATGAACGACATCAACGCCGCCCAGCGCAAGCGCGCTGCGGCACAGGAGCTCGCTGAGGCAGACCGCATCAAGCGCGTCACCGAGGCGACCGCCGAGGCTGAGGCTATGGAAAAGGCGGGCGAGGGCATCGCCAACCAGCGCAAGGCCATCGCGCTGGGTATCAAAGATTCGCTCGAGATCATCCAGGAGACGGGTGTCGGCAATGACGAGGCCAACCAACTGTTCATGTTTACGCAGTGGTCCGAGATGATGACGGAGTTCGCTCGCACGGGTAAAACCTCGACGGTCGTGCTGCCGAGCGACTTTTCGCAGTCGGCCTCGATGTTCGAGCAGATGCTGGCCGCCGGCAAAGTTCAAAACGATTCGAAGGAGTAGACGCGCGTGAAATACACCGTCGTTTGCGTCGGTAAGCTCAAGGAGCGCTTTTGGAAGGACGCGTGCGCTGAGTACACCAAGCGCCTAGGTGCCTATGCCAAGGTTGATATCCGCGAGGTGGCCGATATCGACCCGGCTAAGGCGGGCGGCGTGGATGCCGCACGCGACAAGGAGGGGGCGGCAATTCTTGCTGCATTGCCGTCTCGGGCGCATGTGATCCTGCTAGCTATCGAGGGCAAGGAGCGTTCGAGTGAGGAGCTCTCGGCGCGGCTCGACGATCTTATGCTGCGAGGCAGCAGCGACATTGCCTTTGTAATCGGCGGTTCGGACGGCGTGAGCGATGACGTGCGCGCCCGCGCCGACGAGATGCTCAGCTTTGGACGCATTACCTTGCCGCATAACCTGGCGCGTGTGGTGCTGCTAGAGCAGATTTACCGTGCCTGCAAGATCAGTCGTGGCGAGCCGTATCACAAATAGGTCGGCAATACGAAACAATGGCGTGGGACAATACCTTTCGTTTTGAGGAATGTGTCTGAAAGGACTATGAGATATGAAGATTGGATTTGTCGGTTTTGGCAATATGGCGAGCGCTATGGCCGATGGCTGGATCGCTGCCGGTGTAGCTGCGAGCGACATGTGCGCCTGCGCGGGTCGCTACGACGCACTGGTTGAGCGCTGCGAGGCACGCGGCATGGTCGCCTGCCACGATGCTGCCGAGGTTGTCGCCGCATCCGATATCGTGGTCGCTGCGGTCAAACCGTACATGATCGAGAAGATATTCGCCCCGCTCAAGGATGCTCTTGCCAAAAAGGTCGTTCTGTCGGTTGCCTGGACCTGGGACAGTGCCAAGTGGGAGCAGGTCCTGCCGGGCGTCGCGCATATCTCGACGGTGCCCAACACACCGGTTTCGGTGGGCGAGGGCGTCATCGCTTGTGAGAAGGCTTCCACGCTTAGTGATGAGCAGAGCACAGTGGTGCTTGATCTGCTTGGCAAGCTCGGTGCGGTGGTCGAGCTCGATACGAGCCTGCTGTTTGTGGGCGGCACGGTGGGTGGTTGCGCTCCGGCATTTGTCGCTATGGCAATCGAGGCCCTGAGCGATGCGGCGGTCAAGCACGGTATCCCGCGTGCCGATGCCTATCGCATTGTGAGCCAGATGGTGCTGGGTACGGCAAAGCTGCAGCTTGCAACTGGCCAGCATCCTGCGGCGATGAAGGATGCCGTATGCTCGCCCGGTGGTGCCACCATCAAGGGCGTCGTTGCGCTCGAGGACGCCGGCATGCGCAGCGCCCTGGTCAAGGCAATCGACGCAACTCTCCAGTAAAACCTGCCATTTAGGGACAGGTTTATTTTGGCAGGTTTTTCCTGCGGTTTTGTCCTTTTAGTGAAAAGCGCCCCGCAACTGGCTCAATTCCAGTTGCGGGGCGCTTGCGTTTGCCCAGATAAAACAGACCAAAATAAACCTGTCCCTTTTTGGCAGGTTAGTCCCAGAAGCTGTCTTCTTCATCCTCGGACTTGGGTCCGCGGTCGACGTACATCTTATGGGTACGCTTCTCCATTACAAAGGCAAGAATCGCAAATAACAGGATGCCGCCGGCGAAAAGGATGGCAAAACCGGTGCGGGTGCCAAACAAAAAGGAAAAAACTGCGTCCATTGGGTGCCTTCTTGCGTAGTTGAGTTGGGTCGTAAACGCTCATAAGTATATACTTGCCCATACATGTACAAGGTTGCAACCTAAATGGAATGTATATCGCCGGAGGATCTAATGCTTGATATCAAGTTTGTTCGCGAGAACCCCGATGCCATCGATGTCGCCATGGCTAACCGCCAGACGTCTTGGGATCGCGAGAAGTTCTTTGAGCTCGACGACGAGCGCCGTGCCGTCATCACCGAGGTCGAGGAGCTCCAGGCTACGCGCAATGCCGAGTCCAAGAAGATCGGCGCCCTGATGAAGGAGGGCAAGAAGGACGAGGCCGAGGCCGCCAAGGAGGCCGTGCGCGCCGTCAACGAGAAGATTGACGGTCTGGCCGAGCGCCGCACCGCTCTCGAGCAGGAGCAGTACGGCTTCATGGCTCACCTGCCCAACATTCCGTGCGATGCCACCCCGTACGGTAAGGACGAGGACGAGAACATCGAGCGTCGCCGCTGGGGCACCCCGCGCGAGTTCGACTTCGACTTTAAGCCGCACTGGGATCTGGGCACCGATCTGGACATCCTCGACTTCGAGCGTGGCAACAAGCTCTCCGGCAGCCGCTTTACCGTTCTCGGTGGCGCCGGCGCCCGCCTGGAGCGCGCCCTCATCAACTTCTTCCTCGATACGCACACCAGCCGTGGTTTTAAGGAGTGGTGGCCGCCCATCGTCGTCAAGCGTCAGACCATGTTTGGCACGGGTCAGCTGCCCAAGTTCGAGGACGACGCCTATCACGTCTCGGGTGACAACTTCCTGATCCCCACCGCCGAGGTCGTGCTCACCAACCTGCACGCCGGCGAGGTCCTCGATGCCGACACCCTGCCGCGCCGCTACACCGCCTTCACCCCCTGCTTCCGTGAGGAGGCCGGTTCCGCCGGCCGCGACACCCGCGGCATCATCCGTCAGCACGAGTTCGACAAGGTCGAGATGGTCAAGTTCGCTAAACCGGAGGAGTCCGACGAGGAGCTCGAGAGCATGACCGCCGAGGCCGAGTACCTGCTGCAGCAGCTGGGCCTTCCGTATCGCGTGATTAGCCTGTGCACCGGCGACTTGGGCTTCTCTGCCCGTCAGACCTACGACGTCGAGGTCTGGCTGCCGAGCTACAACGCCTACAAGGAGATCAGCTCCTGCTCCAACTGCGGTGACTTCCAGGCTCGCCGCGCCAACATCAAGTATCGCGACCCCGAGAACTTCAAGGGTTCGCGCTACCTGCACACTCTCAACGGTTCCGGCCTGCCGGCCGGCCGCACCATGGCCGCCATTCTGGAGAACTACCAGAACGCCGACGGCACCATCACGATTCCTGAGGTTCTGCGTCCTTACATGGGCGGTCTCGAGAAGATCGAGCCGGTCGCGTAACTTGGCTGCATAGGGGATATGCAAGGGCGCTCCTTCGGGGGCGCCCTATTTCGTGCGCAGGTCCATACCATGCTGTGCGGACAGCTCAATAGAAAACACACGAACAACTGTTCTGTATACAGCCATCTACCTGCTATGCTTTTGCTAAATAAGAGCGAGAGAAAGGGGACGCGATGGAGCTGTTTGATGATCGGGTGGTTTTGTTTGAGAGCGACGAGGGCGGGGAGTACCTGCTTGTAACGTGTGAGCCGTCTGGCATGGGCGGCCTGGTGGTTCGACAGACGAGCGAGGGACCGTTGACGCAATGGTGCTACGAGGAGTCGCCGCATGTGGTCGAGACGTTTGTGGCGCACGAGGGGCTTGTGGCGCTGGAGCACTTCTATGGAGTTGGGACTTCCAACCAGGTCGCGCGCATGCTGAGCATCTCGTTTGCCGATTATGATTGTGCCCAGCGGGTGAGATCGCTCCTGAGGGAACTTGATGCTAAGTTTGACGTGATCGAAAAGCCAATCGATCGTACGGGGAACGGCGGTATATGCGGAGCAGCATGACAAAACTGCGTTCCACAAAAAAGTTTGAGATTGTGCTTGACTCCAATAAGCTAAAGTGGTTTTATATGTCTTGAGCTGCGGCGTTACCTCAGCTGGATAGAGGGTCTGACTACGAATCAGAACGTCATAGGTTCGAATCCTATACGCCGCACCAATTGAAATTGAAAGCCTCCGGCGACGGGGGCTTTTCTTTTATGTCGCCGCTGCATGGATTCGAACCTCGGTCGAGGCGCGGGCGTCAAGAAAACGCGGAGCGTTTTTAGCCCGCGGGCGAGCGCGCCGGCAAGCGGGCGAAGCCGGTGCGGATCCGCGCAGCGGATGCGCGGAATCCTATACGCCGCACCAATCGAACTTAAAGCCTCCGGCAACGGGGCTTTTCTTTTATGGCAACACCGCATGGATTCGAACCTCAGTCGAGGCGCGGGCGTCTTAATCAGCACTCCGTAAAATTTTTCCAAATTGTCGCTTGACCCATCGAGGGGTCACGTGCATAATAATCCGTGCGTTGCGGCGTTACCTCAGCTGGATAGAGGGTCTGACTACGAATCAGAACGTCATAGGTTCGAATCCTATACGCCGCACCAATTGAGTTTTAAGCCTCCGGAAACGGGGGCTTTTTTATATCGCGATGCGTCGAAGATCGCATCAAGTGATTAAAATGAGTAAAAATCAAATTCAATAACTTTTTTTGAAAAACGCTTGACGATTATTCAGTCCATGTGCATAATAATCAACAAGTCGCGGCGTTACCTCAGCTGGATAGAGGGTCTGACTACGAATCAGAACGTCATAGGTTCGAATCCTATACGCCGCACCATTTGAGATTGAAGCTCCCGGCAACGGGGGCTTTTCTTTTATGTCGCCGCTGCATGGATTCGAACCTGGTTGATTTCCGATCTCAGCCGAACACATTAAG